>CAYWDR010000197.1:0-6470 GCA_964457075.1 uncultured Solibacteraceae bacterium
GCAGGTTTGTTTAACCCCCTGCGATTTTCTGCGGCATCGCCGCGGAAAATCGCAGATTGATTTTCGCTAAAAATTCGTCATACTTGATCCCCCAGGCGAGGAGGATCGGATGCTGGCGATGTGGGTTCCCGAGCTTCCTTTTCAGCTGGCGGCGCAGCGGGATGGGGCTTTGCGGGATCGGCCCCTCGCGTTCCTGAGCCCACACGATGGCCGGGTGGCCACCCTCTGGCTGCTCAACGCCCGGGCGCGGGCCGAAGGCCTGCGGCCCGGGGATCCCATGGACATGGCCCTTCAGCGGGTGCGAAGCCTCCGGGTGCTGGACCCTGCGCCTCACACGTGGTGGGAGGCCCAGGGCTGCTTCCGGGATTTCCTCCAACAGTGGACGCCTCAGGGGCTTGTGGCTCGCATGGGCGAGGCTTTGGTGGAGCTCCAGGGCACCCAGCGCCTCTATGGCGCGCCACAGGATGCGGCCCGGCGCATCCAGCGGGAGCTTCATAGCTCCTACGGCTGGGACAGCCAGGGCGGGCTCTCCCTCAGCGCCACGGCCGCGGGCTTTGCTTCCCGATTGGGGGAACCCTTCGTGAACGTCGACGCGGGTTCCGAATTGGGTTTCCTGGCGCCCCGCCCCCTCCAGCGCCTTCCGGAGCTGGCGCCCCGCTGGTTGTGGCGCTTCCGGCGCCTGGGCCTGCGGAGCCTGGGCGACCTCCAGCCCATCCCCCTGCCGACCCTTTCGCAGCTGGTCCATCCCGATGAGGCCCCGAAACTCCGTGCCCGGGTTCGCGGGGAAGATCGTCCGCGCCTCCCCTTGCTGACGGAACCCCAGGGGCGCAGCACGCACCGTTGGCGCCTCGAACCCTCCTGCCTGCCCGAAGAAGTGCCGCTCGCCCGCTGGATCTTGAAGCTGCTCTGGGATGAGATCCGTTCACCCCGGGCGTTGACGCTCCTCTGGTGGGACGCGGACGCCCAGCCCCACCGCTGGATCGCGCCCGCCGAAACCCTGATGGCGCCGCCGCTGGCGCTGGCGCCGGCGGTGGAGGCCGCTTTCCGGAGCGCGGCCACGCGGCGGATGTTGGTGCATCGTCTGGAACTGCGCATCCGGTGGGGGCTGGGGCAGGCCGTGGGGCTCTTCCAGGCCCTGGGCGACGCGCGCCTGGATCGCCTGGAACGGGCCCTGGCCCGCCTCCGCCGGCGCTTCCCTGAGGCGGAGGTGCGGCCTGGCTGGCTGGCCGCGGAGGAGGGCATCCCCTACGGCGGCCTCACCCCAGGCCCTGCGCTGAGGGCCTCGACGTGAGCTTCCTTCTCGCCATTTCCGATTTCAGCGTGGGCGAGGGCATCTACACCGCGAAAACGCTGCTGAAGCTCACCGGGCGCCTCGGTTACCGGGATCTGGTGCTTTGGGACAAGGGCATGCAGGGCTATCCGAAACTGCGGGACGAGTTGGACTGGGCGCGGGAGCTGGAGTCCCTGGGTCATGGCCATGAGTCCTTCGAGGGGCTGGGGCCCGGGCCTTCCGAGCTGCGGCTGCACTTGGGGTGCCGTTTCGATTGGCGCGGCCAAGCCTTCGGCGCCCTGCCGCTCAGCGCGAAAGGCTACGGTGCCCTGAATCGCCTCCTCACGAACCAGGCCCATGGCCGGGAAGGGGAACCACCGGGCGATTGCCTGCTCCTCGCCGAACGCCGGGAAGGGCTGGATCTGCTGCGACGCGAAGGGCTCGAGGCCGTGCTGCTCGCCCATCCAAGCCGCGCGCGGGAAGCCCAAGCGTGCCTTGCCGAAGGGCTGCCCGTGGCTGCGCCCCAGGTGCTACGTTTCTGCACGCCTCAGGGGCTGGAGCTGCATCGCCTGAAGCGCGCCATCGCCGGCCAGAGCACCCTTCCACGCACGGAACCCTCGTGGAAGCCCGCGGAGGCCGCCGTCCATCGCGCGGTGTGGGAAGCCCGCTTTCCCGGGGGGGAACCCGCCATCGCACGCCAAACCACG
Organism: uncultured Solibacteraceae bacterium; assembly: GCA_964457075.1. Taxonomy (GTDB): domain Bacteria; phylum Acidobacteriota; class Holophagae; order Holophagales; family Holophagaceae; genus JAFDVN01. The sequence goes on from CAYWDR010000197.1 coordinate 1,978, forward strand.
AAACTCCTGGAACGAGCCTCCGCATGGTCCATCCCCTGGAACGCCGCGACGAAGGACCACTGGGTCAACGCGGCGCCGCTGGGGCTGGAGGGTGCGGACTTGTAGGAGGTGCTCGTCCAGCGCGTCCGGGAAGGGCTGCAAAAGCACCCCGTCAAGGGAGATATCGAAGCCCGGCTGGCCCAGGAGCTGCCGCTGATCCGCGACAAGGGGTTCGCCTCCTACTTCCTCCTCGTGCAGGATCTCGTGCGCGCGGGGACCTTGAGAGCGGGCATCTGCGGCCGCGGAAGCGGCGCCGCTTCCCTCGTGAGCTACGCCCTGGAGCTGAGCAACGTGGACCCGGTGGACACGAACCTCCTCTTCGAGCGCTTCCTCACGCCGGAGCGAGTGGATCCGCCGGACATGGACATCGACTTCGCCTGGGACGAACGCAACGAGGTCATCCTCCGGGTCTTCGAGCGCTACGGCGCCGAGCGCGTGGCCATGGTGGCCAATCACGTCTTCTTCAAGACCCGATCCGCCCTGCGGGCCGTGGCCCTGGCCCACGGGCGGCCGCCGGAGGAGCTGAAGGCCATGAGCCAACGGAGCATGGGCTGGCACGGCGGCCTGGGGGACTTGGATCCGAACCATCCCTGGACGGCCATCCGCCTCCAGGCCCAGGCCATCAAAGGCCACTTCCAACAGTTCTCCGTGCATCCGGGTGGCGTCGTCATCACGCCGGGGCCCCTTTGGGAACACGTGGCCTTCCAACCCGCGCCAGCCAAGGAGGGCGTCTCCATCACCGTCTGGGATAAGGAAGGCGTGGAGAACTATGGCCTCGTGAAGATCGATCTGCTGGGGAACCGCAGCTTGGCGGTGATCCGCGACGCCCTCGAGGCCCTAGGGCTCGAGAACCCGGTGGCCCTGGGCGCGGAGGCGCGGAAGGACCCGGCCACCCAGGATCTGCTGGCCCGGGGCGATAGCATCGGCGTCTTCTACGTGGAGAGCCCCGCCACGCGCCAGTTACAGCAGCGGGTTGGGAAGGGGGATTTCGAAACCCTCGTCATCCACTCCAGCCTCATCCGCCCCGCGGCCTACCGGTGGGTGGATCGCTACGTGAAGCGAGCCCGCGGCGAAGAGATATTCGTGCCCTCGCATCCCGTCTTCGCCAACCTCCTCTCTGAAAGCTTCGGCGTGCTGATCTACCAGGAGGACGTGATCCTGGTCTGCGTGGAGCTGGCGGGATGGACCCACCACCGCGCGGATCAATTGCGCAAGCTGCTGGGCAAGCCGGAATGCCACGAAAAATTGCCGATCTTCGAAGGGGAATTCCGGACAGGCTGCGCCGCCCGGGGCGTGGCGCCGAAGGTGGTGGAGGAGGCCTGGGACATGATCCGCACCTTCACCGGATACTCCTTCTGCAAGCCGCACAGCGCCAGCTACGCCCAAGTGAGCTTTTTGAGCGCCTGGGTCAAGGCCCACCACCCGGCCGTGTTCTTCGCCTCCGTCATCACCAACCAGGGCGGTTTCTACCCCGCCATCGCCTACCTGGGCGACGCCCGGCGTCATCGCATCGTCGTACGCGGGCCCGACGTGAACGCCTCCAGCCTCTTCTACAGCGCGGAGGGCGAAGGCGCGCTGCGCGTGGGGCTCATGGCCATCACCGGCGCCCATGCTGGCGAAGTCGAAGCCCTGCTCAAGGATCGCGCCGAGCGCGGCCCCTTCGGTTCTCTCGACGAGCTGCTGGAACGCGTGACCCTCTCCATCCCCACGATGGAGGCCCTGGGATCGGCGGGCGCCTTCGACCTCTGGGCGCCGGATGGTGACCGCACCCGCCTGCTATGGCAGCGGTTGGGCGGCGTGCCGCCGGGCCTGCGCCCCCGGCCCACCGATCCCTTCGATCGGGCGGATCTGGAACTGGAGCTCATGGGCCTCACGCTCGAAGTGCATCCGGCGGCCCTCGCCCGCATTCGCAAGAGCGGCGGCCCCAACCGCGCCCAGGACGTACTCACGCCGGGCCGCTTCCTCCGCTTCTGGGCCCTCGTCGTGGCCGACAAGCAGGTGACCACGTCCAAGGGCGACGCCATGCAGTTCGTCACCTTCGAGGACGAGACGGGCCTCGCGGAGTCCGTCGTCTTCCCCCCCGCCTTCGGCCGCCGACGCCGGCCCTATCAGGTGGGGGACGTCGTCCTCGTGCAGGGGCGCAGTTTGCGGCAGGATGGGCTGGCGGTGTTGGAGGTGAGCTGAAGCGTGCAGTTGGGCGGAATGGAGGGCGAGGATGACGGATTTTGGCCATCTGCGAGTCAAGGCCGACGATCTGGTGGAGGCCTTGGAATTCAACTTCTCGGAGATGGGCTGGTTCCTCGATCTGGAAACGGGGGAAGTCCGTTTCGCATCGGAAGATGAACCCCTTGAAGTGACAGGGGGCCCTGACGAGGACTTCCATTACCTTCCCATCCCTCCCCTGGAATCCTTCCGCTCCTTCGCGATCATGGAAGCCTTTTTGGAAGGGCTCCCGGAAGGCCGTCCCAGGAACGTCCTGGCCGCCGCCCTTCGCCACCGGAAGCCCTTCCGAAGCTTCAAGGACGCCCTTCTGGAGTTCCCCGACCTTCGCCAGGCCTGGTTCCAGTTCCGGGATGCCGAGATGCTCGAGATCGCCCGTGAATGGCTGCAGGAGAATGTTCCGGGGGCCCAGTTCATCCGGGAATGAAGGCCACGGGGCACTGGGCTATCCTGGCTCATCCACTTGAGGGCCCCATGACCCAGCTCGTCTACTGCTTCGGCGCCGATCGCAACGAGGGCAACGCCACCATGCGGAACCTCCTGGGGGGCAAGGGCTGCAACCTGGCGGAGATGGCGTCCTTGGGCATCCCCGTGCCGCCGGGCTTCACGCTCACCACGGAGCAGTGCACGGCCTATTACGCGAACGGACGCCAGCTCTCCGAGGCGCTGAAGCGCGACGCCGTGGCCGCCCTGCGCTGGTTGGAGGGCGCCCGCGGGTTGAAGTTCGGAGCGACGGAGGGGCTGCCCCTCCTGCTCTCCGTGCGAAGCGGCGCGCGCGTTTCCATGCCGGGCATGATGGATACCGTCCTCAACCTGGGCCTCAACGACGCCACCGTGCAGGCTCTGGAGAAGGCCAGCGGCAATCCGCGCTTCGCCTGGGATAGCTACCGGCGCTTCATCACCATGTACGCCAACGTGGTGCTGAACGTGGAGCATGCCCTCTTCGAGGCGGAGCTGGAGCGCGCCAAGGATCGCCTGGGCAAGCACCTGGATACCGCCCTCGCCGCCGAGGATTGGAGAACCCTCGTCGGCGCCTTCAAGGAAATCGTCCATGAGGAGACGGGGAAGCCCTTCCCCCAGGACCCCATGGAACAGCTCTGGGGCGCCATCCGCGCCGTCTTCGAAAGCTGGAACACGCCCCGCGCCGTCACCTACCGCAAGCTCAACCGATTCGCCGACGACTGGGGTACGGCCGTCAACGTGCAGAGCATGGTCTTCGGCAACATGGGCGACGACTGCGGCACGGGCGTGGCGTTCACCCGCGACCCCTCCACGGGCGAGAAGCGCTTCTACGGCGAGTACCTCATCAACGCCCAAGGCGAGGACGTGGTGGCGGGCATCCGCACGCCCCAACCCATCACCAGCATGCAGGCGGCGGGCACGGGCTTGCGTAGCCTGGAAGAGGCCATGCCCGCGGCCTTCGAAGAACTCATCGCCATCTCCTCGCGCCTGGAGCACCACTTCAAGGAGATGCAGGATATCGAGTTCACCATCGAGCGGGGCAAGCTCTACATGCTGCAGACCCGTACGGGCAAGCGCACGGCTCTCGCGGGCATCCGCATCGCCATCGATATGGTCGAGGAAGGCCTCATCGATCACGCCACGGCCCTCAAGCGCATCGACGCGGGCAGCCTCAGCCAACTGCTGGCGCCCGTCTTCAACCCTTCGGAGAAGACCCGCCTCCAGAGAGAGGGAGCGCTGCTGACCAAGGGCCTCAACGCCGGCCCCGGCGCCGCCACGGGCCGCATCGCGCTCACCGCCGAGGACGCGGAGGAGCTGGCCAAGACGGGCCCCGTGGTGCTCGTGCGCGTGGAGACGAGCCCCGAAGATATTTCGGGCATGGTGGCCGCCGAGGGCATCCTCACGGCCCGCGGCGGCATGACCAGCCACGCGGCCGTGGTGGCGCGCGGCATGGGCAAGCCCTGCGTCTGCGGGGCCAGCGCCCTGCCACGGCCTCCTGAAAGTGGGCGACCGCGTGCTTCACGCCAAGACCGACTGGATCAGCCTCGACGGCAGCACCGGCGAGGTTTTCGCCGGCCGGCTGAGCCCCCACCCCTCCGAGGTGAATCAGGTGCTGGTGGATCACACCCTCAAGGCCGAGGCCAGCGAGACCTTCCAGCGATTCCGCAAGATCATGGACTGGAGCATGGAATCCAAGCGGATGGCCGTCCGCACCAACGCCGATACGCCCCATGACGCGGCAGTGGCCCGGGCCTTTGGCGCCGCGGGCATCG
>CAYWDR010000198.1:0-6429 GCA_964457075.1 uncultured Solibacteraceae bacterium
AGCCCGAAGCCCGAAGCCCGAAGCCCGAAGCCCGAAGCCCGAAGCCCGAAGCCCTGCCTTACACTGAAATCCGGAGGGCCGCCATGGACGCGCGCGAGGATCTGCCGGAATTGGTGGGCGAGTTGGGCGAAGCCCTCGTCCGTTCCCTGACGGAGGATCCCGAATGCCGGGCGCTGGCCCAGCGAGTCCGGCTCTTGGGTTTCAACCTCACCCTCAGCCTGGAGGCCTCCCCCTTGGATTCGCCCCAGGAAGACGGTGTCAGCACTTGGTCTGAAGAGGACAAGCGGATGATGAAATCCTTTCGAATTTCCCTGGACTGAGGGTGGAACTTTGGGATCGCCCCGCCCCCGAGCGGGTCCTCGACGGACCGTCCAACGCGGCGGGTTTGGGCCGCGCGGCCCTGAAGGCCCTGGCGGTGGCCCTTGGCGAGCCCGCCTTCCGGGGTGATCAGCTCTTCGAAGGGATCTACGCCAAGGGCTGGACGCAGTGGTCCGCCTTCACGAACCTGCCCAAGGGGTTGCGGGAGCGGCTGCAGGCCGAAGCCCGGCTGGAATGGCCGCGCATCCTCCAAAGCCTCGAAAGCGAGGACGGAAGCACCAAGCACGGCTTCGAGCTGGAGGATGGGAAGCAGGTGGAGGGTGTACACATGCCCTACCGCGACCGGACGACGCTCTGCCTCTCCAGCCAGGTGGGCTGCGCCATGGCCTGCACCTTCTGCGCCACGGGCCAGATGGGCATCCTCCGCAACCTCACGGCCGCGGAAATCGTGGGCCAGGTGATGGCCATGCTCGCCCACCATGGGCGGCCCGTGGGGGAGGATGGAGAACCCGATCCCGTCAATCTCGTGTTCATGGGCATGGGGGAGCCCCTCCACAACCTGGACCACGTCATGGCCGCCTTCGACATCCTCACGGACCCCAAGGGTTTGGGCCTCAGCCCCAAGCGCATCACCGTTTCCACCTCGGGCCTCGTGAGCGGCATCGAGCGCATGGGCGCCTACGCCAAGCGGCCCCGCCTCGCCCTGAGCCTGAACGCCACCACCGACGAGTACCGCTCCCGCATCATGCCCGTGAACAAGGCCTGGGATTTGGAGGCGCTGGCCGCCGCCCTCGGGGCCTTCCCCCTTCAAAGCGGCGAGCGCATCACCCTGGAGTATGTGCTGCTCAAGGGCGTCACCGACAGCCTGGAGGATGGGCGAAGGCTGGCGGAGTACGCCAAGCGCTTCCCTTCCAAGGTGAACCTCATCCCCTTCAATCCCCACGAGGGGAGCGGCTACGAGCCCCCCACGGAGGCCCGGATCCAGGAGCTTTGCCAGCTCATCTCCCGGGAGCGGATACCCGTGAGCGTGAGGCGCAGCCGTGGCCAGGACGTGGCCGGGGCCTGCGGACAGCTCGTGAAGGAAGGCCGGCCGAAGCGCCCCTGAGGCTCACTCCATCCAGCGCAGCAACCGGAAGGCCAAACGCTTGAAGGCGCCCCCGTAGGGCGGGCGGTAGAGGCTCAGGGGCTCCAGCCAGCCCTGGCGCAGCACGGCCCGGGCGTGGCTGAAGGTCCAAAACCCGTGCTCGCCGTGATAGGCGCCCAGGCCTGAGGGGCCCCGGCCGCCGAAGGGCAGGTGGGGGTTGGCCAGATGCACGATCGTTTGCCCCAGGCCCGTGCCGCCCGCGCGAGTGCGGCGGAGCCAAGCCCCTTCCTCCTCGCGAGAGCCGGCGAAGACGTAGAGGGAGAGGGGTTCGTCCAGGCCGCGGATCACGGCCAGGGCTTCGGCGTCCGCCCGATAGCCGAGGACGGGCAGCAGGGGGCCGAAGATCTCCTCGCGCATGAGGGGGTGATCCAACGGCACGCCCGTGAGCACGGTGGGCTCCATGCGCCGCCGCGCCGCGTCCCCGGCCCCGCCATGCGCCACGGTGGCCCCGGCGGCCACGGCGCCCTCGAGCAGGGCGCGCAGCCTGGCGAAGGCGGCGTCGTCCACGAGGCTGCCGAAGTCCCCGTTTTCGAGGGGGGAAGTCCCGGCCTGGGCCGTGAGCTGGGCCTTGAGGCGCTCCAGGAAGGCGGGGAGGACGTCCGCGTGGACGAGCAGGTAGTCCGGCGCCACGCAGGTCTGGCCCGCGTTCAAAAGCTTGCCCCAGGCGAGACGGGCGGCGGCCTGATCGAGATCGGCCGAGGCCGTGATTATGGCGGGGCTTTTGCCGCCCAGCTCCAGCGACACCGGCGTGAGGTGGCGGGCGGCGGCGGCCATCACCCTATGCCCGAGGCGCGTGCTGCCGGTGAAGAAGACGTGGTTCCAGGGCAGCTCCAGCAGGGCCTCGGCCACCTCGGGGCCACCCGTGGCTACATCCACTTCGCCCTCGGGAAAGGCCTCCCGCAGCAGCTCCAGCAGGGCGGCCTCCGTGGCCGGGGCCTTTTCCGAGGGCTTCAGCATCACGGCGTTGCCCGCGGCGAGGGCCGCGACGAGGGGGCCTAGGAGGAGGAAGACGGGGTAGTTCCAAGGGGCCATCACGAGCACGACGCCCTTGGGCTCAGGGTGGATCCAAGATCGCGTGCCCAGGAGCGTCAGCGGCGTGCCCACGCGGCGTGGCTTCATCCAGGCTTCTACGCGGCGCAGGGCGTGGCGGAACTCGGCGCCCGTGGGGTGCAGCTCCACCAGCTCCGATTCCATGGGATGGCGGCCCAGATCCGCCTGCAGCGCCTCGGCGAGCCGGCCTCGATGCGCGTCGAAGACCTTCGCGAGGCGCCTGAGGCGGGCTTTCCGGGCGGCGGAATCCTCGAGGGCCAGGGCGGAGCTCCTGACTTTCAAGGCTTCAAAACGGGAGGGGAGGGCGCCGGAAATCACGGCGTCAGGATAGCCTCTTGGAACGGATGCCCCCTATGCAGGAACCCCAGGAACCCCTCTTCCTCGCCCTCCAGCAGCTGCTGGAGGAGGATGGCTCCGTCTCCATCGGGGAGCTGCTGGACCGCGCGGGAGAGCAGACCTACGGCTTCGCGATCCTCCTCCTCGGGATCCTGACCTTCATCCCCGCGGTGGCCAACGTGGTGAATCTGGCGACCATCGCCTTGGGGGCCCAGATGCTGTGGGGGCAACCGCACCCATGGATCCCGCGGCGCCTCCAGAGCCACGAGATGCACCGGGGCAAGATCAAGGGAATCCTCGCCACGGTGGAGCGCTATATCCGGCTTCTGGGGTCCCGGCACACGCCCCGGCGGCGGATCGAGGGCCGGGGCCTCGGCCTTCTGGTGGCCTGGACGGGATTCTTGGCGGCCCTGCCGGTGGTGCTGCCCGCCGCCAACGTGCTGCCGGCCATCGGCATCGTCCTCATCGGCGTCGCCCTGCTGGAGGAGTGGCCTTTCCTGGCCTGGCTGGGCGGGGCCTTCAGCCTGGTGACGACCCTCTACTTCGCCGCCTTCTTCCAGCAGATCGTGCATTGGGGAATAAAAGTCTTCTCGGCGCTCACGGGCCGGATGGGCTGATGCGCTTCGACGTCCTCACCCTCCTCCCGGAGTACTTCGAGGCCGCCCGCCTGGGGGTGACGGGCCGGGCCTTCCGCGAGCTGGGCCACGGCCTCCACACCCACAGCTACCGCCCCTTCGCGGGCAACGCCCACGGCCACGTGGACGCTCCGCCCTACGGCGGCGGCCCCGGCATGGTGCTGCGCCCTGAGGTGCTTCAGCAGACGCTGGCCGCCGTGCCCCGGGAAGGGAAGGACCTCGTCATCCACTTCAGCCCCGCCGCGCCACCCCTGGATCATGCCGCCGTGGTGGATCTCGCCGGCTTCGATCAGCTCATCCTCGTTTGCAGCCGCTTCGAGGGGCTGGATCAGCGGGCCGTGGAGGCCTGCATCGACCGGGAGTACAAGGTGGGCGAGGTGGTGCTGAGCGGGGGGGAGCTGCCCGCCCTCGTCCTCATCGACGCGGTGGCCCGGTGGCTGCCGGGCGTGCTCGGCAACGCCGGGAGCGCCGAGGCGGATAGCTTCGCCACGGGCCTCCTGGACCACCCCCACTACACCCGCCCCGAGATCTTCGAGGGCCGCCCCATCCCCGAGGTGCTGAAGGGGGGCAACCACGAGGCCATCCGCCTATGGCGGCTCCGGGAGGCCATGGCGCGCACCCGGGATCGCCGTCCAGATCTTTGGGCGGTCTACCTCCGGGATCGCCGGGCCGATCTGCCCAGATCCGAACAGTGGTGCGCCTGGCAGGTGGAGCACCCGGAGGATTGGGATCGGGCCAGACCCAAAGGCTGGAAAGGGATTAACCGCGAATGACGCGAATGTTCGCGAATCGCAACCGCCTCCCTAAGCCTATTCGCGTATCTTCGCGCCATTCGCGGTTAGCCTTTTTCCTTGGTCTTCCGGCCCTTTTTGCTACACTCATCCATTCCCCCCGCCTTGGGGCTTCGAGCCATGTCCCGCTGGACCGCTGGCCCACAGGAGAATCCATGAACATCATCGACAAGCTGGAGCAGAGCCTGCTCCGCAAGGACCTTCCCAAGATCGGCCCCGGCGACACCGTGAAGGTGCACGTGAAGGTGCGCGAGGGCGAGAAGGAGCGCATCCAGATCTTCCAGGGCACCGTCATCGGCATCAAGGGCGGCGGCATGCGCGCCTCCTTTACCGTGCGCAAGATCGCGTCCGGCGTGGGCGTCGAGCGCATCTTCCCCCTGAACAGCCCCATCGTCGACAAGCTCGAAGTGCTGCGCCACAACAAGGTGCGCCGCGCCAAGCTCTACTTCCTGCGCGCCAAGCTCGGCAAGGCCGGCCGCCTCAAGGAAATCCGCCAGGACGCGTGATCCTGCCGTTCCCCCAAGAAAATGGCGCCCTCAGGGGCGCCTTTTTCTTGGGGGAGGTAAGTAAGGCATGCTGGTAGGGCCACAAGGCTTCACAGGAGTTTCCATGCGGTATTCCCTCATCGCGTTAGCCCTCGCTTCGACGGCCGTCCTCGCTCAGGACGTCAAGCTCGGCGTCCAGGTCCAGGCCAACCTGCCCATGGGCGATCTCAAGGACATCGTGGATAGCAAGGTGGGCGTTGGCGCCGGCGTGCATGCGCTGTTTTCCCTCGGCGAGGGCATGGCGATCCGCGCCCGGGGCGACTTCAACACCTGGGCGGAGACGGATGTCTTCCCCGCGAAGAACAAGGTCTCCAATCTGAACCTGGGCGGCGACTTCCTCTACTTCGTGGAGGGCAAGGACACCTCGGGCGTCTACTTCGTGGGCGGGCTTTCCGCCGTGCGGTGGTCCTATGAAACGAGCCAGGCGGGCGTGAAGCGGAACTTCGATTCCACGCACCTGGGAATCGCCGTGGGCCTGGGCTACCAGTGGAACAACGCGTTCGGCACCGAAGCCCGCTTCGTGCACAGCAGCCTGGGCAATGGCTACAACGGCGACACCTTGAGTTTGGGGGCGACCCTCCGGTTTTGAGTCGGAGCACCCTCGCGAAAAAGGGCCCGGATGGGCCCTTTTTCGCGAGCCATGTTGCTCCTTGCGACAGGGTGTTTAGATCTGCAACACGTCGACTGACGGAGGGCGAGGGTCCCGGGAGGTCGGAAGGGCCTGGATGCCACGGGTTTCAAGGCCCTTTGGAACCATCGTGTTACGAGATAAACCGTTGGCACCTCATCTGCATAAACAGTACGGCCCCGGATGGGCCCAAGGAGTTTTCATGCAGCTTCGTTCCCTCGCCCTCACCACCCTCGCCCTCGCCGGCACCAGCCTGGCCGCTCAGGAAGGCCCCCGCTTCGGTGTGCAGGTGACCCTCAATCAGCCCCAGAGCGATCTCAAGGATGCCGTGGATAGCAAGCTGGGTTATGGCCTCGGGGCCCACCTCGCCGTGGATCTGAACGGTGGCCACATGCTGCGCCCCCGTTTCGATGCCACCTGGTATCCGGAGCGCAAGGAGTCCGATGCCTTCGGCTCCTTCAGCACGAAGTTCAGCAGCATGTCCCTGGGGATGGATTACCTCTACCACTTCGGCGGGAAGTCTGAAGGGGTCTACCTCACGGTTGGAGCCGCGGCCGCCCAGTGGAAGGTCGAATGGAATGCGACCGCCACGGGCTTCTTTAGCGACTCCGGTTCCGAAAAGACCACGAAGCTCGCTCTCTCTGCGGGCCTCGGCTACCAGTTCAACAAGACCTTCGGAGGAGAACTCCGCTACGTGAAGGGCAAGGCCTGGGAAGGCAATGTGAATTCCATCCAGCTCGGAGCCACCTTTCGCTTTTAGTCTTTACCCTTGCTAACAAAACGGGCCGCATTCGCGGCCCGTTTTGTTAGAAGCCGTACTCTCTCCAGCGTCTCTCCACCCTCCCGACGATTTCATCCGGGAAGGTCAGATCCCTCGGCCACTCCCGCTTGTAGTCGTCGAAGGGCTTGTTCTTCCTTGTCGCATCAATTCCCACCTTGCTTCCGAACGCGAAGCGGTCGGAAGGCAGACCGGCGGCCGACA
>CAYWDR010000199.1:0-6428 GCA_964457075.1 uncultured Solibacteraceae bacterium
GCTCGATGATGCCGTTGGTGGTGGGCACGTCTTCCGTGAGGTCGAAGTAGTGGATACCCGCGGCGTGTGCTTCCTTGGCGAGGGGCAGGTTCAGATGGAAGGGCAGGCAGCTCACGACGGCATCGGCTTCGGCCAGCAGGGGGCGCAGGGAGGCGGGGTCGCTGAGGTTCGCCACGGTGGTGGCGAAGGGCAGGCCCTTGCGTTCCACGGCGTCCACGCCGGTGACCTTGAAGTGGCTCTCGTGCAGCAGGGTGGCCACGAGGGTGCCGACCTTGCCGAGGCCCATGACGATGACGCGATTGAGGCTCATGGATGCTCCTTACTTGCGGGGGTGCTTTTGTGGCTTCGGGGCGATGGGGAGCTCGAAGGATTCCTTCGTCGTCTCCAGCACGATGGTGGTGCGGGTGGCGCGCACGCCGGGCAGGGCGCCGAGCTCCTTCATGAGCTTCGAGAGGGCGGCCGTATCCTTCACGCGGACCTTCGCCAGGTAGCAGTCCTCGCCCGCCACGTGGTGCACCTCCTGCACCTCGGGCCGCTGGGAGAGGGAGCGGGCCGTGAAGTCCGTCCCCACGGCATCTTCCGTCCGCACGGAAACGAAGGCCAACAGCGAAAGATCCAGCGCCGCCGGATCGATTTGCGCCGTGTAGGCCCGCAGCACCCCGCGCTCCTCCAGCTTCTTGATCCGCTCGAAGATGGCCGACGCCGCCATGCCCAACTGACGCGCGACCTCCGCATTGGGGGTCCGGGCATTGTCCTGAAGGATCATCAGAATTTTTTGGTCAATGGCGTCGATCATTCGGCATCCGTACCCTCCATTGGACGATCAGAGCGGCCATGGGTCAAGGGGGAATGCGGTGATCTAGTGCCCCTTGATCGGTCCCCCAACGGGAATGCGAAGGGTGAAGGCGCTTCCGGCCCCAGGGGCGCTCTCTACTTCGATGGTGCCTCGCATGCCTTCAATGATTTGCTTGACGTTGAAGAGGCCCAGCCCGGTGCCGTGCTTCCCCTTCGTGGTGAACAAGGGTTCGAAGATCCTGGCTCGAATATCGGGGGACATCCCACCGCCCGAATCGCTCACGCATACCTCAAGCTGCGAATCCGTGGATAGGCTACGCACGGTGAGCAGGCCTTCGCCGTTCATGGCATGAGCCGCATTGATGAAGAGGTTGCTGAACACCTGGACCAGCTCCGTCCGGCTGCCGGACACGGAGGCGGGATGGGCCTCCATGGAGGTCTCCACCTGAATGCCTTTCCCGAGGCTGAGGCGGATGAGGGCCAGGGATTCATCAATGCAGGCGTGTACGTCGACGATGCCTTTGGGGTCGGGGGCCTCCTTCCGGGCGATATGCAGGAGCTGGCTCAAGAGCGCATTCGCGGCCTCGGCGCTCCGGTGGATCTGCCCCAGCAGGCGTTGTTCGGCTGGTGTCTGGCCGGGCTCTTCGGAAAGAATCTCCTCGGCCAGGCTGATGGGCGCCAGGAGGTTTCGAACATCATGGACCACGCCGGCGGCGAGGGCGCCGATGGCTTCCATCTTCTGGGCCTCGCGCATCCGGAGTTCGGATTCGAGCCGCCGGGTGATATCGCGGAAGACGCCGACATGGACGACCCCTTCCCGGGTGCGAAGGCAGCCCGCGGAGGCTTCCAAGGGGATGGGACGGCCCTGCTCCGCTCCCAGGGCAAAGGACACGTCGTGAGCCAACGCGGGATCCCCCAGGCATTCGGAGGCATCAGGGGGGAGCCAGCGCGTGATGGGCTGGCCGACCAATCGCGCTTCGGACTGGTTCAGAAGACTGGAGGCGGCCGGGTTGACCTTGATGATGAGCCCACCCTCGTCCCAGACCAGGAGCCCATCCGGGACCACGTCCATCAGGGTCCGCGTGAGGCGCTCCGCCATCCGGCTTCGCTGCGTCAATTTCCATGCGATGAGGGCGACGATCATCAGCCCGAGGGCGAGGAGGAGGGTGACGCCCGCGAACAGGAGCACATTCTCCGCGTTGCGCTGATGATTCAGCAGGGCTTCCGCGAGGAGCTTCCGGTTGGCGGCTTCGAGATCCTGGAAGGCCTTGAGCACGGCGCCCTCGCGCTGCTCGAGGAGGAACAGTTCTTCCGAGACGGCGCGCCGCGCCCCTTCCTTGGCCTCGCCCGGGGGGAGCGCCTCCCACCTCTCCCCCAACTCGAACCCCTTCAGGGCCTGGGCCTGGTGGGCGCGAACCGCGCCGTCGAGGGAATCGAGACAGTCCTTGCAGGAGGGGTCCCATGGGATTTTGGGGGCGAGCCGCTTGGCGAGGTAGAGATCGAATAGTTTGTCGAACACGAGGCGCTGGTACCCCACGGCATAGCTTTGGAGGACGTTGGCGCCCGATTGGTGCAGCTTGTTGAGCCCATCCAGCAGCTCCGTCATCTGCACCGCCTGACCCCCCGCCCGGTCGAAGGACTGCTGAACCTCGCGGGTGTGGCGCACCAGAGTCACGGACCAACTTCCCAATCCGAGGAACGCGAGGAGGGCCAGGATCACGAGGACCCGCCCCATCCAGCCCCGTCGTCGCTGGGAATCGCGCATGGGTTTCATCCGGGCTCCCGGCTGGACCCCCCTGGGTCTTGGCCTGGGGTGAGCAGGGGAAGCCAGGTGTGACATTAAGATGTGCGTCATATCCCGCCTTCGATCCGCACCCCAGGCTCGGGAGTGCCATGAGCCATGAAGCTGCGATCCGCTTGAGTGCCTTCGTCGGGGTGGCAGGGCTATGCCTGGCCTGGGAGGCCTTCGCCCCTCGACGGGCCCGGCGGCTCCCGTGGTGGCACCGCTGGTCCACCAATCTTGGCCTGAGCGTCCTCGGCCTGGTCCTCGTGAGGTTCACCGTGGGGGCCTTGGCTTTTGGCGTGGCGGGATGGGCGCGAACCCACGGATGGGGGGTCTTCAATGCCCTCAAGCTTCATCCGATCGCGGGAGGAATCCTGGCCTTCTTCCTGCTGGACTTGGGGATTTACGCTCAGCACGTGGCCACTCACGCGCTGCCCGCGTTTTGGCGTCTGCATCGGGTCCACCATGCCGATCTGGATCTGGACGTGAGCACGGCCGTGCGCTTCCACCCCCTTGAGATCCTGCTCTCCATGGCCTACAAGGCGGCCCTGGTGATGCTGCTCGGCGCCGCCCCCCTGGCCGTGCTCGCCTTCGAACTCACCTTGAGCCTCGGTGCCCTGTTCACCCACGCCAACGGCCGCATGCCCGAAGGGGCGGATCGGGCCCTGCGATGGGTTTTCGTCACACCCGGGATGCATGCCATCCATCATTCAGATCGCCCGCCTGAGGCCAACTCCAATTTCGGATTCAGCTTTTCATGGTGGGATCGGATCTTCGGGACCTACCGCGCGAAGCCCGAGGCCGCTCTCGTGCCGGGCCTGCGGGGCGTGCCGGATCGCGGCCTCGGGAGCCTTCTCGCCTGGCCTTTTCAAAACCGCCCTTGACCTTCCATCCAGGTGGAGACCGACGTTGGGGGCAGGAGGATCCCTATGAGAAAGATTGACCTCATTCCCGCGGCCATCCTGGCCCTCGCCTTCACGCCCGCCTGCGCCATGGAGGGCGTGGCCCATTACGAAGTGCGCGTGGACGGCCTGTCCTGCCCCTTCTGCGTGCGGGGGCTCGAAAAGAAGCTCCAGGCCCTACCAAGCGCCTCCAACATCAAGGTGGACCTGGCCACGGGCCTGGCCCGCTTGGAGTCCAAGGAGGCCCTGCTCCCTGAATCCCTGGACAAGGCGGTGCGGGACGCGGGCTTCAGCCCACGGGTCATCCATATGAAGCTCCAAGGGACCCTTCAGGGTTCCGGGGACCGGTGGAGCCTTGAGCTGGGTGAAGGCAAGGCGCTTCCCCTGAGTGGAGGGCGCAGCATCGGCCGTCTCCATCCTCTGGCGGCGGCCGGGAAGCGCAGCGTGATCCTGAGCGGGGAAGCGACCCGGGTGGCCGGGCGATGGCAACTCAGCGTGGAGGAAGTCGAGGAGGCCCGCTGATGCGATCGAAGGCCCTGGCCCTTCTTTCCCTCTTCACCTCCACGGGCACCCTGCTGTGCTGCGCCCTCCCCACGCTGTTGGTCACCCTCGGAATGGGGGCCGTGGTGGCGGGCGCGGTTTCATCCGTGCCGGGCCTGGTGACGCTGACCCGGCACAAGGCCTGGGTCTTCCTGGGCGCGGGGGCCCTGCTCGCCCTGAACTGGATCCTGGAACGCCACCGTCCCGTCTCGGCCTGCGCCGTCGGCGGCGGTGAATCGGCCTGCGAGACCGCGGGACGCTTCAGCCGGGCCCTGCTCTGGGTTTCGACGATCCTCTTCCTCCTCGGCTTCACGATGGCCTACCTCGCCTTCCCCTTGGCCGAGCGGTTGGGGTGGGTGTGATATGCGCGCCTGGATTCGTTCCCTCGGTCTCGCTGGCCTTCCTCTCGTGGCGGGCCCCATCACCTTTAATACGGCCCTGCCCGTGGCCTCCGGCCATTTCGTCTTCCGTCAGGGGCTGATGCGGATGCGGGCCAGTGATGACCCCAGCCCCCTCAATCGCGATCTGCGGGCCTTCATGGCACCCAGCGTGCTCGTATACGGCCTCGATCCCAAATGGACGCTCATGGGCATGCTGCCGACGGTGGATGTGCGCGTCGATACCGCCATGGGCCGCCGGGAGGTGAGGGGGATCGGGGATCTTTCCCTTTTCCTGCGCCACACGGAGCTTCAGATCGACCGGCCCGGGGAAACCCTCCGCCTGGCCACGCTGGTGGGCCTCAAGGCGCCCACGGGAGCCCGCCACAAAGGCGACGCCTTGGGTCCCCTGCCGCCCCCCATGCAGCCGGGCAGCGGATCCTGGGATCCCATGGCCGGGCTCGTCTTCACATGGCAGACCCTGAAGTGGGAATGGGATGTTTCGGCCACCTACCAGCGCCGGAACGAAGCCGAGGGCTTCAAGGCCGGGGATGAGGGGCGCCTGGAAGGCTCCTTTCAGAAGCGGATCTGGCATGGTCACGGCCAGAAGGGCGTGCCCTCCTACCTCTACGCCGTACTGGAAACCAACGCCGTGTGGCGCGGGGCGAACCGGTTGAACGGGGTGCTGGATCCCGATTCAGGCGGGACGAGCCTCTATCTGGCGCCGGGGCTGCAATGGGTGGGACGCCGCGCCATCCTCGAAGCCGCCTGGCAGTTCCCCGTTCATCAGCGCCTGCGTGGTCAAGCCTTGCGGGGGGACAAAACGTTGCACTTGAGTGTGCGTTTCCAATTCTGAACCGTTCAATGAACGGTCGTAGCCGGGCGATCCGCGGGCGTTTCAACCACGAGGCGGGAGGCCAGGCTGCATGGAAGCGGGCCCTCCGCGCCATCCGGGGTTTCCAAGGTGGCGGCGAGGCGGTTTGCCAGGGCCTCCAGTTCTTGGATCTGGGCCCGCACCGATCCCAGCCGATCCGATAAGGCCGCCCGCATGTTCCGGCAGCAGACGCCGCCCTGACGCAGGGCCCCCAGCATGGCGCGGATCTCTTGGAGGCTGAAACCGGCGGCCTGGGCCGCGAGCAGCAGGCGTACCCATTCCACGGCCTCCACGGGGAAGAGCCGGTAGCCCTTTTTCGTGCGGATCAGCTTCCCGAATAGGCCCTGATCGGCGTAATAGCGGAGGGTTCGGACAGCCAATCCCGTTTTTTGGGATAGATCACCGATCCGGAGCCCTTCCGTTCCATTCATGGACACGCCCTCCTCGGCCCGGCGGGCCACCTGGGGATCCTGCATATCCAGCACGGTCACCTCGCAGGATGGGCAGGCCAGCCCGCGAAGCAGTTCCACCGTATTCCGGCAGGCTGGGCAGCCCGCGCTGAAGATCTCGATCTTTCGTTGACCGGCCATGGTGCGCTCCCTGGGAGTGGCCTTTTGAACCCAATCTCCAAACCCAAGGGTCGGCATCCATGCGAGTGGAGAGTCAAGGGGCCAAAAAAAGCTTCAGACGCCCCTTGACTCTGTACCAAGGTACGGACATTAGCCTTGCTCTCAGGAGGTCGCCATGGACGACGGACATCTGAAAATGGGCGACCTCACCAAGGCCTGCGGGGTGAGCGACCAGACGGTGCGGCTCTACGAGCGCATGGGCCTCCTGATGCCGGTGGGCAAGACAGCCAAGGGCTATCGGCTCTACGACGCCGGATCCATAGAGACCCTGCGCTTCATCAAGCAGGCCCAGCGCAGCGGCTTCATCCTGGAGGAAATCAAGGTGCTCCTCCACACGGATATCCGCGACGAGCGGGCCTGCGCCTCCATGAAGACGCTGTTGGACCACAAGATCCACGCCCTCATGGAGCGCCTGCTGGAACTCCAGGGGGTAAAGGACGTCCTTCAAAGCCTGCGCCAAGCCTGCGACGGAGAAGCGGGGCCCCTATGCCGGCGCGATCGGCTATTTTTCGTATTCCGGCAACATGG
>CAYWDR010000200.1:0-6394 GCA_964457075.1 uncultured Solibacteraceae bacterium
TTCAGTAAAACCACTGAATGGAACCCCATGGCCCGACGCCCCGAACCCGTCCGCAAGTCCGTGAAGGACACCCTCGATGACCTGCTTGCAGGTCATAAGGAGGCGGCCTTTAGTGGTCCAGACTCGGCCTTGAAGTACCTGCGCCGTGTCTTCGAGGGGCAGGTGAACCTGCCCAACGCGGTGAAGGCCGTGGCCTACGATCGGATGGCCGACGCCCAGGCGCAGGTGGGCGCATGGGAGGATTGCGCCGGCAGCGTCGCCATGGCGCTCAAGCACCTTCCGGATCTCGAGGTCGAATTTCCACACGGCTATCGCGCCCTCCTGGAATCCCTCACCTGCTTCGAACGGGGCATTCAGGCCCACTCGGAACTGGGGCAGTTCCACGAGGCCTTGGAACTGGCGGAACGCGCCGTGGCCTTGGAGCTGGGCGCCCATTACCAGGCAAAGGCTGACAGCCTGGATTGGGCGCGCTGACCAGCCCGCGAATTCGGCTACCCCCCCTCGTTTTTCGCCCCTGCCCGGGGCGGACTCCCCCCGGGGCTCAACACCTTGGGCCCGCACGCCGTATATAGGTCAGTGATCCGGAGGCCGCAGATGGAACCCCTGAGCATCCCGATGGATCCCATCCTCGCCGGCCGGCTTGAGGCCTTGGCCCTGCTGCAGCAGGAGGCGCTGCCGGGCCTGCCTTATGACACCCGGGACGCGGCCCATCAGGCCCTGACGCGGGGCCTGGATCTCATGCTCGCGGAGTTCCTTGAGGCGCGCACGGGATCGACCCGCAAGGGCTCGCCGAAATGGCACCGCAACTCGCCTATGCTGGAGTCTTGACTACCTTGGATTTCAGTTCCACCGGGCGGAGGCCGTTAAGCGTCTAGTCATGAGCTACCGTGATATCGAGATCCGTCCCGCGGACACCACGGTCCTGATCGTGGATGATCTCGCCATGATCCGGCTCACGCTGAAGGCCATCCTCTCCAAGGAGGGCTACCGGGTGCTGGAGGCCGACAGCATCGCCAAGGCCATCACGCTGCTCGGCGAACACGCCGTGGATCTGGTGCTTTGCGATATCCAGCTCCCCGGCGAGAGCGGCCTCGACCTCGTGCGCCATGTGCAGCCTCGCTTTCCCGAGGTGGCCGTCGTCATGGTGAGCGCCATGGACGACACCACCACGGCCATCGACTGCCTGCACCTCGGCGCCTTCGGCTACGTGCTCAAGCCCTTCCAGCCCCGCGACATCATCGTGCAGGTGAATGGCGCCCTGCGCCGCCGCATGCTCGAGATCGATTTCCGGGATCGGGAGGAAGTCCTGCAGGAAAAGGTGCGCGAACAAACCGAGGAGATCCGCCACAGCCGCGCCGAGATCGCCTTCCGCCTCGTGGCCGCCAGCGAGCACCGGGATCAGGAAACGGGGATGCACGTCAAGCGCATCGGCCTCTATGCCGCCGAGATGGCCCGCATCCTGGGGTGGGGCATCGAAGAGGTGGAGTGCATCGAATCCGCCGCGCCCATGCACGACATCGGCAAGATCGGCGTGCCCGACGCCATCCTGCAAAAGCCAGGCTCCCTCACCGATGAGGAATGGATCCTCATGCGCCGGCACACCACCATGGGCGCCCAGATCCTCAAGGGGTCCAAGGTGCCCTTCATCCAGATGGGGGCCCGGATCTCCGTGGCCCACCATGAGAAGTGGGATGGCACGGGGTATCCGAATGGCCTCGCCGGCGAGCAGATCCCCGTTGAGGCCCGCATCACCGCCATCGTGGACGTGTTCGACGCACTCTCGAACAAGCGCCACTACAAGGACCCCTGGCCCGATCCCGAGGTGGAGGCCTTCATCCGCGAACGGAGCGGCGACCACTTCGACCCCCGGCTCTGCGATATCTTTCTCGACCATATCGAATGCTTCCGGGAAATCCTCCGGGCCAACCCCGATGAGCGGGTGGAAATGCCGCATCGATCCGTGGCCGCAAGCTGATCGTCCCTCGCATGCCGTTGACTTCAGTTTGAAACGGCAAATACTGCTGAGCAACGCCTTCGGAATGGTTCATCCGCGTGTCTTGATCATCAAGGCATGATGACGAGGCGTGCATGGTGATGCTCCATGGCCCAGCCCGCGCCCACCGAACCGATCCCCGGCTCCGAAATCCTTCGCCCCCGGGAGGGGGAATATCCCGAGTCCCTCGCCCGAAAGGAGAATGCCTTCATCCGCGCCCGGCGGGAGCGGGTGAGGGAGCTGCTTCCCATTCCGGAGGGCGCCCCCGCGGTGGGGCTCGCCCTCTCCGGCGGCGGCATCCGCAGCGCCACCTTCTGCCTGGGTGTGCTCCAGGCGCTGGCCCGGACCAAGGTGCTGCCGCGGGTGGATCTGCTCAGCACCGTGAGCGGGGGTGGCTACATCGGCAGTTTCCTCGGCGCCTGGTTCAACCGGGCCTCGGGTCCCGGCGAGGTGTCGGAGGGGCTGGCGAGCAACGGCCATTCCGAGGCGCGTCCCGTGCGCTGGTTGCGGGAGAACGGATACTACCTGGCGCCCACGGGATCCGCCGACGGCACGCTCATGGGTGCCATCTACCTGCGGAATTGGGTGGCGCTTCAGGTGGTGCTCGGCATGCTCGTGCTCGCGGCCTTCCTTCTCATGAATGGGCGGCTCTTCGCTCATGCGGGCCTGTGGTGGCCCGGCCCCGGAAGCCGCCTCTGGTGGAGTCCCTGGATCCTGGCGCCCATGGCGGTGTTCGCCACGGCCACCCTCCCGCTGGGCTGGGCCTATTGGATGGTCACCACGCCGGATCCCCCGAAGGGCCGCGATAGCAACCCACTGCTGGGGTTGGGGCTCCTCCTCCTCGCCACCGCCACCGGCGGCTGGGCTTACGGGCAGGTGGTGGAGAACGCCTCATTGGCCCGCACCCTCACGGGGGTCGCCCTTGAATCCGTGCTGGTGCTCATCTGGCTGTATGCCGCGGGGGGCCTTCAGGGACGAACCCGGGTGCCCTCCGCCGAGCAGCGCCTCTCCGGGGCCCAGGGCATCCGGGCGCGGCTCTCCAGCTGGATGGCCGGGTCCCTCTCGCTGGCCGTGGTGCTCGTGGCCTTGGGGTTGGTGGATTCCTTCGGCCAATCGATCTTCGCGGTGCTCGCCGAGAAGGGCGTGAGCGGGCTGAAGGTATGGGCGGCGGGCGTGGGCGGGGGGTTGGTGGCCCTGGCCCTGGCCGCCCAGCAGGCCGCTCAGCGGCTACCCAAGCGGCGGGAGGAGATCTCCCTTCCCCTCTCCCTGATGGCCGGGCTGGCGGCCTTCCTGCTCGCAGCCGTGGCCCTCGTGGCCTTGAACGCCCTGGCCCATGGCTTGGCCTGGGGGTTCCATCCGCCGCGGCCGGCGGAGGGCGCCGTCTCCATCGGGCGAACCCTGCTGCGGAACGCGTCGGCGCAGTCGCCGGAAATCTCGTTCTCCGTGAAGGGAGCCCCGCCGCTCATCCTCCAAAAGGGAAGGCCCATCGAGGTGGACCACCCCTCGCTGCGCCTGCCTTCGGACGAGCCCCTGAGCCTGGAGTGGGCCTCCGCCGGAGGAGAAGGCCGGCCCGCGCCCCACGGCACCTGGTTCGGCTGGTCCCTGGGCGTGAGCTTGGGCCTGAGCCTCCTATTCGGGGGCATCCGCTCCTTCCTCAACGCCAGCGCCATGGGAAGCTTCTACCAACGGCGGCTCACGCGGGCCTACCTGGGCGCCACCAATCCCGAGCGTGGAGAACAGGGCGGAACCGAAGCCTGGCGGCGGCAGAGCATCCGCGAGGCCCTCACGGGGGATGACCTACCTTGGGTCCAGTACCGGCCCTTCGAAAAAGGCGGGCCCCTCCACTTCGTGTTCACCACGGTTAACGAGACGGTGGATGGTAAATCCCAGGTGCAGCAGCGGGACCGGAAGGGCCTCGGCATGGCCGTGGGCCCCGCCGGCTTGAGCGTGGGGGTGCGGCACCACGCCACCTGGCTGGAGGGCGGCCCGCAACTGGAGGGCTCACCCAAGGCGGATCCCCAGGCCTGGTCCGTGTTCCCGGCGGGGCCTCACGCCCCCGAACCCCTCAGCCTCGGGCAGTGGCTGGGGATATCCGGCGCGGCCTTCAGCACCGGCATGGGATTCCGCACCAGCGCGGGGCTCAGCCTGCTTTGCGGCATGTTCAACGTGCGCACCGGCTATTGGTGGTGGAGCGGCGTGGATCGCTGGAAGCTCCGGGAATCCCTGCGCTCGCCCGGGGCGGAGGGATTCTTCTCCCGCCTCTTCCCCGTGCAGGCCCACCTGTTGGACGAGTTGCGCGGCCGCTTTCCCGGCACCGCCAAACGGCATTGGTACCTCAGCGACGGCGGCCATTTCGAGAACAGCGCGATCTACGAGCTCGCGCGGCGTCGCGTGCCCATCATCCTCGCCTGCGACGCTGGCGAGGACTCCGGCTACCTCTTCGACGATCTGGCCAACCTCACGCTGAAGCTGCGCGCGGATTTCCGTGCGGAGCTGACCGTGCTGGAGGGGGATGAAATCCGGGCCGCGGGCGAGGATCTCCAGAGCGCGCTGGGCCTCGCGAACGCGCCGAGCCTCGGGCCCCTGGAACACCTCCGCCGCGGCGAATGGGAATCCAAGGCGGGTGCCTGGTCGCTGCGCGAGGAATCCATGGAGGGCACCTCCCTCGCCCACGCCGCGGCCGTCCGCATCGACTACCCCGAGGGAGGCTCAAGCCTCGTGTTGATCTTCAAGCCCGCCCTCACCGGGGATGAGCCCCGGGACGTGGCCTACTACCACGCCCAGCACCCCGCCTTCCCCCATGAGCCCACGCTGGATCAGTTCTTCGATGAGGCCCAGTGGGAGGCCTACCGGAAGCTGGGCGAGCACGCCGCGCATCGCGTGCTGGGAAGCTAGCGGGTGGATCAGCGTTTCGCCTTATCGGTCCGCACCACCAGCACGTCGCAGGGGGCGTGCTTCGTCACCCGGGCGGCGGTGCTTCCGAAGAGGAGGCGCTCGATGGCGCTATGGCCGACCTGGGCGACCACGAGCAGGGTGTCCCTATCGGCGGCGGCGACGAGTTCCTCGGCGGGGCTGCCCCACTTCACGAGGGCCTCCGAATTGGGATAGCTTCGCACCCAGCCCTCGACCTGCGCCCGCGCATGCTCTTCCATGCCCTGGAGCCAGGCCGGGTCGGGCAGGGCCAACTGGGCCTCCGGCAGCATGGGAGCCGGGGGTTGCAGCACGTGCATGGCGATCAGGGGAACGCCCAACCGCTCGGCCCATCCGGCCCCGCGGGCCAGGGCCTGGCGGCTGGCTTCGGAGAAGTCGACACCGACGAGCACCTTGGTGATCATGGGACCTCCTGGGGTGCCCCCAAGATACGTCCAGAAGGAAAGATTCCAATCACAGGGATTGATAAAAGGTGTTACAACACATAAAATAAAACCAGCCAGGAGGCGACCATGCTGATCCTTCGACCCGCCAACCTTCGCGACGTCGCCTTCGTCGTGCCCGCCCACGCCGCCGTGGAAGGCGATGGCATGCCCATCCGCCGGGCCATCCCCGCACGCGGCCTGCCCCTGCTGGATCCCTTCCTCCTGCTGGATCACTTCGGTCCCATCGCCCTCGGGCCCGGCAAGGATGGCGGCATTCCCGACCATCCCCATCGGGGCTTCCAGACCCTCACCTACCTCTTGCAGGGGGCCATGGAGCATCGCGATAGCCGGGGCGGGCACGGCCGCCTGGCGCCGGGCGGGGCCCAGTGGATGAACGCCGCCTCGGGCATCGTGCATTCGGAGATGCCCGTGCCCGAAGCACGCGAGGCCGGAGGCCTCATCGAGGGCCTGCAGCTCTGGATCAATCTGCCCGCTGAACTCAAGGGCATGGAGCCTGGCTACCAGGACGTGCAGGCCCCTGAGGTGCCCAGCGTGGATGTGCAGGGCGGCACGCTGCGCGTGCTGGCGGGCACCTGGAACGGAATCCCCGGGCCCGTGCCCCAGCTCCGTCCCTTCGCTTACGCCTTCCTCGAACTGGGGCCCGGCGCCACCTTCGAGCACGACCTGCCCGAGGGCTGGAACGCCGCGATCTACGTGCGCAGCGGGGCCGGAACCGCGGGCCCCACGGAGCGCCCCGTGAAGGAGGCGGATCTCGTGGTGCTGAAATCCGAGGGGGGAGGGCTGCGCCTCTCCACGGCAACGGGGCTCAGCGCGCTGCTCCTCGCCGGGCAGCCCCTCGGTGAGCCCATCGCGCGCTACGGCCCCTTCGTGATGAATTCGGAGGCCGAGATCCGGCAGGCCATGGCGGATTACCAGGCGGGCCGGATGGGATAAGGGCCTGGAACGGTATAAACCTGCCTTTTGTTGGCTCCTATTCGCGCCATCCAGCAAGGAGAGCCGCGCAGCGCGATGCGGTGACATCGTG
>CAYWDR010000201.1:0-6338 GCA_964457075.1 uncultured Solibacteraceae bacterium
ACGCAGTCGGGTCCGCTTGAACGAGGGGTTAGGAGGCCGATGGCAATCATTAAATTAGCTCTAGTGGTGTTTTGAGTTGTTGGACAACCAGCTTTTCCGGAAGCCGTTGGATGTATAGATTGGAGCCTTTTGAAGTGTCAATGGAGATGGTGTAGTAGCAAGGAATTTTGAAACAATACAGGACTATGGAGAGATCAGTAGGCTTTGCAGAAAAGTAGAGGTGAGCGGATACGCCGGTTGAGTTAGAAATTGGCTGAACGGTTTGAACCCAGATGCCATTAATGATGATCCCTGTTTCAATTCCATGAAACCCTTCCATCAAATAGAGATTCACAGGAGAGAGTTGATCAGATCCAGATCTCGAAGTGGTTGTTTGGGGAATTGAATTATTCGTTGGGAGAACAAAAAAACGATTCGGATGGTTACTCGAAAAAGGAGGTTTGGAGCACGATGTCAGGGAAAGCAATGAGATTGCAAGAAGGCCTTTACTCCAAAAATCGAGAATCATTCCTGGGCCTCCTAACCCTTAATTGGACGACACATTTCAACGGGTGACATCGCCCAAGATGGTTGTGATAGAAATGCAAGTGTTGAAAGAACCGTGGGACTGCGAAAAGGTGGTGCCAGATTAGACGACCTAAAAATGAACGGACGATAGGCATCGTACACCCATCACGGACCCATGAGTGCATGCGGCCCCTTTGGGCGGCCCAACCCTCGGCTATCAGACCCGCCTCCATGCCCTTTGGGAGGATCGCTGGATGCTGCTCGGCACCGAATGGTGCGGCGCTATCGAAGCCTCCCCTGCCCCTGCGAACCTGCCCGGCACCTCCCCCCTGCCCTCGTGAGGGCCCTGCGCCGTCTCCTGGACGGGCTGCTGGCCCGAACTGCCGCTTCGATCCAGGTTCCAGCACATCCGCAATGCGCTCCGAGTGAGCCTGGCCCCGGGCCCCAAAGATCGGCTGGCCATCTTCGATGCCATGGCCTGCGGTTCGTACGGCGGGTGCGCCTCCACCGACTCCATGGCCGAAAGCGCCGATCGCGGATCATCCTCCAGGCGCAGCAGGTGCTGGAAGGGTGAAAGGGGCTGGTGGGGTGAATGAGATCCGCAGCTTCGTCTTTTGAATCTGCGTCATCTGCGAAATCTTCGGACAAAAAAAGTTCATCCGCAGATTTCGCCGATTACGCAGATTAAAAGATGACGAAGTTCAGCCCCCAGACCCCCGTGAACCCCGCCAGGCTCATGGCCTGGGTGAGCCCGCAGAAGGGCGCCACGCGGGATGAATGCCTTGAATTGATTTAAGGCAGGGCCCAAACAACCGGTCATCCGTCCCCTTCATCCCTTCCATCCAGGCTGAGATCTCTTTTTTGGCCAGGATGAAGGGGATGGAAGGGATGGTTCATCGCAAGAGGTGACTATTGGCCCTGGCTTTCATGACAGAGGCCCGCCGACCCACTCGCGCGAACAGACCCAATCCTGGGCCGGCCCCGGGCGGGGTTCGGGGCCAGGCCATGAACCTGCCGTCCTTACCCAGAGGTTCCTAGCCGGTGGACCCAATGCTCCGCCTCTTCCAAGGCCTCGTGGGCGAGCTGCGGATCGATCTCCACGCCATGGGCTTCAAGGGTCGTGAGGTCGTGGAGGCGGGCGAGCGCTCCGGGGACGGCCGGGGCGAGGCGGCCCGCGGGCAGGAGGTCCCGATAGATCTGAGCCACCAGGGCGGCGTGCCCCTGGGGAGCGGGCCCTTCCAATAGGGTGGAGATCGAGGCCGCCAGGGCCTCGTAGGCGGCGCGGACGGCATCGCCTGGGAAGCCCGCCTCCAGCACGACACGGGCCAGTTTCAGGCGGTTCAGATCCCGCCGGTCCGTCGGAACGAGGGATGGTGCCGGCTCGGCTGGGGCGAGCGGCGGGGCCGGAGATGGCGATTCCGCGGGGCCGGCTTCCCCCGTCAGGGAGGCTTCCACCTCCGGTTCCGGGACCTCCTCCCACTCAGGCTCGGCCTCCTCCGCCGCCGCCCGTTCCTCCAACACCTCCCGCAGCTGCTTCATGAACATCGTGAAGCTTTGGGCTTCGACGGCTTCCACGTCGCTTTCCGGATCCAGGGCGGCGGAGCGGACGGCGCGCTTACCCGCGAGGGTGCCTTCGATGCCCCGCTCGATGCCTTCCTCGGAACAAAGGATGGTGACGGAAACGCCGCGCGTTTGGCCCAGCCGGTGGGCCCGGGCCGTGCGCTGATCCAGCTTGGCGGGGTTCCAGGGGAGATCGAGGTGGATGACGTAGCTGGCCACTTGCAGGTTGAGGCCCGTGCCCCCGGCGTCGCTGGAGAGCAGCACCTGGTGGGCGGCGTCGGCGCGGAAGCGATCCAAGAGCGCTGGGCGCTTGTCGGAGGGCACGTCCCCCGTGAGCAGGGACCACCCGATGCCCAGGCGATCCAGGCGCGCGGCGGCGAGCTTGAGCATCTCCTTCCACTCGGAAAAGACGAGGATCTTGCTGGTGCCCTGGGCGGCGATCTCCGAAACCAGGGCCTCGAACTCATCCAGCTTGGGGGACGCGGACTCGCCCAGCTTGGGATCGCAGAGCTCCAGGGCGTCGCAGGCCTGGCGGGCCTTGAGGAGGGCGGCCTGGAGCTTTTTCTGCTCTTGAAGGGTGAGGGGGCGCCGTTCGGCGATGGCCGCGAGGCGGGCGGCTTCGGCCCGGTAGCTTTGCTCCAGATCCCGCTGCTGCGGGCTCAGGGGCGTGTAGCGCGTCTGTTCCGTCAGCGGCGGGAGCTGACTAAGCACCTCCTCCTTGCGGCGCCGGAGCACGACCTTCGCGATGCGCCGCCTCAGCTCGCCGAGGTTCTTGCAGCCCAGGACCCGCCCCTTGGGGTTCTGCTCATGGAAATCCAGATTGAAGCGCCAGAGGGGGCCCAGCACATGCGGATCCACGAGCTGGAGCAGGGAATACAAATCGTCCAGGCGGTTCTCCACGGGCGTTCCCGTCAGCACGAAGAGGAAGCGAGAGGGGATGGCCCGCAGCGTCGTGGCGGTCTTGGTGCGGAAGTTCTTCGCCCGCTGGGCCTCGTCGAGGATCAGCACGTCGGCGTCCAGATCCTTGAGCCGGGCCAGCTCCCGCCAGGTCAGCTCGTAGCTGAGCACCTTGTAGGGGGCGTCGGAGGCCAGGGCCTCGGCCCGGGAGGCGCCGCCCCCGCCCACCACCACGGCCCGGGCCCCCGCGTAGCGCGCGATCTCGGAAGCCCACTGGTGCTTCAGGGAGGCCATGGTCACCACGACGATCCGCTTGGCTTCCCCCCGGGCCCGCAGCACCTCGCAGGCCGCGAGGGCCTGCACGGTCTTGCCGCAGCCCATGTCGTCCGCCAGCAGGGCGCGGCCGGCGGAGAGCAGGTGGGCCACGCCCTCCCGCTGATAGGGGAATAGGGGCTGCTTCAGCACATCGACCTGGACCTGGCCGGTCCCCAAGGCATGCTGGAGGGCCTCGGTCCGGGCGAAGCGATCGGCCCGCGCGCGATGGGCTTCGAGGGCGAGGGGAGCCGCATGGGGAATGCGGACCTCCTCGTGCTCCACGCGCAGGGCACGGCCGTTCCGGACATCCACGCCATCCCCGTCCGCGTTCAAGCGAAGCCCCCGGCGGCTGAGGTGGGCTTTGGTCCAGGGCCCCATGAGCTTCAACGCGAGACCGCCGATCGCATCCACGGCCAGGGTGGGGCGCTGGGCCACCTTGGGCAGACCCCGGAACGCCTTGGCCATGCCGGGCCGCGTGAGGAAGACCCGCCGCACCGCTTCCACATGCTTGCAAGTGCCCAGCCGATTCCCGAGGAAATCCGGGCAGGTGCAGGCATCAAAGGTTCCGCCGCCATCCAGGATGTCCACGAGGTAGGCCCCGCCGCTGGCGGTGGCCACCTGCCAGGTCCCATCCACCTTCCCGGCCGGGGGCCGGATCTCGAAGGGCTCCGCGAAGGCCCTATGCGCCCGCATCGCCCGCTCGAAGGCCATCACGGCCTCCTCGCTCGCGAAATCCCGGCAGGCCGGAGCCTCGTGCCTCACGGCCTGGAGGCGGATGATCCCCTTTTGTCCTGGCTTCGCCATCGAACCCTC
This sequence comes from uncultured Solibacteraceae bacterium, assembly GCA_964457075.1. GTDB lineage: Bacteria > Acidobacteriota > Holophagae > Holophagales > Holophagaceae > JAFDVN01. The sequence continues at coordinate 4,093 of CAYWDR010000201.1, forward strand.
GTTTCCTTCATTTGGACGTATTAGAAGCTTATCGGGCCCAATTCATCGAGGCGGTCCCAGGGGCGGATCTTCACGCCGCTTCGAACCTGTTCCTGATCCCCCCCGTACATCAAGATCGGCTCGAACACATGGGCGGATGCACCCGCCTCCAGGGCCCCCTTCGCCGCCATCAGGGACTTCAGCCATGAGGCATCAAGGGTCCGTCCCGACTTGAACTCCACGAGACGGGTCCGGCCGGGCTCTTGAAGGACGAGATCCACCTCCGCCCCCGCGACCTCGCGGTAGTGGAAGGCGGCCGGTTCCACCCCCTGGTGCAAGTGCATTTTCATCACCTCCGAAGCCACCCACGTCTCGAAGATCGAACCCCTCGACGGATGGGTTTCCAATTGCTGCGCGGTGCGGATGCCGAGCAAGTGGCAAACCAGGCCTGAGTCATGGAAGTACAGCTTCGGTGCTTTCACGATCCGCTTTCGAAGGTTCGTATGCCAGGGCCCCAACCGGAAGCAAAGGAAGCTGCCCTCCAGGACGGAGAGCCAAGCCTTGGCCGTGGGTTGCGAGATCCCCGCATCCGCCCCGAGCCGGGAGAGGTTCAGTTCCTGCCCCGTGCTTCCCGCGCAAAGGCGGAGGAAGGTCGTGAAACTCAGCAAGTCGCCGATGTTGAGCACCTGCCGGACATCGCGTTGAACGTAGGTGGCGACGTAATCCGCCAGCCAGCGTTCCGGCGGAATCCCCTGATCATGGATGCGGGGATAGGCCCCCATGAAGAGGGTGTTGAATAGATCGGTGGGGGCCTTCGGGAACCGTCGCAATTCCCGGAGACTGGGGGGCAACAGGTGAAGGACCGCCGTCCGACCTGCCAGAGACTGGCTCACCGCGTCGCTCAGCCCGAAATGCTGGGAACCCGTCAGGACATACCGCCCGGGAGCCGGATCCCGATCCACGAGATCCTGGATGTAGCCGAGCAATCCGGGAGCATGCTGGACCTCGTCCAGGATGGCTCCCTCGGGGTATTGCCCCAGGAAACCCCGCGGATCCTCCAGCGCGAAGGCCCGGGTCTCCATCGGTTCCAGGCTCGCATAGGGCTTGCCGGGAAAGGCCCCCTTGCAGAGCGTGGTCTTTCCCGACTGCCGGGGACCCGTAAGCGTCACCACGGGATAGTGGGCGGCCCATCGCAGCAACACGGGATGCAGGTCTCGCTGGATCATGGGGGAAATGTAACTCAATGTATTACCGATTCAATATTCAATTTTGAAATAGTCATTCTGGGACCGAAGAGGCCTGCTTATCCTGGTGGGATGATTCCCGGCCTCCTGATTCCCCTTCTCGTCGCCCTTCCGGCCTCGGCCGGCCTCGCCTCCCGCACCCCCTACCACGGCGCTTCTGATCTCGTGGCCCGGCCCGGCGGCGCGGTGCTGGCGGAGGCCTGGTTCAGCCATAGCGCGGGGCTTCAGAAGGCGCTGGAGCACGTACCCGTGTCCCTTGAGATTCAGCGGGGTGGAACCTGGGAGGCCGTGGGAACGGGCCGCACGGATGGCGAGGGCCGCGTCGCCTTCGCGGTGAAGGCGCCCGAAGGGCCGGGCCGATACCCGCTGCGGTGGACGGCCAAGGGGCAATCGGCGGAAGCCACCCTGCATGTGATCACCGGCGAAGTGGCCGCCACCGTCTTCGACATCGACGGCACGCTCACCCCTTCCGATGCGGAAAACTTCAAGGACTATGCCCGCCGCCTGATCCGCCATCCCAAGGCGGAAGGCCCCAAGCTGCGCCCCGGCGCCGTGGAGGCCGTGCGCCGCGCCGCGGCCCTGGGGCCCGTCGTCTACCTCACGGGACGGGCCCCTTGGCTAGGCCGCCCCACGCGGGAGTGGCTGGCCTTCCACCATCTGCCCGAGGGCATCGTGCTGCTCATGCCCGAGAGCCGCGACATCCTGCCGACGGAAGCCCGGGTGGGGAGGGCGAAGACGGAGCGCCTGCAGGCCCTCAAGGCCCTCGGCCTCACCTTCCGCGCCGCCTACGGCAACGCCCGCACGGACATCCACGCCTACGCCGCGCTGGGCATCGACAAGGGCCGCACCTTCATCCTCGGCAAACATGGCGGGGAGGAGGGGACGGTGAAGCTGGGCGAGGGCTTTCCGCCGGAGTAGGGCCGGAGATCGACGTGATCGCTGGTTCGAAAAGGGAAAAGAACAACCAGTGGTCGAGTGGCGCGGGGGAGTTACACCCCCACGCCCTCACAGAACCGTGCGTGA
>CAYWDR010000202.1:0-6198 GCA_964457075.1 uncultured Solibacteraceae bacterium
CATCCCTTCGCGTGCTCCATCTGGAGGATTCCAGGCTGGATGCCCGCTTGGTGGAGTTTCATCTGAGGGGATCCTTTCCCGGCGTCCAATTGGTGGTGGCGGGGGACCGGGCCAGCTACGAGGCGGCCCTCGGGCGAGGGCCCTGGGATCTCATCCTCTCTGATTACGTCGTCCCCGAATTCACGGGCCTGGAGGCGTTGCGGCTGGCCCGCTACGCCCAGCCCAACATCCCATTCATCATCGTCACAGGGGCCATCGGGGAAGAGGCCGCCGTGGAGACCCTGCGGGAGGGGGCTTCGGATTTCCTGCTCAAGACCCGGCTTCAGCGCCTGGCCCCCGTCATCTACCGGGCCATCGAGGAGAACTGGAAGGCCCGGGAGCGCCAGGCCTCGTTGGAAGCCCTGGGGGAACGGGCCATGTCCTACCGGGCGCTGGCCAACAACCTCCCCAACCTCCTTGCCCGCTTCGATCGGGGCCTCCGGTTCGTCTTCGCCAACCGGGCCTGGATGGAGGTGCTGGAACGGGGGGAGGATGAAATTCTGGGCAAGACGCTCGCTGAACTGGGCGCGGATGCGGCGTTTTGCGCCCGATGCGAGGACCTCTTCAAACGGGCCTTCGCCGAGCAAAGCCTGGTGGAGGAGATGCTGCCGGGCCCTCAAGACCCCAACCGGCGATTCGAATTCCGAGCCGTTCCCGAGCCCGATGCCGGTGGACGGGTTTCCACGCTGCTCGTGCTGGGGAGGGATGCGACCCAAGCCGAGTTGGATTTGGCGCGCCTCCAATCCAGCGAGGAGACCTACCGGGCCACCTTCGAAAACAGCTCTCTGGTGGCCTTCCTCCTCGATGCGGCCACAGGCTCCATCCTGGAGGCCAACGCGGCCGCCACGGCCTTCTACGGCTACTCCTGCGAAGAATTCAAGGGCATGCCCCTGGCGAGGCTCACCACCCTGGATGAAGCCGGCCGGCGCGCCAACCTGGATCGATTGAGCAGGGGGGAATCCATCCATTTCGAGGTCCAGCACCGCGTGAAGGATGGTGGCATCCGGGATATGGAAATCTTCGCCTCGCCGCTGCTTCATCTGGGGAGGCCCCTGGCCTATGCCGTGAGCCACGATGTGACCGCGAGGAACCGGGCCGTGGCCCGCTTCCAGGATGCCCAGCGCATCGCCCGCATGGGAGATTGGGCCATGGACATGGCCACGATGCGTACGACGGTCTCCGACAACCAGTGCCGGGTCTACGGGCTGGAACCGGGGACCTACCCCAAGGATCACGCGGGCTTCCTCACCATCGTCCACCCGGAGGACCGAAGCGCCCTGGCAGTCGGGCTGAAGGCCTTCATGGAGGGCGAAGAGCATGTGGCCGAATTCGAATACCAGATCCTCCGCCCCGATGGCTCGGTCCGCCACATCCACTGCTACGCCGAACTGGTCCGGGACGAGGAGGGCCGCCCCCGCCTCCTGAAGGGGACGGATCTGGATGTCACCGAGCGGGTGGAGGCCGAACGGGAGCGGGATGAGCACCGACACCACTTCAACCTGTTGCGGGAGGCCTTGGAAAAGGCGGCGATCTGGGCCGTCACGGATCGCCTGGGAACCATCACCTACGCCAACGATATGTTCTGCCACGTCTCCGGGTATTCCCGGGAGGAACTCCTGGGCCAGAACCACCGGATCCTCAAGAGCGGCCGCCACACCAAAGCCTTTTACGCGGACCTCTGGCGGATCATCTCCCACGGGCAGATCTGGCACGGGACCATCTGCAACCGGGCCAAGGATGGATCCTTCTATTGGGTGGATTCAACCATCGTCCCCTTCTCCCATCGGGATGGGGCGCCCGACGAGTACTTCGCCATCCGCTTCGTGGTCACGGCCCAGGTGGAGGCGGAGCAGGCCCTGGCCCGGCTCGCGGAGGAGCGGCGGGGGCTGTTGGAAGCCACCCTCATCGCCAAGGCCGTGCCCTTCATGGAGCAGGAGGAGGGCGGCCTCAGCTTTGGCCCCTCGGCCCAAGGGGTGCTCGGCCTCGAGCAGGGGCAGTGTCCCGCCGACACCCTGCAGCTGGCCGCCCTCCTCCCTCCCGAGTATCAGAGCTCCTTGGAGGAGGCGTTGAGGCAGGCCGTGGAGGGAGCCCCCAAGAGCTTCGAGGCACCCTTCAATATGGGTGGCGCACCCCGCTGGGTCCGGTGGACCTTGGGCCGGGAGGAGGGGCGCCTCCTCGGTGTGCTGCAGGACATCACGGAATCCCATCGGTACTTCGAGCAGCTCCTCCAAAGCCAAAAGCTGGAGAGCCTGGGCACGCTGGTGGGGGGCATCGCCCACGACTTCAACAACCTCCTCATGGCGATCCTGGGCTACGTGGAAGTGATGAGGGAAACGGTGCCCGGCCCGGCGGAGCTGGGCCGGGGGCTGGAAACCATCCACCGGGCGGCAAGCCGGGGCCGCACCCTCGTCTCGGAGCTCATGAACTTCAGCCGCCGCCACACTCCCACTCGCACGCCCACGGATTTGAACCTCCTCCTGGAGGAAATCCGGCGCTTGCTGGTCCGAGCCCTCCCCGCTTCCATCGAACTGCGGGTCGATCTGAACCCGGGCCTGCCATCGATTGCCGTCGACCCCAGCCAGGTTCATCAGGTCATCATGAATCTGGCCCTGAACGCCCGCGACGCCCTCAGCGGTGAAGGCGCCATCAGCCTTCGCACAGGCCGGATCAAGATCGGCGAGGCCGAAGCCCAGGGGAAGCCGGCGGGAGAATACCTGTTCATCGACGTGGAAGACACGGGAAGCGGGATGCCGCCGGAGGTCGTGGAGCGGATCTTCGAACCCTTCTTCACGACCAAGCCCGTGGGGAAGGGCACGGGCCTCGGCCTTTCCGTGGCCTACGGCATCGTGGAAAACCACGGCGGCATCCTGAGGTGCCACAGCGAGTGGACCAAGGGAACCACCTTTTCCGTGCTGCTTCCCCTACAAACGGGTGGCGCGGGCGAAGCCCACCCTCCCGGGGCCTATCGCACCTCCATCGCGCTGCTGGATGCGCCTTCGGGCGAGCGGAACGCGCTGGAGCACCTGCTGCGCGAGCTGGGCTACGCCCCGACCTCCTTCCAGGACCCGGAACCCCTCCTGGCGGCTCACCGGGCCCGTCCCTTCAACCTGCTGATCGCGCACCCGGATACCTTGGGCCATGGAGCCGCCCACCTCGCCACCCTCCGCCGGGAGGGCTTGGCCTGCCCCATGATCGTGGCCTCCAGTGATCCCACGCGCTCGCGCCCCTTGGCCGGAAGCAACCTGCACCTCCACGAACCCTACCGGGTCTACGAATTGATCAGCGCCATCGGGCGTCTCCTTCCCTGAGGGTCCATGCCTAAGGTCTTGCTGCTTGAAGACGATCCAGACGCGGGCAAGACCATCCAGGCCATGCTCGAGGCACTGGGGTACAGCTCCGTTTGGGTGCTCAACGGGCTGGAGGCCCTGGCCTTCCTCGAAAACCATCCGGCTCCCGATCTCGTGCTGACGGATATCCTCATGCCCGGCATGGATGGCTTGGAAGCCATCCAGCACTTCCGTAAGACCTTCGCCCACGTTCCCATCGTCGCCATGTCCGGCCAGGTCAACTTGCCCCACCTGCAGGCCGCTGTCATTTACGGCGCTCGCGCCACCCTTAACAAGCCCTTCAGCTTGGCGGCCCTGAAAGAGGCCCTTCTCAAGGCCATCGGCCCTTAGGGAGTGGTTTGAAGGGCGCCGATCCCCAGGTTTCGCGATAACCTAGGAGCCTTCGGAGCGCCCATGCCGGATCCTACCCACCTCTACGCCCCCAAGGACACCACCGAGCCGACCCAGGTCTGCGAGAAGTGCCGGAGCAAGTACGTGCTCTCGCACTTCAACCATGGCGTCGAAGGGCAGGAGTGCGTTTGCCGCCGCTGCCTGAAGGTCATGGGCTACGACGTCTAGCCCCATCCAAAGATCAGGAAGCCCATGAATTTGGTGATGGAAGCAACCCGCACGGCGGAGATCGTCGATAAGGTGGTCGGCGGCGGCCGCGTCGATCCGGCTGAGGCCCTCCACTTGCTGGAGCATGCGAGCCTCGCGGAGCTTTCCCTGGCCGCCACCGCCGTGAAGCACCGGCACAACGATCCGGCCAAGGTCAGCTTCATCATCGACCGCAACGTGAACTACACGGACGTCTGCAACGTGTATTGCACCTTCTGCGCCTTCTACCACAAGCCCGGCGATGTCCGCGGGTACACCCTCACCAAGGACCAGCTGCGGCAGAAGGCCGACGAGACGAAGGCCCTGGGCGGCACGGGCTTCTTGCTTCAGGGCGGCGTGAACCCCGACCTGCCTTGGGACTATTACCTGGATCTCGTCCGCTACCTGAGCCACGACCTCGGCATCTGGGTGCATGGCTTCTCCCCCGTGGAGATCCAGATGATGGCCAAGCTCTCGGGGCAGAGCCTGCGCAAGACCATCGCGGATCTGCGGGAGGCGGGCCTGGGCTCCATCCCCGGCGGCGGAGCGGAAGTGCTCGTGGCGCGCGTCCGCAAGAAGATCGCCCCCCTCAAGGGTGGCCCCGATAAGTGGCTGGAGGTCATGGAGGCCGCCCACGAGGAGGGCCTCAAAACCACGGCGACGATGATGTACGGCATCACGGAGACGATGGCCGAGCGCGTGGAGCACTTCATGGCCATCCGCGATCAGCAGGATCGCAGCCTCGCCCGCTGCAACGGCGGCCAGTACTCCGCCTTCGCCGCCTGGCCCTTCCAAAGCGGCCACACGGTGTGGGAGGGCAAGCTCCCCAAGCCCACGGACGCCGAGTACCTCCGCACCATCGCCGTGGCCCGCATCACCATGGACAACGTGCCCCACGTGCAGAGCTCCTGGGTCACCATGGGCAAGAAGACGGGCCAGATGGCCCTCGCCTACGGCTGCGACGACATGGGCTCCCTCATGCTGGAGGAGAACGTCGTGAGCGCCGCGGGCACCTGCTACAACGTGAACAAAGCCGAGATGATCCGCCTCATCCGCGACGCCGGTTTCGAGCCCTGGCAGCGGGATAATACTTACGGCGTCGTTGATGTGGCTCCCTCCGCCTGAGTTCTTTTCACCGCTGCAAAAGAGGGGCTCCTGTCGGGAGCCCCTCTTTTGCAGAGATGAAGAGTTCAGGGGTGTCCGTGTTGAAGATGCTCAATGGCCGCTTTGGCCTTCTCCGCATGCGGCGTGCCGGGGAAATCGTTGACGATCTTCGTCCACACCTTGATGGCACGCTCGGGCTGGTTCATGTCGTCGGCATAGACGACGCCGAGGTTGTGAAGGCTCTGAGCGTGCTTGGGGTTGATCTTGCTGGCCTTCTCGAAGTTGTCGAGGGCCTTGTTGAACATCTTCAGCTCCCGGTACATCACGCCTTGATCCGTGAGCACGTCCGGGTTCTTGGGATCCAGGGCGAGGGCTTTGCCGTAGGCGTCCACGGATTTCTGGAATTGACGGCTGTCGAAGAAGTCATTGCCCAGGGCGATCCACGCTTGAAGGTTCTTCGGGTCCTTTTCGAGGGCGGCCTGAGTCATTCGAATGCGTTCTTGCATCTGGGCCATGTCGGGCATGCCCATCCCTTGGGGAGGCATTCCGCCTTGCGGGGGTGCCTGAGGGAACTGGGGAGCAGGGGCGGATGGCGAAGGAGGCGCCACGCGGGAAGCGTCCGGGGCGCGGTTCGATCCCACCGCCGCACCGGCGATGAAGCCGACAAGGAGACCTACGCCCGTTCCGATCAGTACGTTGCGGTCCATGCTCCACTCCCTGGGATGGTTGGAAAATATCGCATCCCGTGGGAAAATTAGCACCTTCTTTGTGTGAGGCGAGTCATGGCTGTGGTCACCCCGAAGCAGTACCTGCAGATGCTCCAGCGGGCGAAGGATGGAAAATTCGCTTATCCCGCCTTCAACGTGACCTCCACGGAGACGGTGAACGCCGTGCTCTTGGGCCTGAAGGAGGCCAACGCCGATGGCATCATCCAGGTGAGCACCGGCGGCGCCGAGTTCTTCAGCGGCCAGGGCGTGAAGTCCATGGCCAAGGGCGCCATCGCCATGGCCGAGTACACGCATCTCATGGCCGCGGAGTACGACGTGAACGTGGCCCTGCACACGGACCACTGCCACCCCAAGTACCTGGACACCTTCGTGCTGCCCCTCATCGAGGCCACCGAGAAGCGCCG
>CAYWDR010000203.1:0-6146 GCA_964457075.1 uncultured Solibacteraceae bacterium
GGCGGTTTCGTGCCTTCGTGGTGGGTTTTTTGTCCTGTTTATTAGGAATCGTTCTGGTAGGCTTTCATGCCACGATGGATCGCCCTGATCACACGAACATCTGAAACACGGCGTTGGAAAGCAGCCGTCCCCGATCCGTGAGGCGCACGATGGGCCCATCGAAGGTCACGAGGCCCTGCCTTCCGAAGGCGCGAAGCTGCTCCTCCCAGCTATCCACGAGGGGCGTGAGGTTGCGGCGGCGGCCTTCGGCGCCGAGGGCGTCCCAGTCCACGCCCGCGTGCATGCGCAGGCCCAGGAGGGGAATCTCGGCGAGGGATTCGGCCGCGTCCAACTCGGTGAACTCCAATTCGCCGCGGCCCTCGATCCAGGCGGGGAGGACGGGGCTTTCCGTCCAGCGCCAGGCCGCCATTTGGCTGGCGGCGGAAACCCCGAGGCCCAGGTAGGGGCGGCGCTGCCAGTAGCGCAGGTTGTGGCGGCTCTCGGCGCCGGGGCGCCCGTAGTTGCTGATCTCGTAGGGGAGGAGGCCGAGGCGGGGCAGCTCCACTTGCAGGGCCTCGAAGACGTCGGCCACGTCGTCTTCGCTGGGCAGCGTCAGGCGGCCCGCCTCCACGTCCGCCTTCAAGGGGCAGGCCTTGTCCAGATCGAGGAGGTAGATGGAGAGGTGCTCCAGCCCCGTTCCCACGAGCGTGCGGGCGTCGCCCAGCACGCGGTCGAGATCCTGGCCGGGGATCCCCACCATGAGATCGCCGCTGCGCCGCTCGAAGCCCGCGCGGCGGCAGAGATCCAGGGCCTCCAGGGCCTGCTCGGCCCCATGGATGCGGCCCAGGCGGGCGAGGAGGGCGTCGTCGAGGGTCTGGGTGCCCACGGAAACGCGATCCCAGCCCTGCTCCCGGGCCGCCTCCAGCCAGGCGAGGTCCACGGTGCCGGGGTTGGCCTCCAGGGTGGCTTCCACGAGGGCCGAGAGGTCGAAGGCTTCCCGCAGGGCGAGGGTGATCGCTTGCAGTTCCTCCGCCGTGAGGAGGGAGGGCGTGCCCCCACCCAAGTAGAGTGTGTCCACGGCGGGGCGTCCCAGGGCCTCGCCCCAGGCCCGGATATCTTGGCTCAGCCGGGCGACGACGGCGGCCTGCAGCTGCACGTCGCGGGTCGTGACGAAGGAGCAGTAGGTGCAGCGGTCCTTGCAGAAGGGCACGTGCAGGTAGATTCCCAGCGGCTCGGCCGAGGCCGCATCGCGGAGGGCCCTCAGTTGGGGTTGGAGGACGGCGGGAATCGGCACAAGTCCTAGCCTACCGGGAGCCCGTCACGGCTCCACCACCACCCGCTTGAGCGTGTCTTCCAGGGCATTCACCTCGGCGGGAAAGCGCCACGGTGGGGCGAGGGTGCCGCTGGCGGCCTCCATGGCCTTCCAATGGGCCTGCAGGGCCTCCCGGTTCTTGGGGCCCATGCGAAGATCGCCGCCCAGGTAGAAGTCGGTGAGCAGCGTGAGGTTCAAGCGGAGGCGGTAGAACTGCGGGCGGTAGAGGAAGTGGGATAGCAACAGATGGCCCAGCACGAGCCCCGAAAAGATGAAGGCGCCGACGAGGGGGCGCCGCTGGGAGGTGGGCAGGTTGAAGGCGATCCACCATCCCATGAGGCCCATGAGGGAGAAGGCCACGATGGGCATGAACGCCACGAAGCCCAGTCCGCTGGACCAGCGGCTATCCCGGATGAGGGAAGTGATGACGGCCTCCAGCGTGGTCCTGTCGCCCCGGCGGCGGGCATCGCCCAGGGCCCTATCCAGGGCCTCCCAGGCCGCCTGCTGCTCGGGGCTGAGTTCCGCGGGCCGGCTGCGGGCGGCGCCCCCGCTTTGGCGCACGACCAGCTTCGCCCCCCGATCCACCTCCAGGGCCAGGGGCGGCGGTTCTTCCAGCATGGCGGCGCTCGGCGGGGGCGGAGTATTGGTGATCTGGAGCTTGCCCTTCTCGTCCTTCCACCGGTAGACCTTCGGCGCCGGAGGTTTCGCCGGGGCGCCCTGTCCGCCGGGCGCCGCCGCGAGGCCCAGCGCCGCCACGACCGGCACGAGAAGGAGCATGGGATGCGGGCCGCGCATCTTAAAAGTGGGTATCCAGGCACTCGCACCAGAAGTGATACACCATCTGGTGCACCTCCTGGATGCGGGCCGTCACGGGGCTCGGCACCACGAGGGCCTCGTCCACGAGGCCCTTGAGCCGGCCTCCATCCTTCCCGAGGAGGCCGATGGTGTGCATGCCGAGGGCCTTGGCGGCCTCCACCGCCTTGATCACGTTGACCGAGTTGCCCGAGGTGCTGAGACCGATGAGCACGTCGCCGGGGCGGCCCAGGGCCTCCACCTGCCGGCTGAACACGAGCTCGTATCCGTAGTCGTTGCCGATGGCCGTGAGGGCCGACGTGTCCGTCGTGAGGGCGAGGCCAGCCAAGGCCCTGCGCTCCTTCACGTAGCGTCCCGAAAGCTCCGCCGCGAGGTGCTGGGCGTCGGCGGCGCTGCCGCCGTTCCCGCATACGAGGATCTTGCAGCCCCGCTTGAGTCGCTCCGCCATATCGTCGGCCTGGGCCACGATGCGATCCAGCTCCGCCTCGAAGAAGCGGGTCTTCAACTGGGTGGCCTCCTGGACGTGCGCTTGAAGGGTGCTTTTCATGGCCTCGGCCCTCGGACTTGGCATTCTGACAGGAAATTCCAGACGAATTACCAGCACGCTGGCAAACTGCATGGGATCTTCCGGAGCACGACCACCATGGAATGGCTGGCCCTCAAGCACCCGCTGCTGGTGCATCTGCCCATCGCGACCGCGCTCCTGCTGCCCTTTCCCCTCCTCCTCGCCCAGCGCGCGGGCCGGGGCATCAAGCCCTGGTGGAACACCTGCCGCTACATGGCCTGGGTCGGCGTGATCTTCCTGCTGCCCACCCTGATCACGGGCTACGCCTGGGGAAGGGGCCTGGATCTCATCGAGGCGGGACATTGGATGCCCGGCGCGGAGGATCCCGCCGAGATCCTCCTCCGCCGCCATCAGATCGGGGGATTGGTGACGGCCCTCCTCGGCGGCGCCACCCTGTGGAGCCTCTACCGGGGGCGGAAGGAGCATGAGGGCCTCGGGATCCTCGCCCTCCTGCTCGGTACGGCCTGGGCCCTGGCCACGGCCTTCACGGGCCTCCTGGGCGGGCGCATGGCCCACGCCTACGCCCCTGCGCCGCCGAAGGCCGCCGAAGCACTGACCCCCGCCCCCACCCCGCTGGATCCCGAGGCGCAGGCACCCCTGCGGGCCCTCGATTACGCCAGTCTGGCGCCCCTCCAGCCCGAGCTCCTCCGCTCTCCCGCCCACGACGGGCTATGGGTGCGGGGCTGGATCACGCCCGGCGCCCACGAGGCCTGGAAGGCGGGTCAGGCGCTGCCCCCGGGGGCTTATGCCGTCCTCAGCACGCAGATCAGCCGCTGGGGGCGCCCCGGCCCCGAACCAGGGCCCCTCTATTTCATGGAAATCCTCCCCGAGGGCAAACCCCGCTTCGCCTTGTATTGGGGACGGGTGCCGGAGGAACGCCGCGCCGAGTTCGGTGGCCAGGCCCGCGCCTACCTCCGCGAAGGCGCCGCCCTCCAGGCCTGCCTCGCCTGCCACGCTACCGGCGCCAGCGCGCCGGCGGAGCGGGGGCGGATGCGGGGCCGGCGCTAGTAGAGCGCTTCCGAATTACCCTTGCGAAAAGATCACCACGAAGGCACGAAGGGCGCTGCGCGCCTTGCACGAAGGCCACGAAGCGCTCCCCTGAGCGATCGGCAAGGCCTTCCGGGCCCGCGGCCCAAGGTCCAGCGAGGCTGGACCTTCCTTCGGGGGGCAATGGCAGCCGGGCCCTCGAAGTCCCGACTGCCATTGCCCCCCGAAGGGGATGGCCAGGAATGGGTCGGCGCCCCTTCGTGCGCCCGAAGGGCGGCTTCGTGCCTTCGTGGCGGGATTTTTTTTGTCCTGTTGATTAGGAAACGTTCTACTAGGATCCGAAGGATTCCGATCCCGGGCCGATCGCCCCATCATCGAACCATGCGCGCCCTTCCCTTCCTCCCGCTCCTCGCGTTCCTCCTCTCAAGCCCAGCCCACGCCCAGGCTTGGCGCCCCCAGGCGAGCGGCACCACCGCCGAGCTGCGGGGCCTCTCGGCCCCATCCCCCAAGGTCGCCTGGGCCACGGGAGCGAAGGGCACCGTGCTGCGCACCACGGACGGCCGCCGCTGGGAGGCTCGCCCCGTGCCCGGCGGCGAGGCCCTCGACTTCCGCGACGTCCACGCCCGGAACGCCGACCGGGCCTGGATCCTCGCCGCCGGGCCCGGAGCCTCCGGTCGCATCTATCGCACCACGGATGGCGGCGCCCGGTGGACGCTCCAATTCACGAACGCGGAGCCCGAGGGCTTCCTCGATGCCCTCGCCTTCTGGGATGGCGCCCACGGGATCGCCCTGGGCGACGTCCTCCGGGGCCGCTTCCAGATGCTCACCACCGGGGATGGAGGCGCCACGTGGACGCCCGTGCCCGCGGCGGCCCTGCCCCCGGCCTTGGAGGGCGAGGGCGCCTTCGCCGCCAGCGGCACCTGCCTCTTCACCTCGGGCACCCACGATGCCTGGTTCGTCACGGGCGGGGCGGCGCGCTCGCGGGTCTTCCGCACGGCGGATCGCGGACGCACGTGGACCGTTGCGGAAACCCCCGTGCCCGTGGGCGGCCCTTCGCAGGGCCTCTTCTCCATCGCGTTTTCAGACTCCCGCCACGGGCTTGCCGTGGGCGGCGACTACCAGCAAAAGGCCGGTCTCTTCCCCACGGGGGCCCGCACGGAGGATGGCGGGGCCACCTGGCATCCCGTGGCCCTCGCCCCCAAGGGCTTTCATTCTGCCGTGGTGGCCATCCCCGGCGCCGGCCGCGCCTTCCTCTCCCTCGGCCTCGCGGGCACGGGCCTCTCCCGGGATGGCGGCCGCACGTGGACGGCCCTGGACGCCACGCCCTTCAACGCCGTCGCCTTCGCCGATCGCACCCACGGGTGGGCCGTGGGGCCGAAGGGGACGATCGCCGCCTATGCGGGGCCCGCGTTTTAGGCCGAGACAGCCCTTCCCTCCAGCTCCCTCAGGCGCGGGAGCAGCTCCCGCTCCTCGCGCCCCGTGCGGCGGCCGACGCAGCGCAGGAGCGTGCGGGTGGCCGTGCGGAAACCCTCCGGGTCGCGCTGGATATGCAGGGGCACCATCCACTGGCGCAGGTAGCCGTCCAACTCCTCCTCCGCCATGCGGGCCTCGGAGATGCAAACCTGGGTGAGGCTCCGCGTCACCGCGTCGCCCTCCCGCAGGAGGCGGCCGTAAAGGCCATCCCGCTCGCCCTGGAAGTGGCGCTTGAGCTTGAGGCCCAGATCCCGCACCTTCCAAGCGAACTGATCCGCCCGCTTCTCCACCTCGTAGCCCTCCAGATCCTCGCTGAGTTCCCGGACCTGGCCGAGGATGCTGCGGTGCTCATCGTGGATGATCGAAGCCTTCATGCCCCACCTCGCGCCCCCAAGGCTGGTGCCAGCCCGGGGCCTCGGCCAGCATCCGGCGCCGGGAAGGTGACCGGCGGCACAGCGGGGCGTGATGTCAGTCCCGCTTCATCTCTTTCACATGGGTAGAGAATCCACCAGCACTTCACGAGGCTTCCCCGCGCCGCGATCCGGGCCGATGATGCCCTCCGCCTCCATGCGATCGATGAGGCGGGCGGCGCGGCCGTAGCCGAGGTTCAGCTTGCGCTGCAGGAGGCTCGTGGAGGCCTTCTTCTCGCGAACGACGACGGCGAGGGCCTTGTCCCACACGTCATCGCCGCTGCCGGGGCCCGCGAGGGCTTCGTCGCCGTCGCCCGTCTCGTCCTCCGTCTCCATGGCCTGGATGAGGCCCGCGTTGTAGTCGGGGCGGCCCCGCTCCTTGAGCCACTCCACGAGGCGCAGCGTTTCCCCTTCGGTGAGGAAGGGGGCGTGGATGCGCCGGGGCCGCGCGGCGCCGGGGGCGAGGAAGAGGGCGTCCCCCTTGCCCAGCAGCTGCTCGCCGCCGCCGCCATCGAGGATGGTGCGGCTATCGATCTTCGTGTTCACGCGGTAGCTGAGGCGGCTGGGGAGGTTCGCCTTGATGACGCCCGTGATGATGTCCACCGAG
>CAYWDR010000204.1:0-6117 GCA_964457075.1 uncultured Solibacteraceae bacterium
GCGACACGGTGAAGATGGCCTACGTGGATCAGCTGCGCCAGGGCCTCAACGCCGATAAGACGGTGTTCGAGGCCATCTCCGGCGGCTACGAGCAGATCGAGCTGGGGGGCAAGCAGGTGAACGCCCGCGCCTGGCTTTCCCGCTTCGGCTTCAGCGGCGACACCCAGCAGAAGAAGGTGAAGGAGCTCAGCGGCGGCCAGCAGAATCGCCTGAACTTGGCCCTCACGTTGAAGAGCGAATCCAACCTCCTCTTCTTCGACGAACCCACCAACGATCTGGACGTGACCACCATGCGGGCCCTGGAGGAGGCCATCGAATCCTTCGCCGGTTCCGCCGTCATCGTGAGCCATGACCGCTGGTTCCTGGATCGCCTGGCCACGCACATCCTCGCCTTCGAGGGCGATAGCGGCGTCACCTACTTCGACGGGAATTACAGCCAGTACGAGGCCTACCGGAAGGAAGTGCTGGGGCTCAAGGAGCTGGTGCCCCACCGCATCAAGTACCGCAAGCTCACCCGATGACGCGGCTCCTCCTCGGCGCCTTTCCCCCGGAGCTCGGCCCCTTCATGGAGGGCCCACCCAAGGGCTGGGCCGTGGCCTGCACGGGCGTGGGCCAGCTCCTGGCCGCGGCCAGCACGGCCCGGCTCATCGAGGAGCTGCGCCCCGAGGGCGTGCTCTTCGTGGGCACCTGCGGCCACTTCGATGAGCGGTTGAAGGTGGGCGACTTCATCTGGGCCGCCGGGGCCCATTCCAGTTCCCTGGAAGAGCGCCGGGGCGAGAGCTACCGCCCCGTGGTGGAGCAAACCCACTGGGTGGCCACCCTCCCCGCCCTCGACTTCCCCGCCCACGAGGTCGTCGTCCCCCCCGCCATCACCCGCATCCGCGAAGGCGCCGCCCTGTTCGCCCCTCTGGGCGCGGCCGAACACCTGGAACTCACGGGCGTCTACGCCGCCTGCCACGCCGCCCAAGTTCCCGTAGGCGCCGTGCTCGTCGTCGTGAACGAAGTCGGCCCCAACGCCCAAGCCCAGTGGGTGGCCAACCACCAGGGGCAGAGCCTGCGGCTTATCGAAACGCTGAGGGAGCGGGGGGTGTTCGGGTGAGTACGACGGCGCGGAACAACGACGTTCACCACAACGACACGACGACACTACGAAAACACAGTTAGGCCGCTCCCCAGCTACACTTCCTTATCTTGGTGGGAAATGGAAAACGCTTACTCAGCCCCCGATTCAGATGTCGCGCCCCCCAAAGGCAAGCCTTGGGGCAAGTGGATCGGCTTCGGCTGCCTTGGTATTGTCGTCTTCCTTCTTCTGCTTGGGATGAGTTGCTTCTTTATGGTGAAAGGAGCGATGAAAGTCGGCAGCAATGAATTTGGTCCAGCCTGTTCTCAGTATCTGGCAAGGCTTGAATCCAAAGATTTTTCTGGTGCCTATGCCCTCATGGGCGATGAAGGCAAGAAGGATTTCTCAGAGGAGAAACACAACAAGCTGATGAAGGGAATTATGGAAAAGCTTGGACCAATCGAATCGAAGGAGGTCCAATCCGTCTTCACCGGGGTCAACCAGAGCGGGCATTGGGGGCGAATCATTTATGCAACTAAGTTTCGCAATGGCTCGGGAACGATTCAATTTGAGTTGATGAAGACTACAGGTGAATACCGAGTTGTAGGCGTCTTTTTCAGATCGCCGGTATTGACCGATTACATCAATCAGACTTTATCCAAATAGGTCCGATCGGCCTAACCACTCAATCCACCAGACGCTGCCGCTGCATGGCATCGCTGGTAATTTCGAAAGTTGGGCCGCCAATCAATTCCACGAGGATTTCGGATGCAGATCCAAACCCCTATTCTCTTAGCTGCCCTTGCAGTGATGCCTGGTTTCTCTACTACAATCGGGGGGCGACTTACCCAAACGGCACCTGATTCATTTATTGAAGATCCGTTGAAATCGGAACCAGGGGCCCCAAAGCGTGTCTCTCTCACTCCAAAGGCGATGCTGAAATGGGGTTCTGCGGGCTCACTTCCTGAAGAGGCGCGAGCGCAAGGGATCCAAGGCGATGTGATTGTTGAAGTGTGGGTAGATCAGCATGGGACCCCCTGTAGATCTACTGCGATTTGGGGCCATCCCGTGCTGCGTTCCTATGCAGAACGAATAGGAAAGAATTCCAGATTCAACCCGTACCTTGAGGCTGGAGTTCCAACACCAGTGCGATTCAGAATGATAGTAAGGGTACGTTTAGCCTCAAATGCTCGCCCTTACCTCAGTGCACCAAAAGAATTTCAGTTTTAGCCCGATGGCCGATAAGCATCGAATGCACCAGCCGCCGCCGCTACACGGCGCCGCCGGTGATTTCTAAAGTCAGGGCGCGTCACTCTCCATAGGAATTCTTGCTGATGAGCCATAACGCAAGCGTCGGTCAGAGGCTTCTCGATAAGGCCAAGAATTGGCCGAAATCTTGGGCCGGTTCCTCAGCAAACTTTCCCCTGGCTGAAGGTTTGCTGCTCACCCTGACCCCATTTCTCGAAAGCCTGGTTGCTTCTGGCCTATCACCTACCTCACTCCATCGGCATTTCGGCAACATCTGGTTGATGGGTGGTGAGATCACACGCAAAGCGGAATTCGATCCCACATTGCGTGATGTGAGCCCATTAGACATCCTGCTTACCTCGATCGATGAGGAGGGCGGCCCAATCTGCCAGCACATCTATTCAGATCAAGAGCTGAGATCCTATGAATCGACCTGTCGGAAACTCTATAAATATTTGATTTCGGATGAGTAGCCCGGTTGGAGAGTGATCCATGGCCTCAAAACCAGCGAAAGATGAGCCGAAGTCCAAGTCTGGCGCGCAAACGATTCCCGCGACCTCAAGGGTGGCGGCTCATCCCATCGACGAGCGGATCCAGTCCTTGGAAGGCTGGCGCGCGGAGACCCTCGCGCAAGTTCGCGACCTTATCCACGAGGCGGATCCGGACGTCATCGAGGAGTGCAAATGGCGCAAGCCCAGCAACCCTCTGGGGGTGCCGGCATGGTCGCACGCCGGGATCGTCTGCACGGGTGAGGCCTACACGCAGGTGGTCAAGGTGACCTTCGCCCGCGGTGCCTCTCTGGCCGATCCTCGGGGGCTCTTCAACGCCAGCCTCGATGGAAATACGCGTCGCGCGATCGATCTCCGGGAGGGCGAGACCCTGGATGCGGAGGCCTTCAAGGGCCTGATCAAAGCGGCCGTCGCGGAGAATCTTCGGCTTAGCGCCCAGGGGCCACGGGGCGTGGGCCGGAAATAGACGCTAGGGCTTGGATAGCCCCGAGCTGACCTTCCACCCCGGCCCCGTCGCCTCCAGCCGTACCCCCCGCGATTCCCCCACGAGATGGGTCGGGATTCCCATCAGGGTCTCCAGCGTCTCCGCATGGGGATGCCCGAACCGGTTGCGGCGGCCGGCGGTGAGGAGCACGTGCTCCGGCGCCAAAGCCTTGATCCAGGTGGGGTCGGAGCTGCTGCGGCTGCCGTGGTGGCCGGCTTTGAGCACGCGGTGGAGGCCCGCGCCGGGCCCGGGATCGCCGAGATCCAGCAGATCCCGCTCCTGGAGGCCGAGGGCATCTCCCATGAGCCAAAGCTGGCGGCCCCGCCAATCCACGCGGAGGACGAGGCTGACCATGTTGGCGTCGGGGAGGTCGAAGGGCTTGGGGGGCCAGCGGACGGATAGGGTGGACTCTCCTCTTGACCACGTCTCTCCCCGGCGCGCGTTCCGTGCGCCGGGCATGGAACCAAAAGCAGGCCAGGGATCCTCGGCCCCGCTCAGCTCGGGGCGGGTGATATCGGCCAGGGGCCAGAGGCGGCCGAGGGTGGCGTAGCCGCCAGCGTGATCGCCGTGGGGGTGGGTGAGGATGAGGTGGATGGGCTCGCGCACGCCCCGGCGGCTGAGGGTGCGGACGATGCGGCGGGCGGCCCAGGGGCCGGGGCCCGTGTCGAGGAGGGTGGCGTCGCCGCCCGGTTGGCGCAGCAGCAGGGCATCGCCTTGGCTGATGTCCATGGCTTCGAGGCTCAGGGAGGTGGGCGCCCGTCCCGTGCCTCGGGTGGCGAGCAGGGTCAGGGTGGCTAGGGCGAGGCCCGCGGCCAGCGCGCGCGTGCGGCGGAACCGGGCCCGGGCCTGGGCGAGCACCAACCACCCCAGGATCAGCAGGAGCCAGGGCCAGAGGGGATTCGTGCCCAAGGGGCGCAGGGCGGCGAAGCGGGGCAGCAGATCCCCGCCGATCCAGGCGAGCAGGGCGCCCACGGCCGAGACCCCGGCGGCCCAGGGCATCAGGGTGAGCCCGAGGCACACGGGCGTGAGCGCCATGACGGCGGGCAGGATGAGGGCATTGGCCAGCACGGCCCAAACGGGGGCGCCCCCGTGGAAGAGGGCGAGGAGGGGCAGGGTGGCGGCCCAAGGCGCCACGAGGGAGGCGAGGGGCCGGGCCAGCGGGCCCGCGAGGGGGTGCAGAAGATCCGCCATGGGTTCCACGCCCCATACGAGGGCCAGCAGGGCCCACCAGGCGAGGAGGAAGCCCGGATCGCAGCCGGCGGCGGGGTGCGCCATCAGCCAGGCGAGCAGGGCGCCGTGCAATCCCAGCACGGGCGCCACTCGCCACCCGGAGGCCCGGCCCAGGGCCCAAGCGGCGCCCATCAGGAGGCCCCGCCAGACGGGCGCGGAGAAGCCCACCACCGTGGCGAAGGCGAGGCCCGCGCCCAGGGCGGCCAGGGTGAGCCCCCATCGGCCGAGGGGCCGGGCCAGCCAGCCCGCCAGCACCATGATTAGGCTCACTTGGAGGCCGGAAACCACGAGGACGTGAAGGGTGCCGCTTTCGGCGAAAGGGGCGAAGGCCTCGTCCTGCGCGGGGGGGATGCCCAGGGCGAGGGCGCCCCAGAGGTCCCGGGGCAGGGGCTCCAGGGGCAGGGCCTCGAAGCGCCGCCGGGCCCAGGCGCGCAGGCGGAGGGCGGGGGAAGGGGCCGGGGGGCCTAAGACCTCGAAGACGAGTCCGGAGGGGAGGAAGGCCCGGCGGGGGGCGCCTTCATCCAAGGACCGCCAGCGGGGGCGTTCCGCGAGAAAGGCCGGAGCCGGATCCACGGCCATGAGCTCCGCCCGCACCCGGACCGGGGTGCCCGGAGGCGGTGGCGGCGTGGCGTCCGCGGGCAAGGAGAGGGCCACCTCGGTCGCGCCCCACCGCAATCGCCCCTTGAGGCGATCCCCTTGGCGGCTCCAGGGTTCGCTGATGCGGCCCTCCAGCTCGGCCCAGCCCGTGGGGAGGGCCCGCTCGGCGAGGACGCGCTGCCGCAGGGTGCCAAGGGTGCCCCAGGCGAGCAGGAGGGCCAAGGGCAGGGGGGCCCAACGCCGGGACCGGAGCAGGGGGGCGCTGAGCGCCACCGCCACCCAGCCCAACGCGGCCAGCCCGCGGGGCAGGGTTCCGGCCCAGGCCTCCGGCAATAGCCAAGGCACGGCGCAGGCGGCCGCGAGGGCCCAGGGCAGGGCCCAGGCCCAAGGGGCACTGGCACGATTCCAAAGGCTGCTTCGGTCCATGGGGGGTGCTCCATTGTCCTGAACGGACCCGGATCTGGCAAAGCTGGCGTGCCTGTCCATTCCTTGACAGCACCTCCCCCCTCGGGGACCCTGGGCTATGCCTCACGCCCGCATCCTCCTCGTGGATGACGATCCCAACCTGCTTGAGCTGGTGGAGGGGATCCTCGCCAAGCACGGGCACGAGATCGTGACGACCGGATCCGGACTCCGCGGCGCCCAGCTCATCCGGCAGCAGCCCTTCGATCTAGCCGTGGTGGATCTCATCCTGCCCGACCTCAACGGCCTGGAACTGGCCCGCGAAGCCCTGAAACAGCCGGACACCGTGGTCGTCGTCCTGTCGGGCACCACCTCCGTGGAGACGGCCCTCCAGGCCATGCGCATGGGCATCTACGACTACGTGCCCAAGCCCTTCCAAGTGGAGGAACTGGAGCACACCCTCCTGCGGGCCATCGAAAAGAGCCAGCTCAACCAAGAAAACAAGCGACTCAAAAGCCAGCTGGAGGGGGACCGTACGGGCCCTTCGCTGGTGGGCCGCAGCGCCGTGTGGCAGAACCTCATGGCCC
>CAYWDR010000205.1:0-6080 GCA_964457075.1 uncultured Solibacteraceae bacterium
GCCCGTGCCCCAGATGGCGCTCATGACCTTTTGGGCGTGTCCCGGGTACTCCTTCTTCATGGAGACGATGACGAGGTTGTGGAAGGCGCCGGCGGCGGGCAGGTGCATATCGCGCACCTCAGGCAGGACCATGCGCAGGAGCGGCAGGAAGATGCGCTCCGTGGCGTAGCCTAGCCACTCGTCCTCTTGGGGCGGTCGGCCCACGATGGTGGTGGGGAAGATGGGGTCCTTCTTCATCGTGATGGCCGTAACGTGCAGCACGGGGTAGTCGTCCGCCAGGCTGTAGTAGCCCGTGTGGTCGCCGAAGGGGCCCTCGCGGCGCAGCTCGCCGGGGTTCACGTAGCCCTCGATGATGATCTCGGAATCGGCGGGGACTTCGAGATCATTGCTCACGCACTTGACCATCTCGATGCCCTCCCCCCGGAGGAAGCCCGCGAACATCACCTCGCTCACGAAGGGGGGCAGGGGGGCCGTGGCGCAGTAGGTGAGGGCCGGATCGCCGCCGAAGCTCACGGCCACAGGCATCTTCTCGTCCTTGCCGTAGCCGTGTCGGTTCCGGGCGCCATCGTGGTGGAGCTGAGTGTGGAAGCCGAGCGTCGTGTCGTCGTAGACCTGGAGGCGGTAGAGGCCCATGTTGCGATGGCCCGTGTCCTTGTTGCGGGTGTGGCTCATGCCCAGGGTGATGAAGGGACCGCCGTCCTCGGGCCAGGTGGTGAGCACGGGTAGCTCCGAGAGCTTGATATGGTCGCCCGTGAGGACCACCTCTTGGCAGGCGCCCTTCTTCACCGTCTTGGGCATCCAGTTGCCCACTTCCGCGAGCATGGGGAGCTTGGCCAGCTTATCGAAGAAGCCGAGCCCCGGTTTGGGCATGGCCTCCTTGATCAGGGCTTCGATGCGGTCGGCCACGGCGTCGATGCCCCGGGCCTCCTTCTCCACGCCCAGGGCCATGGCCATGCGGCGCTTGGAGCCGTAGGCGTTCATGAGGACGGGCATGCGGTGGCCCTTCACCTTCTCGAAGAGGAGGGCCTTGCCGCCACCCGGTTCCTTGGAGACGCGGTCGGCGATGGCGCCCATCTCCAGGAAGGGATCCACTTCCACCTCCACCCGGTGGAGCTCGCCGGCGGATTCGAGCTGCTTGAGGAAGGTGCGGAGGTTGGAGGCCATGCCCCTAGTATTCCATTCCCCGCCCTTCGTCGGCTTTTCCTGGCGGCCGGAGCCGGGTCCGTCCCATCCTGGGGCCATGGACCGACTCTGGCCGATCTTCCCCCGCGCCCTGCTGATGGGCCTGGTGCTGGGCCTATTGCTCCGGGCCGTGGGGCTTTCCCACGATCTACGGATCTCCCTGACCGTTTCCACCATCTTCAGCGTGGTGATGTGGTGCGGCTTCGAGCTGCTCCATGGATGGTACCAACCCCGCCCAGGGCGGCCTCCCGAGCGGGAGGCCCTGCGGTCCATGGGGGTGGTCAGCCTGCTCTACACAGGGATGCTGGGCATCTGCGTGGGGCTGGTGCGCCTCAGCACGGGGCTGAACCTGCTCAACCACCCCTCCGTGGCCTCGGTGACCTTCGCCATCGGCTTCGCCATCACCAATTTCATGATGGCCAAGCACGCCCTCGTGCACGTGCTGGAGGCCGAGAGCGCGCGGGCCCAGGCCGAGGCCCGCGCGGGCCTGCTGGCCCTGCAGGCGCAGCTACAGCCCCACACCCTGTTCAACGCCCTGAACACCATCGCGGCCCTGATCCCCGAGGAACCGGGCCGGGCCGAGGCCGCCACGGAGGCCCTCTCGCGCCTCCTGCGGCGCATCATGATCGCGCTGGAGCAGGAGCGCTGGACCCTCGCGGAGGAGTTCTCCGTGGTGGAGGACCTCCTCGCCCTGGAGCGGCTGCGCTTCGGGAACCGCCTTCAGACGTCCCTGAGGCTCGACGCGGAGGAAGGGAGCCGGGAGGTGCCCCCGCTCCTCCTCTTGCCCCTCGTGGAAAACGCCCTGAAGCACGGCTTCCGCCCGAAGGTGGGCACCTGCCACCTTCGCGTGGCGGCCACCGGGGTTCGGGTCCGCATCGAGGACGACGGCGTGGGGCGCGATCCGGGCGCCCCCGAGGGGCTGGGCCTTCGCACGGTGCGGGAACGGCTGGAGGCCCTGGGCGGGTCCCTCGCCTGGCCGCACGTCGAGGCCGGCTGCGCCGTGGAGGTGACCTTCCCGTGAAGACCTATGCCCTCGTGGAGGATGAACCCCCCGCCCAAAGCCGTCTCAAACGATTGGTGCAGGAGCTGGCGCCGGAGGCCACCTGCCTATTCGAGGCGGCCGACGGGCTCGAAGCCATGGCCTGCCTCCGCTCGCGCAAGCCCGGCCTTCTCTTTCTCGATATCGAGTTCCCGCCGGAGGGCGCCTTCGGCCTATTGCGAAGGGCCAAGGACGAAGGATTGGAGCTGCCCCCCATCGCCTTCGTCACGGCCTTCGACCGCTATGCGGTGGAGGCCTTCCGCTGGTCGGCCTGCGACTACCTCATGAAACCCGTGGCCCGGGAGCAGTTAAAGGAAACCCTGGGGCGCGTGCGGCCCCTGGCCCTGGATCCCGCACCCCTGCTCTCGGCCCTGGAGGCCGTGCAGGCGCGGCGCATCCCCGAGCGCTTCACGGTGCTCGCGAAGGGCCGCCTGCGCGTGCTCGCCTGGGCGGACGTGACGCACCTGCGCACGGAAAATCGCCTGCTCTTCGTCCACACCTCCGAGGGGCGCTTCGTGCTGGATCGCACCCTGGACGAGTTGGAGGGTTTGCTCGCGCCCCGATTCCAGCGCACCCACCGCTCCGCCATGGTGGCCCTGGACGCGGTGAAGGAGTTGGAAGTGGAGGCGGGCGGCTTCGGCGAACTGGCGCTCCGGGAGGGGTCGCGGGTGCCCGTGAGCCGGGATCGGATGGCGGAAGTGAGGCGGAGGCTGGGGCAGGGCTAAACCCTTCGTCGGGTGGCATCCCCCCTTCGTCCGTCGAGGTCCCCGAGCCAGGGCCGCATTGCTGAATCTGCCTTCAGCGCCTGACTGCGCTGGAGCCCACCGATGCGACACCTCGCCCTCCTTTCCCTTCTGACCCTCCGCCTCGCGGCCCAACAGGATCCGGGGGCCCCCGCGCCGTCCGCGGCCGTCTCGGCCGCCCCGACCCTGGCCGGGCGCACCCAGGCCATCCAGCGGCTTTCCACGGAAGCCCTCTACCAGCTGCAAGGTGAGCTGGCCCTCGCCACGGAGCCCGCCAAGGCCTATGCGGAAGCCCTGACGGCCTACACGATCGTGTCCCACACGCGGGCGAAGGATCCCAAGGGGGCCGAGGCCCTGCTGGATCGGACCATCGCGGCCCTCAAGCCCCGGAAGGATGCGGAGAGCCTCGCCCTGCACGCCGCCTGCCTCGGGCTGAAGATCGGCTTCTCACCCACCTCGGGCATGGTGCTGGGCCCTCGGGCCTCAAGCCTCCTGGAAGAGGCGGTGGCCCTGGCCCCGGCCAACCCCCGGGTACTGACTTTCCAGGGTGTGAACCGGCTCCACACGCCCGCCTTCTTCGGCGGCGGCCCCAAGGCGGCCCTGCCCGTGCTCCAGGCGGCCGTGAAGGCGGCCCAGGCGGAAGCGGCTCCGGCGGATCCCTGGGCCCCCGCCTGGGGCAAGGCCGAGAGCCTCGCCTGGCTCGCCATGGCGGAGATCGAGGCGGGCGAGCTGGAGTCGGCGAAGGCCCACGTGGACCAGGCCCTGGCCGTGGATCCGAACTACGGCTTCGTCCGGGCGGTGGTGGCGCCTCGCCTGAAGGGGGCCAAGTGATCCACGCGGCCCTGATCCAGGCGGCCCTCGAACTCACGGGCGTCGTGCTCGGGCCGGGCAACCGGCCCGTGGCCGGGGCCCTCGTGGAGGGCGGAGGCCGCCAGGCGCGGACGGACGCCGCCGGCCGCTTCCGCCTTCCTTCCCAGGGGCCGGTCCAGCTGCGCATCAGCGCCCCGGGGCTCGAGCCCCAGGCGCGCCACGCCCAGCCCGGGCAGGCCCTCGTGGTGCTGCTCCAGCCCCTGGCCATGGCGGTGGTGGAGGTCACCGAGGGCAGCGGCTACACGAGCCAGGAGGGGGCGACCTCCTCCCTCTCCCGCATGGACATCTACACGACGCCCGGCGCCGCCGCCGACGTCTTCCAGGCGGTGAAGGGCCTGCCGGGCGTGAGCAATGCCTCGGAGGGCGCGGAGCTCTTCGTGCGCGGGGGCAAGCCCGACGAGGTGGGGATCTTCCTCAACGGCGGGCGCCTCGCCCGGCCCTTCCACCACCCGAGCACCCAAGGCGGCATCTTTTCGGCCGTGGATACGGCCCTCGTCACCAAGGTGGGCTTCGTGCCCGGGGGCTTCTCCGCCCGCTATGGCGATGCGCTATCGGCGGTGCTGGACCTCTCCACCGAAGTGGAGGAGGCCCGCACCGGCGGCAGTTTGCTGCTGGCCCTTCCAACCCAGGGCCTCATGGCCGAAGCGAAGGTGGCCGGCGCGGCCCTGCGGGGCTCCCTGCGCCGGGGATCGCCGGAGATCCTGGACAAGTGGTACGGCCTCGCCTCCACCTTCGAGGAGAGCCCCGAAAGCCTGGATGCGCAGGTGGGTTGGCAGCAGGATCTGGGGCCGGGCCGCCTGCAGCTCACGGCCCTGGGCTCCGATAGCCATCTGGGCGTGGGGACCCGCATCGGCAATCAGGTGGGCACCTATCTCAATCGCAGCCACAGCGCCTATGGCGCGGCCCAGTGGCGCCAGGCCCTGGGGGACTCCGGCTCCCTCCTGCTCGTGGCCTCCCGGAACGCCTTTGCCCAAGCCTGGACCTTCGGAGGCTGGGGCATCGAAGCCCAGGAGGCCACGGATCATGGGCGCGTGGAAATCACCCAATCCCTCGGCACCCGCCACATCCTCGAGGGGGGCCTGGAGACCACGACCCTGCACCGCACGCCCCAGGGCCAGGTGCCCTACGACCTCTCCAATTGGAATCCCGGGGCCCCGGCCCGGATCTTTGCCTACGCCTTCGAAGGGCGCAGGGAGGGGGCCTACCTCACGTGGCGGTGGCAGCTGGCGCCGGCCTGGGGTGTTTCCTTGGGCGGCCGCGCGGATCGGTACCGCCTTCCCGATGAGACCACCCGGGATCTGAGGGGAACGCTCAGCTACCTGCTCCGCGAGGGCGTGACCCTCCGGGCCAGCTGGGGCGCCTTCCATCAGGCTCCCGGGCCGGAGCAGCTGGACCCCTACGCCGGCAACCCCGGCCTGCGCGTGCAGCGGGCCACCCACGCCCTCCTCTCCCTGGACGCGGAATGGAAGGGCGCGGCGCAGTGGAATCTACGGGCCGAGCTCTACCGGAAGGACTACGACCGCCTCGTCGTGGAAGATCCCACGCGCCGCTACGTCTCCACCGGCGAGGGCTTCGCCGAAGGGGTGGATCTCTTCCTCAAGGCCCGGCGGGGGGCCTGGCGGGGCTGGGTGGGCTACGGCTACCTGGATACGAAGCGCAAGGAGGGCAAGCAGTTCCAGCTTGGCCCCGTGCCCACGAGCGTGCCCCACAACCTCACGGCCGTGGCCCAGTGGAATCCCAAGCCCGGATGGGAGTGGGCCCTCTCATGGCGCTATGCCACGGGCGCCCCCGTGACGCCCCTCGTGAGCGGAACACCCAACGGTGGCGGCTTCGACCCCATCGAGGGCCCTCGCTACGGCGACCGCCTGCCTCTCTACCACCGGGCCGACCTCCGCCTCACTCGGCTTCTCGTCTGGAAGGGTTTCCGCACCGCCGCCTTCGCCGAGGTCATGAACCTCCTCAACCGCCACAACGGCGCCTCCTACAGCTACAGCGCCGATTTCAGCCGCCGGAGCGTGGAGGAGAGCACGTTCAGCCGGAGGATCCTGGTGGTGGGGGCGAGTTTGTCGTGGTGAGGGGGGGCTCCGGGCTCCGGGCGCCGGGCTCCGGGTGAAACGGAGGCGGGGCGGAGCCCCGCGATGGAATAATGAGTTGCGGGCGCTGGGCGCCCGCCGCAGCATCCCTCCCGGAGCCCGGAGCCCGGAGCCCGGAGCCCGGAGCCCGGAGCCCGGAGCCCGGAGCCCGGA
>CAYWDR010000206.1:0-6019 GCA_964457075.1 uncultured Solibacteraceae bacterium
CCGGGCCGAGGCCCGCGATCTGGCCGAGGCTTGGATGGCCCAGCTCGCCTCCGCCTGGAACCCCGGAGCCCCCGCCCGCACGCAAGCATGATGGAGCACTCGATGAAGGTCGTATTGAAGCACGCCGTACCCGCCCTGGCCCTGGCCCTCCTGATGCCGGCGCTGGGCTGCCGGAAGTCCAAGAAGGTGCCCACCCAGGCCGGGATTTCCGCGGCCCAGCTCCTCACGGAGGGGGAGGCCCTCCTGAAACGGGGCAAGTGGGCCGAGGGGCGCCAGCGCTTGAGGGTGCTGGAAGAGAACCTCCCCGGGACGCCCGAATACCCCGCCGCCAAGCTGCTCCTGGCGGATAGCTTCTTCTTCCAGGGGAGCTCCAGCTACCCCGAGGCGGCCGTGGAATTCCAAAGCTTCCTCAACTACTTCCCCAAGCACGACCGGCGCGACTACGCCCTCTACCATCTGGCCCTCTGCCACTACGCCAGCATCGAGAGCGCGGAGCGCGATCAGGCGAACACCCACAAGGCCATCGAATCCTTCGAGCTGCTCCTGAGGGAGGCGTCGGGCAGCCCTTACGTTCCCGAGGTCCGCAACAAGCTCGTGCAATGCTGGCGGCGGATCGCGGAGCACGAGGTGCTGGTGGGCGTGTTCTACGTGAACACCTACCACTACGAGGGCGCGGAGCGGCGCCTGAAGGCGGCCTTGGAAACCTACCCGGACTACTTGGATCGGGAGCGGACCTACTACTACCTGGGCGAGGCCTTGCGTAAGAAGTTCATTCCCACGCCCACGATCGAGAGCTTCTTCAAGTCCTTCCAAGCGAAGCTGGGGCGCGGAGAAAATCCCATCCTCACGACCGCGGAATTGAAGGACTACCAAAAGGAGTTGCTCGCCTTCGCGAATTCCGAGACCAAGCGCTTCCGCGAAGAGGCCAAGTCCTACTACCAAAAGCTCGTGGAATCTTACCCGGATACGGAGTGGGCCCGGCGGGCCCAGGATCGGCTATTGGAAATGGGCACGGTCGTGAAGGAAGGCCTGGACACCTGATGCGCCTCAGCTCGCTCGGCCTCGGGACCTACCTCGGCGAGGAAGGGCCCGAGGCCGATGCGGGCTACGCCGGCGCGGCGCGGCGCTTCCATGCCCTGGGCGGCAACGTCTTCGATACCGCGGCCAACTACCGGCGGGGAGGCTCCGAGCGGGCCCTGGGGCAGGCCTTCGCGGGGCTGGATCGGGAGGCCTTCTTCGTCTCCACCAAGGCGGGCTATCTGCCCATGGGCGACGGCCTCACGGCGGAATCGCCCCGGGCGTGGCTCCAGCGCGTGCTGATCGGGCCGGGCGTCCTTCAGCCCGAGGAGCTCATCGACGGCTGCCACTCCCTGGCGCCCCGCTACCTCGCCCACCAGCTGGGCGTGAGTCTCGATGCGATGGGCGTGGCCTCGGTGGATCTGTTCCACCTCCACAACCCCGAACACGCGCGCCCCCGATTGGGGCCGCGGGTGTTCGAGGAGGTGATGCTCGAGGCCTTCCGGGCCTGCGAGGCCCTGGTCGCCGAAGGGAAGGCGAAGGCCTACGGGGTGGCCACCTGGAGCGGCTTCAGGGTGATGCCCGACCGCCCGGACCACCTGAGCCTGGAGCGCCTGGTGGAATGGGCGGAGCGGGCCGGCGGTGGTGGCCACCATTTCAAGTGGATCCAGTTGCCCCTGAACCTGGGCATGGCCGAAGCCCACCTCACGGCGACCCAATCCTACGGCGGCCGCATGATGACGCCCCTGGCGGCGGCCCGGGCCGCGGGGCTCCACGTGCAGACGAGCGCCTCCATGCTGCAGTCCCGCGTCCTGCCCCAGATCGAGGCGCAGATGGACGCCCTGCGGGAACGCTTCCCGGGCTGCGAGACGCCCGCCCAGGTGGCCCTGCAATTCACGCGCTCCTGCCCCGGCGTGACGACGGCCCTATGCGGCATGGGGTCCGTCGCCCACGTGGAAGAGAACTCAAAAGTGATGGCCCTGCCGCCCCTTTCAGTGGAAGCCCTTTCAGCTCTCTTTAGCAACTTCTAATATTTTCGAAATAGGCCTTGCGGCCTGTTTCGAAAATATTAGAATGATTCACGGAGGCCATCATGACCACGCATCTGGAACGCCACGCCGAGGCCCTCGCGGCCCTGGGGCATCCCGTGCGCCTGGCCATCCTCCGATGTGTGGTCCGGGGCCCCGAGGAGGGCACGCCGGCCGGCGAGATCCAAGCATCCGTGAAGATCCCCGCCTCGACCCTTAGCCACCATCTCGCCACCCTCAGCGGCGCCGGCCTCGTCCAGGCCGAACGCCAGGGCACCTACCTTCGCTACCGCGCCGACTTCGGCACCTTGCGGACCCTCACCGAGTTCGTCTGGAAGGACTGCTGTGGAAGCGGGAAGACCTGCTGCTGAGTTTTTTTATCCACCTATTTCGACAATTCCAAAAATAGAAAGGATCTCCCATGAACGGCATCCTCAAGCCCCACGTCTCGCTCAACGTCTCCGATCTGGAGGCCTCCGTGGCCTTCTACTCCCGGTTCTTCGGCACGCTGCCCATGAAGCGCCGACCCGGCTACGCCAAGTTCGACCTCCACGAGCCGGCGCTGAATCTCGCCCTGGTGGAGGCTCCGCCCACGGGCATCAACGTGAACCACTTCGGAGTGCAGGTTGCCTCCACTCAGGACGTGGAAGCGGCGCGGTCGCGCCTGGAAGGGGCGGGTCTACTGGACCTCGTGGAAACCGGCACCACCTGCTGCTTCGCCAAGCAGGACAAGGTGTGGGCCATGGATCCGGATGGCAACCGCTGGGAGATCTTCACCGTCCTCGCCGACGCGGACGTGATGAAGGAGGCGGGCGGAGCCTGCTGCACCACCCCCTCTGCGGTGCCCGCGTCCTGCGCCACCCCCGCGAGCTGCGCGGCGAACGCGGAGACCACGGGCGCTTGCGGGTGCGGCGCGTGATCCGGCCCCGCGAATCTCTTTTCCCGAAGGAGGGGCCATGAACCCGATCCACGACACCGTGAAGGCAGCCTACGGGCGCATCGCCAGGGGCGCGGGGGGCTGCTGCGGCCCGGCCGCCACCTGCTGCGGAGGGGGCGGCGGGGCGGATGCCCTCGCCCAGGCCGTGGGCTATTCCGCGGAGCAGCTGGCGGCCATCCCGGAAGGCGCCAATCTGGGCCTATCCTGCGGCAATCCCACGGCCCTCGCGGGGCTCAAGCCCGGCGAAGTGGTGCTGGATCTGGGCAGCGGCGCGGGGCTCGATGTCTTCATCGCCGCCGCCAAGGTGGGCGCCGCGGGCCACGTCCACGGCGTGGACATGACGGAGGAGATGGTGGCGAAGGCCCGGCATAACGCAGTTGCCTTCAGGCGGCGCACGGGCCTCGGCAACGTCACCTTTCATCACGCCCAGATCGAGGCCATCCCGCTTCCCGACGCTTCCATCGACGTGGTCATCTCCAATTGCGTGCTGAACCTCAGCCCCGATCAGCCCGCCGTATGGCGGGAGATCGCCCGGGTGCTGAGGCCCGGCGGGCGGGTGTCCATCTCCGATATCCTCCTTCGCCGCCCCCTGCCGGAGGCGGTGAAGGGGCTCGTGGAGGCCTACGTGGGCTGCATCGCGGGAGCGGCGCTGGTCTCGGAGGTCGAAGCCTGGGCGAAGGCGGCGGGGCTCGCGGCCTGGCGGGTGGAGGCCAGGGAGGAGGCCTTCGCCGGCATGATGGAGGGTGGCGATCCGCTCTACCGCGAGCTGCTCGTCCACCTTCCCCCAGGCACCACGCCCGGCGACTTCGCCACCAGCGCCCTCCTCCATGCCATGAAGCCCGAGGCCCCCTGAACGTGTTCCTCCTGGCCGTCACGCCCGGCAATGGCTTCGATCCCGAAGCATGGCGCGGCGTGTTGCACAGCGGCGTCGACGCCTTCATGATCCGCGAGCGGAGCATGGAGGCGCGCGCCCTCCTGGATGCGGCACGCTGGTGCAGGGTCGAGGCGCCGGCGGTGGCCCTGTGGGTGAACGGCCGACTGGACGTGGCCTTGGCGGCGGGGGCGGGATTCCATGCCCCCGAGGCCTACCCGGCGGTGAATGAGGCGTGGATTCCGCTCAGCCGTCCCCTGCATGAAGAAGCGCAGTGGGAGGGGCGCCGGGGGGCGGCGCAGGTGTTGGTCGCTCCCGTTTTTGAGACGGCCGGCAAGGGCCCGGCCTGGGGGCCCGCCCGCCTGCATCGCCTTCTGGATGGGCTGCCGCGAGAGGGGCCGCGGATCCTTGCCTTGGGCGGCGTCACTCCGGATTCCGCCCCCGCCTTGCGGCACCCCCGCCTCAATGGCCTCGCCGCCATTCGGCCCTTTTGGTCCGGCGAACCGGAAAAGGCCGTCCGGGCCTTCCGGGCCGCCTGGGCCTGACCGGTTCACCGTTCCGTGTCCTAAAGGCCCTAAACTCAAACCATGTTCAGGGATCTGCGCGAACGCATCACGCCCACCCGCCGCTTGCTGGCCTGGGTGCTGCTCGCCCTGTTGGTGGCGCTGGGGGCCTTCCTGCTTCCGCGGATGTCCCAGCACCCCTCCCTCGTGAGGGGCGCGGATCTGCTCTTCTGGTCGGCCGTGGCCTATGCGAGCGTCCGCATGGTCACCTTCTGGCTCCTGGATCCCCTGCTGAGGCAGCGTCAGAACGCCACGCCGGGGTTCGCGCGGGATCTGATCGTCGTGCTCCTGTGGGTATTCGCCCTGGGTGGCATCCTGCGCGAGGTGGTGGGGATCTCCCTCAGCCAGTTGCTGGGCACGGGCGCCCTCGCCGCGGCGATCGTGGGCCTCAGCCTTCAACAGACCCTGGGCAACCTCTTCGCGGGGATCAGCCTTCACCTGGATCCCGCCTTCCAGGAGGGGGACTGGATCGAGATCACGGGCAACCTCAGGCCCGGAGGGGGCCGGGAGACCTACATCGCCGAGGTGATGGCCATGACCTGGCGCACCGTGCAGCTGCGCACGGAAAACGGCGACATGGACATCTTCCCCAATCAGGTGATCGCCCAGGCGGTGGTGACGAACCTCTACGTGCCTTCAGGGCCCCACCGCCGCGTCGCCAAGGTCATCGTCGAACCCCACCCCCGGCTTCACCAGGCCTTGGCCAAGCTGGGCACGGCCCTCGCCGGCGTGCCCCACGTCATGGCCAACCGCCCCGAGGTGGTGGTGCATAGCCTGGACTTGGGCGGGGCCGTGCTGGAGGCCCGGTTTTGGACGATGGGCTTCCGCCACGGGCGGGCCGCCACCTACCAGGTGAGCCGTCTCCTGGCCACGGTGCTGCCCCGGGAGGGATTCAGCCTGCTGGGCCCCCATGGCGCCACCACGGCCCATCCCCCCCAGGAGGATCCGGATCTCCACCTCATGGGGGAGCTGGTGCGCCTCCTCAAGCTGCCGGCCCATTGGAGCGAGGATCTCCGCCCGCACATCCACATCCTCAACCTCGCCCCGGGCGAAGGGGTGATCCGGGAGGGGGATCCCGGCGAGAGCCTCTTCGCCGTCGTCTCGGGGGTGCTGCATGTCGTGAAGGCGGAAGAGCGCGAGGATCCCTACCACGGGCTCTATTGGCGGGTGATGGCGGAGTTGCACGCGGGGAACTGGTTCGGGGAGCACAGCCTCCTCACGGGCGCGCCAAGGAGCGCCACCATCGTGGCCGCCACGGAGGCCCGGGTGGTGGAGATCCCCAAATCCGGCTTCGAGCAGAGCCTGCGCCGGGAGCCCGACGTGCTGGAACGCCTCATGGATCTCATGGAACGCCGAAGCGAGGCCCGCAAAGGGGAGGCGGCCTCCCCCGAGCGCCGCCGGGAGACGTGGAAGGCCCAGATCAAGGCCTGGTTCGGGTTGGGATGAAGGGGCGGCTTCGCCGCCCCGGGCTTCGGGCTCCGGGCTCCGGGCTCCGGGGTGAGTCGGAGGCGGGGCCTCGCCCCGCGATGCAACATCGAGTGGCGGGCGCGGAGCGCCCGCCGCAGTTCCCCACCCGAAGCCCGAAGCCCGAAGCCCGAAGCCC
>CAYWDR010000207.1:0-5998 GCA_964457075.1 uncultured Solibacteraceae bacterium
GATAACAACGTCGATATCCAGGAATTCATGGTGCTTCCCGTGGGAGCCCCCAGTTTCCGGGAGGCCCTGCGTTGGGGGGCAGAAATTTACCACTCCCTTAAATCGGTCCTCAAAGCTCGTAAGTTGGCGACAGGCGTGGGAGATGAGGGGGGCTTCGCCCCCAATCTGGGCTCCAACGAGGAAGCCCTGGAGCTTATCTCGGAAGGGATCAAGAAGGCCGGTTACAAGCTCGGAACGGACGTTTTCCTGGGGTTGGATTGCGCCGCCAGCGAGTTCCACAAGGGCAAGCACTACGAGCTCGACGGCGGCAAGAAGACCCCCGATCAGCTCGTCGCCTACTACGAGGGCCTCGCCAAGCGGCATCCGGTGATCACCATCGAGGATGGCTTCGCCGAGGGCGACTGGAAGGGCTGGAAGGCCCAGACGGACGCCATGGGCGCCAAGACCCAACTCGTGGGCGACGACCTCTTCGTGACCAACCCCGCCATCCTCAAGAAGGGCATCGACGAAGGCGTGGCCAACGCCATCCTCATCAAGCTGAACCAGATCGGCACCGTGACGGAGACGCTGAAGGCCGTGGACATGGCCCACAAGGCGGGCTACCGCGCCATCATCAGCCACCGCAGCGGCGAGACCGAGGACGCCTTCATCGCCGATCTGGCCGTCGCCACCGGCGCGGGCCAGATCAAGACGGGGGCCCCCGCCCGCACCGATCGCGTGGCCAAGTACAACCGCCTCCTCGTCATCGAGTGGGAGCTGGGCGCCGCCGCCCGCTACGCCGGCTTCGAGGCCTTCAACCAGAAGCTCCGCTAGTCCCGGGATCCAACGTGAACGTCAACTGGCTCCTCCGCTCCCGCACCGTCTGGTGGAGCCTGGCGCTATCCGCCCTGGCGAGCCTCTCCCTCCTCTGGCTATCGCCGGACGGCATTCCCGAGCTGCGCAAGCGGCAGCGGGAGCTGGTGGAGACGAAGCGGTCCCTGCTGGAGCTCAGCAGGGCCAACCGGGAGCTCTACGCCGAGGTGCATCGGCTCGCCCAGCGGGACCCGGAATTGATGGAAGCCCTGGCCCGCCGCCAGGGCTTCGCCAAGCCAGGAGAGACCGTCTACACATTCAAGGACCGCCCGAAGTGACGGCAAAGGTCCACCTCGCCTCCGCCTCCGGCAACGTCTTCGCCTACCTCTGGGCCGACGAGGCGCCCGCCTCCTTCGATGGCCCCGCCTGGGCCCGGGCCCTCTGCCCCCGGGGCACGGCCCTGGGCCTGGATGGCATCTTCCTCCTCCAACGCCCCAAAGGAGGCCCCTGGGAGATGGAGCACTGGGACGCCGATGGCGCCGCCACCTTCTGCGGCAACGGCACGCGGGCCGCCCTGGGCCTCGGGGATGCCCCCTCTGGAACGCTGTTGGACGTGCTCAGCAACGGCCAGTCCGTCCAGCTGCGCCGCCAGCCCGAGGGCGTGGGCCTGCGCCTGCCCGAGGGCGAGGCGTTCGGAATGAGGCCCCTGCCGGCCGTCGGCCTCGATCCCGCCCAGGCCGCCTTCGGATTCGTGGGCAACCCTCAGCTGGTGCTCCGCGTGCCGGCCGTGGAGGACGTGGACCTCGCCGCCCTCGCGCCCCCCTTGCGCTTTCACGGGGCCATCCCCGGCGGCACCAACGTCAACGTGGTGGAGGTGGTGGAGCCCGGCCACGCCCGCATCCGCTCCTGGGAACGGGGCGTGGAGGGCGAGACCCTCTGCTGCGGCACGGGCTGTTCCGTCACCGCCGCCTGGCTCGCCGCCACCTCGGGCGAGACCACGTGGCACCTCGACACCGCCAGCGGGGATCCCGTCACCGTCAGCCTCGAATGGGCCTCCCCGGGGCGCTGGACGAACCTCTGGCTCTCGGGCCCCGTCCGGGTGTTGGGGACGGTGCATCTCGGCCCCGCCTTCGCCCACCTTTGAGCCGGAGCCGTCCGGCGTCGAGGAGTCCCGCATGACCCACCTCGAAGCCTGGTTCGCCGAAGCCGTCCAACTGCAGCAGGCCGGCAATTATTCCGGAGCCTCCCTGGCCTGGCGGCGGCTGTTGAGCCGCCACCCGGAACTCATGGACGGCTGGATAAACTACGCCACCTGCCTGCGCCGGGCCGGGCGCGTCGAAGAGGCCCAGGCCGCGCTGGACCAGGCCGGCGGCTTGGGGGACGAATCCACCGCCCTGCTGCTGGAACGCGCGGAGATCCTCCTCGGTTCGGGCCAGCCCGCCGAGGCGCTGGCGGCCCAGCTCCGGGCCATCGCACTGGATCCCGCCGACCTCGCCGCCCGCTTCGGCCTGGGCCGTCTTTACCACCGCCTGGGCCGCGGCCCCGAGGCCCTGGCCGCGGACGAGGCCGCCCTGGCCCTCGCGCCAAGCCACCCCGGCGCCTTCGTGAACCGCAGCGCCAGCCTGCTGCGCCTCCAGCGCACGGAGGAGGCCATCGCCGACGCCCGCCGCGCCGTGGCCCTCGGCCCCGCCAACGCCCTCGCCCACCTCAACCTCGGCATCGCGCTGCTGCAGGGCGGGCAGTTGGAGGAGGGCTTCCGGGAATACGAGTGGCGCTGGCAGGTGGCCGAGATCGCCGCCTTCGATCCCCAACTCGGCATCCCCCGCTGGCAAGGCGAACCCTTCGCGGGCCGCACGCTGCTCCTCTGGGCAGAGCAGGGGCTCGGCGACAGCCTCATGGCCCTCCGCTACTTCCCGAAGGTGAAGGCGCTGGGCGGCCGGGTGCTCCTGCGGCTGCAACCCTCGCTGCTCCGGATCGCCCGCGGCGTGGACGTGGATCAGCTCTTAAGTGAAGACGAGGAGCCCCCTCAGGCGGATCTCCAGGCGCCCCTCATGTCCCTGCCCGCCCTGCTCGGCCCCGAGCCCATCCCGCCCGCGCCCTACCTGCGCATGCCGCCCGCGGAGGCAGCGCCGCGGCGCGCCCTCGTGGACGCCCGCCTCGACGCGATCCACGGCCCCAAGGTGGGCCTCGTGTGGGCCGGCAACGCCGTCCACCAGGACAACGCCTACCGCTGTCTTCCCCCCGAAGCCCTGCGTGGCCTCGCCCGGCTCCAGGGTGTCACCTGGGTCTCCCTCCAGCGCTGGGAGGACGGCCCGCCCGCCCACCCGCCCCTTCCCATCGTGGATCTGGGCGACGCCCTTTCCGATTTCTGCGACACCGCCTACGCGCTCTCGAAGCTGGATGGCCTCGTCACCGTGGATACCTCCGTGGCCCACCTCGCCGGGGCCCTGGGCCTGCCCGCCCATCTCATCCTCGCCTGCGCCCCCGACTGGCGTTGGCAGCTGCACCGCGGCGACAGCCCCTGGTATCCCTCCCTGAAGCTCTTCCGCCAGCCCATGGATGGCGATTGGAATGGCGCCGTCGCCGCCGTGGCGGACGCCCTGGAGCGGCGGTGAGCCTCGCCAGCGCCATCGCCCACCATCAGGCGGGGCGCTGGGCCGAGGCCGAAGCCGCCTACCGGGCCCTCGGCGAGGATCCCCTCGCGCTGGGCAACCTCGGGGCCCTGCTCAACGC
Organism: uncultured Solibacteraceae bacterium; assembly: GCA_964457075.1. Taxonomy (GTDB): domain Bacteria; phylum Acidobacteriota; class Holophagae; order Holophagales; family Holophagaceae; genus JAFDVN01. The sequence continues at coordinate 3,526 of CAYWDR010000207.1, forward strand.
GCGGAACCGGGGCCCGGAGGCCGTGCCGGTCCTGCGCCGCGCCCTGGAGCTGGAGCCCGCCCAGGCGGCCCACTGGGCGAACCTGGGCATCGCCCTCGGCCCCGGCGAGGAATCCCTCGCCTGCTTCAAGCGGGCGGAATCCCTGGCCCCCACGCAGGCGGCCCACCCCTACAACCTGGGCCGGGCCCTCGCCGCCCTGGGTCGCAGCTCCGATGCCGAAACGGCCTGCCGCCGGGCCCTGGGGCTGGACCCCCGCCATCCCGGCGCCCGCTACAACCTCGCCATGGCGCTGCTCCGCCAAGGCCAGCTGGGGGAGGGCCTGGAGGCGATGGAGGCGCGCTGGGGCCTGCCCGACTTCCAGCCCTCGCCCTTTCCCGAGCTGCCCTGGTGGATGGGCGAACCCCTGAGGGGCCCCTTGCTCCTCTTCGCCGATCAGGGTTTTGGCGACACGCTCATGATGGCCCGCTACCTCCCCTACCTCCGCCGGGATGGCATCGAACCCGTCGTCTGCTGCGAACGGCCCCTCCACCGGGTGCTCGGCACGGCGTTGCCCAATCTGCGCATGGTGGCGCCCGGCGAGCCCCTGCCCGCGTGCCACGCCAAGGCCGCCCTCCTCAGCCTCCCGCGCCTCTTCGGCACCACCCTGGCCCGCCTGCCCGACACCGTGCCCTACCTGAGTGTGCCCCCCGAAGTCCGGGCGAGGCCCGTGCTGGATGCCGCCCTGGACGCCCTGCCCCAGGGCCCCCGCGTGGGCCTCGTATGGGCCGGGAGCCCCCGCCACGCCCAGGATCGCCTTCGCAGCCTGGACCCGGAGCTGCTGGCCCCCTTGGCGGGCCTATCCCGCGTCGGCTGGGTCTCCCTCCAAGTGGGGGCCGCGGGACTGCCGCCCCTTCCGGACCTCCTGGATCTGGGGCCCCACCTTTCCGATTTCGCCGATACGGCCCATGCCCTCTCCCGGCTGGATCTCCTCGTCACCGTCGACACGGCCCCCGCCCATCTGGCCGGGGCGCTGGGCGTCCCCACCCTGCTCTTGCTGCCCCACGTGCCCGATTGGCGCTGGATGGAGGGCCGTGCGGATAGCCCCTGGTACCCCACGATGCAGCTGCTCCGGCAGCCAAGCCCCGGGGATTGGGCCTCCGTCGTGGCGCAGCTGGTGGAAAACCTGCGTTAGGCCCGAACCGCCGTTTCCGTGATTGAAGTCGTGGAACGCCCGGGCCAAAATAGGTGTTCCACGCCAAAGGACCGATCTTGCAAGCGCATTATCGCTGCCCGTCCGATGCGTGCCCACCGATTGGAGTTCCGCCGATGACCGCTCGTATCGTGGCCCTGGCCAACCAAAAGGGTGGCGTAGGAAAGACCACCACCGCCATCAACCTCGCCGCGAGCCTCGCGATGATGGAGAAGATGGTCCTGCTCGTGGATTTCGATCCGCAGGGCCACAGCACCACGGGCCTCGGCTTCCCCAAGCCCGATCACCGGGCCGGCAGCTACGCCCTCATGAAGGGCGCCCCCGCCGAGGCCCTCACGCTCTCGACGGAAGTTCCCATGCTGCAGGTGATTCCCGCGGGCAAGGATCTCGCCCAGCTGGAATTCGAACTCTTCGAGCTGCCCCAGCTCCAGGTGCTGAAGCAGGGGCTCGCCAGCGCCCGGGAGAAGTTCGACTTCATCCTCATCGACCCCCCGCCCAGCCTCGGCATGATCACGCTGAACGCGCTCTCCGCCGCGGATGAGGTCATCGTCCCCATGCCCTGCGAGTTCTTCGCCCTGGACGGCCTCGCGGAGCTCACGGAGACCCTGCGCCGAGTGCAGTCGGGCCCCAACCCGGAGCTGCAACTGGGCGGCATCCTCCTCACCATGGCGGAGGAGCGGACGAACCTGGGTGCCGCCGTGGCCGCCGAAGTGCGCCAGGCCTTCCCCGGCAAGGTCTTCAACACCATGATCCCCCGCAACATCCGCCTCGCCGAGGCCCCCAGCCACGGCAAACCCGTCGCCTTCTACGATCTCAAGTCCAAGGGCGCGCAGGCCTACCTCAACCTCGCCAAGGAATGGTTGGGGCTCGAATACGCCGGAGAAGTCCGATGAGCAACGCGACCGTCAAGCGCCCGGCCCTTGGCCGCGGCCTCACCTCCCTCATGAGCCAGATGGCCCCCGAGGACGCCGCCCAGCGCGAGCTGCCCATCGGCAGCCTCTCGCCGAACCGCCAGCAACCCCGCACCTACTTCGACGAGCAGGCCATCCACGACCTCTCCGAAAGCCTCAAGCAGCACGGCATGATGCAGCCCATCGTCGTGCGCAAGGTGGGCGACAAGTTCGAGATCATCGCCGGCGAGCGCCGGTGGCGGGCGGCCAAGCAGGCGGGCCTCGCCATGGTGCCCGTCATCATCAAGGAGGTCCCCGACGACCGCCTGCTGGAATTCGCCCTCGTGGAGAACATCCAGCGCCAGGAGCTGAACCCCATCGAGGAGGCCCGCGC
>CAYWDR010000208.1:0-5943 GCA_964457075.1 uncultured Solibacteraceae bacterium
AGGGCCTTGAACCAGGCGTGGGTGAAGACGTGGAAGAAGCCCGCCGCGAAGCCCGCGGCCCCGAGGCCCAGGAACATGTAGCCCAGCTGGGAGACGGTGGAGTAGGCGAGCACCTTCTTGATATCCCGCTGGAAGAGCCCGATGGTGGCGGCGAAGAGTGCCGTCAGCCCGCCCACCCAGGCCACGACGTTCATGGTGATGGGCGTGAGCTGGAAGACGGGGGCCAGGCGGCAGATGAGGTAGATGCCGCTCGTCACCATGGTGGCGGCATGGATCAAGGCGCTGACGGGCGTCGGGCCCGCCATGGCATCCGGCAGCCAGAGGTAGAGGGGCAGCTGGGCGCTCTTGCCCGTGGCGCCCACGAAGAGCATGAGCGTGGCGAAGGTCAGCAGGCCGAAGCCGAGCTCGGGGGCGAGGTGCCCGGCTTGCGTGAGGATGCCGCCCACGGTCAGCGTGCCGAAGGCCGCGAAGAGGGTCATCATCCCGATGGCCACGCCGAGATCGCCCACGCGGTTCATGAGGAAGGCCTTGAGGCCCGCGTCCGGCGCGTAGTCCGTCTCGAAGTAGTAGCCGATGAGGAGGTAGGAGCAGAGGCCCACGCCCTCCCAGCCCACGAACATCAGGGCCAGGCTATCGCCCATGACGAGGAGCAGCATGAAGAAGACGAAGAGGTTCAGGTACGCGAAGTACCGGTAGTAGCCGTCATCCTCGTGCATGTAGCCGATGGAGTAGCAGTGGATGAGGGCGCCGATGCCCGTGACGACGAGCATGAAGGTGGCCGCGAGGGGATCGATGACGAAGCCGAAGGGCACGATGAGGGTGCCCGTGTTCATCCACTCGAAGAGGTGGATCTCCAGCCGCTGGCCGGGCGAATTCTTCATGAACACGAAGGCCGCGAGGGCGAGGGCGAATGAGGCCGTCACGGTGCCGAGGCCCACCAGGGATACGGCGCCCTTGCCCGCCTTCTTGCCGAGCAGGAGGTTGAAGGCGAAGCCCAGGAGGGGGAGCGTCGGAATGAGCCAGGCGTAGCTGATCGTGGGGGTCATGGCGTCCTCACTGCTTCAGGCTCGAAGCCTTGTCGGCGTCGGTGGTGGCGCGGTGGCGGTGCAGGCCGATGACGAGGGCCAGGCCCACGGCGGCTTCGCACGCGGCGACGGCGATGATGAAGAGGTAGAACACGGTGCCCTGGAGATCGCCGCCCCGCCACCGGGCGAAGGCCAGCAACGCCACGTTCGCCGCGTTGAGCATCAGCTCGATGCCCATGAACTGGAGGAGCAGGGTGCGCCGCAGCAGGACGGTGGCGAGCCCGATGAGGAAGAGGAGGAAGGCCACCAAGAGGTAGCCCTGGAGCGTTCCGGACAGCATCGTCATCGCCACTCCCTACAGATTCTTTTTGACGAGGGCGACGGCCCCGATCATGGCGGCCAGCAGGAGGAAGCCCGCCACTTCGAAGCCCAGCAGATGCTGGCTGAAGAGCATGTCGCCGAGGCTGTGCAGGCTCGTGGAGGGCCCCGTCACGGGCTTGGCGGCCAGCCCGGCGAGGGCCGGGCTGCCGTTCAGGAGCTTGAAGGCGCCGAGTCCCAGCACGGCCACGAGGGCCACGGAGCCCCAGCGCTGGATGGGCCGCGCCACTTCCGCGGGCTCCTCCTCGTGGCTGTTGAGCAGCATGATCACGAAGAGCACGAGGATGAGGATGGCGCCGGCGTAGACGATGATCTGCAGGGCCGCGGCCACGGGGTTGCCAAGGAGCAGAAAGAGGCCCGATACGCCGAGGAAGCTGAGCGCCAAGCAAAGGCCTGCCTCAATGGCGTTCTTTTGCAGCAGGAGGGCCAGGGCCCCTGCCAGGGTGAGGACGGCGAAGGTGAGGAACATCTCCGGTCTCCTAGAAGGCGCGGCGGCTGGGGGTGGCGGGGCTTTCCCCGGCCTGCGAAAGGCGGGCCTTGCCATCCGCCTCGGCGTAGGTGTTGATGAGGTCCCACTTCCCGAAGTTCATGGAGAGGCGATCGTAGGCAGCCAGCTCGTAGGTGTCGCGGAGCCAGATGGCGTCCTTGGGGCAGGCCTCTTCGCACATGCCGCAGTAGATGCAGCGCAGCATATCGATCTTGAAGACGGCCGGGCGCTTCTCCTCGAAACCCTGGGTGAAGTTCAGCTCGCTGAACTCCTCGGCCTCGATGCTGATGCAGCGGGCCGGGCAGGCCTCCTGGCACATGAAGCAGGCCACGCATTTGATGGCCCCATCCTCGAAGCGCTTCAGCTCGTGGAGCCCGCGATAGCCCTTGGGCATCGCCTTCTTCATATCCGGGTACTGGATCGTGTAGCGCTTGGATGTGGGCGTGAACAGCTGCTTGATGAAGTGCTTGAAGGTGACGCCCATGCCGATGGCGACGCTCACCACGTACCAGCGCTCCCACCAGGCGAGTTCGACTTTCTTGACGAGGACACCCACGGTCAGCCCCTCATGAAGTAGGCGATGACCAGGAGGTTCGCCATGGAGATGGGCAGCAGCTTCTTCCAGCCCAGGTTCATGAGCTGGTCGTAGCGGAAGCGCGGCAGGGTCCACCGGACCCAGATGAAGACGAAGGCGAGGATCAGCACCTTCGTGAGGAACACGAGGAAGGTGAGGACCACGGGAATCTGGCTTTGGTCCACAAGGAAGGGTAGGCGCCATCCGCCCAGGTACATCGTCGTGATGAGGGCCGAGGCCCCGAGGATGTGGCCGTACTCGGCGAGGCCGATGAGCGCGAACTTCATGGAGCCGTATTCGATGTGGAAGCCGGCCACGATCTCGCTTTCGCCCTCGGCGAAGTCGAAGGGCAGGCGGTTGGCCTCGGCGAACATGCACACGAAAAAGACGAGGAAGCCCAGGGGCTGGCGCCAGATGAACCAGCCGTGGGCCTGCTCGGCCACGATCTGGTGGGGGTCGTAGCCGCCGGTCTTCATGAAGATCGCGAGCACCGCCAGGGAGAGGCCGATCTCGTAGCTCACCATCTGCGCCGAGGCGCGCATGCCGCCGAGGATGGCCCACTTGTTATTGCTGGACCAGGCCGCCACGAGGATGCCGTAGACGGCCATGGCGCCGACGGCCATGGGAAAGAGCATGCCCATGCCATTGCCGGGATCCAGGAGGCTGAAGTGGTACTCGGTGCCGCCGCTGACGAAGCTGCGGCCCAAGGGGATGATGGCGAAGCCGAGCATGGCGGGCACGAAGGCGAGGAGGGGCGCCAGCCAGAAGAGGCGCTTGTTCGTGTGGGGCGGCACGAGATCCTCCTTGAAGAAGAACTTCACGCCATCCGCCAGGGCCTGCACGAGCCCCAGAAGGCGGATCTTCCCGAAGAGGGCGGCCCGGTTGGGCCCGATGCGATCCTGGATCATGGCGCTGCCGCGGCGTTCCACCCAGGTGAGCGGCGGCGCGATGCCCATGATCAGCCCGAAGGCCAATAAAACCTTCACCCCCATCCAGGCGGTGGCGGGGGAGGTGTGCAGCAAACTGGCAAGGGTTTCCATGGGCCGTCCCGGGAAGACAGACAAGATCGTCGGCAGACGAAAGGCAGGGCTTGCGCCGGAGTCCAACCCATTGAATCTACCAGCCCAAGGGGGTTCCATCTAGGCGACGGAAATCCCAATTCCCCCGCCGCGGCCCCGGGCCTGACCCTTGCCGGAAGCGGCCGCTAAGCCGGTCTCGGGGGCGGGGGTGGGCCGCCATGGATGGGTTATTTTTCTCACTGGTTCTCACTGTTCTCACCGGCCTTTTTCTTTCCTGGCCAGTGAGAACAGTGAGAACGGTGAGAAGAATGGAAGCCCTCGGCCTTGGATGGAGGGCCCCCATGGTGGCTCCGGCGGCTGACTTGGAAGGTGTGATCGCGGCCAATCCCCGGATCCTCGCCATCTGGAAGTCAGGACCGGCTTCGCCCGGCCCTTCGTTCCGTTCACAGGGCGCGGAGGCCGTCTCGTCCCGCCCCCTCCCGGCCCGGCCCCCTTTTGCCGATAGGGTGGAGTCCGGAGGCGGTATGGCGAAGGTTCTCCAGTTGATCCTGGCGGGGGGCGTCCTGTGCCTCCTTGCTCCACGCCTTCAGGCCGCCGGGGAGTCCCGTGCGGCCCACAAGCGAACGGCCCTGAACCTCCGATCCGCCGAGGCCCTCGTCCTGGATCAGGCCACGGGGGAGGTGCTCTTCGAGAAGCAGGGTGGCACGGTGGCCCCCATGGCCTCCCTCACCAAGCTCATGACCGCCATGGTGATTCTCGACGCGAACTTGAACCTGGGCGAGGAGCTGCGCATCGAGCCGGCGGACGTGGATACGCTGCGCCATAGCAAATCCCGCCTGCCCGTAGGCACCCGGCTTACCCGCGGAGAGGCCCTGCTCCTCGCCCTGATGGCCTCCGAAAACCGCGCCGCCCACGCCCTCGGCCGCACTTACCCCGGCGGCGTCTCCGCCTGCGTGGCCGCCATGAACGAGAAGGCCAAGGGCCTCGGCCTCAGGCGCACCCGGTTCGAAGATCCCACGGGCCTGGACGGCGATAACGTCGCCACCGCGCGGGAACTGGCCACCTTGGTGGACGCGGCCCACCGCTATCCCGTCATCCGGGACTTCAGCACCCGGGGCGAGGCCGGGATCGGCTCGGGCCGCGGCCGCATCGCCTTCCTGAACACGAACGGCCTCACGCGGAACCGCCGCTGGGATATCGGGCTTTCCAAAACGGGCTATCTGGAAGAGGCGGGCAAATGCCTCGTCATGCAGACGAACCTCGCCGGCCGCGCCCTCGTCATCATCCTTCTCGATTCCTGGGGCAGGTACACGCGGCTGGGGGACGCCGCGCGGATACGGCAGTGGCTGGAGGGGACTGCGCCGGTGACGAAGCGCAGGGCTCGAGGGTGAGTTAACGGGTTACAGGATCGAACCTGGGGTGGGCCACGGGAATCTCACAGGATCAAATGGTCCAATCAACAGGATGTTCAGGATAAAGCGGATGGCATTTCATCCTGTTCATCCTGTTTCTTCGTCTGATCTTGTTACCCTGTCGCGGCCCCGCCCCGGGAGGCTCCATGGATTCGCCTTCGACCCTTCACGTCGCCATCGATGATCGGGAGCGGGGATCCACTGCGGCGGCCGCGCTGGAAGGCACGCCGGGCGTCGCGTGCGTCTACCGCAGGCTCCAGGTGGGGGACTACCTCGTGGAGGGGCGCCTACTCGTGGAGCGAAAGACCCTCCCGGATTTGCTGCACTCCATCGAGGATGGCCGACTTTTCCGGCAGGCCCGAAGGATGGCGGCCTCGCGATTGCCGTCCCTTCTCCTCTTGGAGGGAACCTCGGCCGATTTGAAGGGCCGCCGTTTCTCGCGCGGCGCCGTGCAGGGGGCCCTCATCACCACATCCCTCCTATGGGGCCTGCCCCTGCTTCGAGCCCGGGATGGCGAGGAGGCGGCGCGGCTTATCGTTCTCGCGGGTCGCCAGCTCCTCGCCGCGGCCCGGGGGACGATTTACCGACCTGGGCCGCGCTGGGGATCAAAGCGGGGGCTGCAGTCTCACATCCTCCAGGGGTTGCCCGGCGTGGGATGCCGTCTGGCGGCGCGGCTCTTGGATCGCTTCGGCACGGTGGAATCCATCGTGCAGGCCGCGGAAGCGGAACTCCAGGATGTGAGCGGCATCGGAAAACGGAAGGCAGCCAAGATCCGATGGGCGGTGAGTGAGGAAGGTCTGGCCTATTCGGCCCGGGGCGATTGGGATGCCTTGAAACCAAATCGAGGTTTATCCGCAGATTTCTCAGATTTTGGTCGCGGAGCTCACATCTCGTGCGAGTCCAAATGAGCGGCCCGGCCACACTGAGCGATACAAGGGCATCCCCGTAATAAAATCCGCTGCATCTGTCATGAACGTCGATCCCAACGAGCGTATTACTGCGAACCACCAAGACACCAAGGGCACCAAGGGGGCACGACCCACCCCGG
>CAYWDR010000209.1:0-5926 GCA_964457075.1 uncultured Solibacteraceae bacterium
GTGCCGGGGCGCTGCAGGGCCTGCTCCACGGCCTCGGGGCTCATGAGCTGCTCGAAGCCGGCCTGCACCAGCTCCTCCCGCATGGGGGCGACCATGTATTCGGGGTAGTTGCTCATGAAGGATCCTCCTAATACGACGTGCGCCGCCGTTCGGCGGCATAAGGGGCCGTAGCAGCCCCATCGGAACAGCACCGATGGGGCAGCAACGCCCCCTAATAGTTTACTGCGGGAGTCGGGTATCCGCTTTGGTCATAATCGAAGGTTGGAGATCCCCATGAAGTTCGACCCGAATCGAAAGCCGGAGACCACCCTGAAATTCGTCTTGATGGGCGGCAGCCTTCGTCCCGAATCCCTCAACCTCCGGCTGCTCACCCACTTGGATCGCCTGATCCAAGCCGCGGGCCATGAGACGCAGGCCTTCGCGGGGAACGCCCTCCGGTGGCCCCTCTACGAGGACGGATTGGCCGCTCCCGAAGGCGCCCTGAAACTCGCCGAGGCCATGCGTGGCGCCCAGGGACTCGTCATCGTGTCCCCCGAGTACAACGCGGGCATTCCAGGCCATCTGAAGAACGCCGTGGATTGGCTGAGCACCCTTAGCCCGAGCCCCTGGACGGGCCTCCCCGTGCTGCTTTGCGCCGCCTCCCCGGGGGCCTTCGGGGGCAGCCGGGGCATGCTGAGCTGGCGGGCGACGCTGGCCAACATGAACGCCCTCGCCGTGCCCCAGGCCCTGCCCATTCCCTTGGCCGACCAGAACCTGGCGGAGGATGGCACGCCCACGGATCCCCGCACGGCCACCTTCATCCCCTCCGTCCTGGAGGCCTATATTTCCTTCTGCGGCCGAATGGGCCACAACGCCTGAGGATCCATGCGCGACTTCTTCAAGAGCCTCTTCGCCTCCTTCTTCGCCCTCGTCCTCTTCTCGGGGATGGGGTTCGTGCTCATCTTCGTGATCCTCATGGCCGCCGGTTCATCCGGCAAGCCCGTGGTGCCCTCCAAGACCGTGGTGGTGATGAACCTCGATGGCACTCTCGTGGAGCAGGTGGCGGATCCCAGTCCCCGCGAAGCCCTGGGGGCCGCCCTCAACGGCTCAGGCGGCCGCCGCTTCGCGCTCACCGATCTGTTGGAAGGCCTGGAAACGGCCGCCGGCGATGATCGGGTGGCGGCCCTCTACCTCACGGGCAATCTGCAGGGCGGCGGCCCCGCCCAGCTGCGGGAGCTGCGCCAGGCCCTCGTGGCGTTCGCGGCGAAGAAGCCCCTCGTGGCCTGGAACCTCAACTACGGCCGCGGCGACTACTACCTCGCCAGCGCCGCCAACCAGCTGCTGCTCCATCCCTTCGGCCTCGTGCAGGCCAACGGATTCGCCGCCGAGCCCATGTTCTACGGGGGCGCCTTCAAGAAGTACGGCATCGAGGTGCAGGTCACCCGCGTGGGCAAGTTCAAGAGCGCCGTGGAGCCCTTCACCCTCGATCACATGAGCGCGGAGAACCGCGAGCAGATCCAGGCCCTGCTCGGGGACCTCTGGACGGAGTGGAAGACCGCCGTGGGCCAGAGCCGCAAGCTGGACGCCGCGGTCCTGCAGTCCGTCGCCGATGAGAAGGGCATGCTCATGGGCGAGGAGGCGAAGGCCGCCAAGCTCGTGGATCGCCTCGCCAACACGGACGAGGTGCTGGACCAGCTGAAGGAGCTCGCGGGCAAGCAGGCCAAGGACAAGGATTTCCCCCAGATCGAGATGGAGGCCTATCACGCCGCCGCCTTCCACCCGAAGACCTCCGGCGGCCATATCGCCGTGATCCACGCCGAGGGCGAGATCGTCGATGGCGAGGGTGGCTCCCAGCAGGTGGGCGGCGATCGCGTGGCCCGGGAGCTGCGGCGTTTGCGCCTCGATTCCAACGTGAAGGCCGTGGTGCTTCGCGTGAACAGCCCTGGCGGCAGCGCCCAGGCGAGCGAGGTGATCCAGCGCGAAGTGATCCTCACCAAGGCGCAAAAGCCCGTCGTCATCTCCATGAGCCACCTCGCCGCCTCCGGCGGCTATTGGATCAGCGCCTACGGCAGCCGCGTGCTGGCGGAGCCCTCCACGATCACGGGTTCCATCGGCGTCTTCGGCCTCCTGCCCAACGTGCAGAAGCTGGCGGCGGAGCACGGCATCACCTGGGATAGCGTGCAGACGGCCAAGCTATCCAACCCGCAAAGCCTCGCGCGGCCCAAGACCACCGAGGAACTGGCCCGCATTCAGTCCGTGGTGGATGGCATCTACGCCCGGTTCCTGGACAAGGTGGCCGAAGGCCGCAAGCTCCAGCGCGACGCCGTCCACGAGATCGCCCAGGGCCGCGTGTGGTCCGGCCAGGCGGCCCTCAGGCTGGGCCTCGTCGATGAGCTGGGCGGCCTGCAGGACGCCGTGAAGGCCGCCGCCAAGCTGGCCAACCTCTCCGACTATTCGGTGCAGGGCCCGGAACATGAGGCCGACGGCTTCCTCAAAGCCCTGATGAAGGGCCTCACCCAGGGCAAGCCCAAGCGAGTCGTCAAGGCAGGGCCCGTGGATCAGCTCAAGACGGAGATGATGCGGCAGTTCGAGGTGCTTGAAGGCCTCAACGATCCCCAGGGCGCCTATGCGCGGATGCCGTTTGAGCTGGGGTTGAAGTAGAAAAGACGAACCACCAAGACACCAAGGGCACCAAGAAAAGCAGAAAAGAAAAACAAGTCCTTCTTTTGCTTTTCTTGGTGTCCTTGGTGTCTTGGTGGTTCAGCTTTCTTTGCCCTCACCTCGGAAGCATCTCCGGCCTCCACCCCTGCAGCACGCGCATGTAGCTGGCGCGTTCGAAGGCGCCGGGGTTGGGCACATGGGCGAGGCTCATGCTGCCGTGGGCCTGGCGGAGGCTTTCGTACTCGCGGGTTTCCAGCCATTCGGCCATGCCCTGGCGCAAGGTCTTGATATGACCGGGGCCCTTGATAAGGAGGGAGGACACGAGCTGCACGGCGTGGGCGCCGGCCATGACGGCCTTGAGGGCGTCCTCCACTTCGTGCACGCCGCCGCTGCAGGCGAGGCTGCCGGGGAAGGGGCCGTGGAGCAGGGCCAGGGCATGGAGGCGGGGCAGCAGCTCCCGGGCGTCGGAAAGGTAGAGGCGCGGGATCAGCTGCAGACTCTCCAGATCGAAGTCGGGCTGGAGGAAGCGGTTGAATAGCACGAGGCCATCGGCGCCGGCCTCGTGGAGGCGCCGGGCGAGGTTGGGCAGGCTCGTGAAGGTGGGGCTCAGTTTCACGGCGATGGGGATCGTCACCGTGGCGCGGATCTTCTTCACGAGCTCCACCAGTTGGTTCTCCAGGAGGGCGGCCGACTGGGTGGGATCCGTGGCGATCTCGTAGGTGTTCAGCTCCAGGGCGTCGGCCCCGGCCTCCTCCATGAGCCCGCCGTAGTGCAACCAGCCCGTGGGCGTGGTGCCGTTGAGACTGGCGATCACGGGGATGCCCACCGTGCTCTTGAGCTTGCGGATCTGCTCCAGATAGGTCTGGGGGCCCAGGGTGAAGGCGGAGGGCTCGGGCAGGTAGCTCGCGGCCTCGGCGTGGGCGTTGGCGTGCAGCTCCAGATCCATGAGGGTGCCGAACTGCTCCCGGGTGATCTGCTCCTCGAAAAGGGAGTGCATCACGAGGGCGGCGGCCCCGGCATCCTCCAGCCGGCGGACGGTATCGAGGCTATCCACCAGGGGGGAGGCCCCGACGATCAGGGGATGGGGGAGGTCGAAGCCGAGGTAGGAGAGGGAGAGGTCCATGGCCGTCGCCTCACGGCTTGGCAGGCGTGGGACCCGCGGTGGCATCCATTTGGGCGAGCTGGGTGAGGGCCGCGTAGCGGCGGGCGAGATCCATCTGGCTCTCGGCGAGCATGCGGCCGAAGGCCTCGGGGTGGGCCTGTTCCACCATGCGGAACCGCGTCTCGTTGCGGAGGAAGCGGCCCAGGTCGCCCTTGGGCGCGGCGCTATCGAGCATGAGCGGGGCCTGGCCCTCCGCGAGGCGCCTTGGATCGTTGCGGAAGAGGGGCCAGTAGCCGCTCTCCACGGCGAGCTTCGTCTGGTCGGCGCCCTGGGCCAAGTCGTAGCCGTGGGCGATGCAGGGGCTGTAGGCGAGGATGAGGCTGGGGCCGTGCCAGCTCTCGGCTTCCTGGAAGGCTTTCACGGTTTGGCCGTCCTTGGCGCCGATGGCCACCTTGGCGACGTAGACGTGGCCGTAGCTGAGGGCGAGGAGGGCCAGATCCTTCTTGGGCGTCTTCTTGCCGCCGGAGGCGAACTTGGCCGCGGCGCCCATGGGGGTGGACTTGGAGGCCTGGCCGCCCGTGTTGGAGTAGACCTCCGTATCGAGGACGAGGATGTTCACGTCTTCGCCGGTGGCGAGCACATGATCCAGCCCGCCGTAGCCGATGTCGTAGGCCCAGCCGTCCCCGCCCACGATCCAGACGCTGCGGCGCACGAGGTGCTCGGCGAGACCCCGCAGGCGCAGGGAGGTGGCGTCCGTGCGGCCTTCCAGATGCGCGAGCAGCTCCCGGATGCGCTGGCGCTGTACCTTCACCGTGGCTTCGTCATGGGCGGTGGAACCGGCGATGAGGCCCTCCACCAGCTCTCCCGGCAGGCCGCCAGAGAGGAGGCGCAGCTGGCCCAGGGCGAGGCCCTGCTGCTGATCGGCGGAGAGGCGCATGCCGAAGCCGAACTCCGCGTTGTCCTCGAAGAGGCTGTTGGCCCAGGCGGGGCCGCGGCCCTCGGCGTTCGTGGTGTAGGGCGTCGTGGGCAGGTTGCCGCCGTAGATGCTGGAGCAGCCCGTGGCGTTGGCGATCATCAGGCGATCGCCGTAGAGCTGGGTGAGGAGCTTGAGGTAGGGCGTCTCGCCGCAGCCCGCGCAGGCGCCGCTGAACTCCATGAGGGGCTCCAGCAGCTGCGTGCCCTTCACGTCCAGCTTCACCGTCTCCCGATCCGGTTCCTTCAGGCCGAGGAAGAAGTCGAAGTTGGCCCTTTCCTGCTGGAGGATGGGGGCCTGGGTGACCATGTCGATGGCCTTGTGGCTGGGGTTGGATTTGTCCTTGGCGGGGCACACCTGCACGCAGAGGGTGCAGCCGGTGCAATCCTCCGGCGCCACCTGGATGACGTACTTCTTGCCCTTGTGCTCAGGCCCCTTGTAATCGACGGACTTGAAGCCCTCGGGATGGCCGTGGAGCTCCGAGGGCTCGAAGACCTTGGCGCGGATGGCGGCGTGGGGGCACATGAGCGCGCACTTGTTGCACTGGATGCAGAGGGCGCCGTCCCACGCGGGGATGTCGAGGGCGATGTTGCGCTTCTCCCAGCGGGCCGTGCCCGTGGGCCAGGTTCCATCGGGCGGGAAGGCGCTGACGGGGAGCTTGTCGCCTTCGCCGGCGAGCATCACGGCGGTGACGCGCTGGACGAATTCGGGGGCCTTCTCGGAGACGACGGGCGGCTTGCGGCGCGTGGTGGTGGGGGCCTTGGGCAGGGCGATTTCCTGGAGGTGGGCCAGGGACGCATCCACGGCCTCGAAGTTGCGGCGCACGAGCACGTCGCCCTTCTTGCCGTAGGTCTTTTCGATGGCGTGCTTGATGGCGGTGATGGCCTCTTCGCGGGGGAGCACGCCGCTGATGGCGAAGAAGGCCGTCTGCATCACGGTGTTGATGCGGCCGCCCATGCCGCTCTCCTTCGCCACCTTGTAGGCGTCGATGATGAAGAAGCGGATGCGCTTGCGGATCATCTCCTCCTGGAGTTCCAGGGGCAGGGCGTCGAAGGCGCGGTCCGCGCCCATGGAGGTGTTGAGGAGGAAGGTGGCGCCCTCCACGGCGGGGCCCAATAGATCGAACTTGTCCACGAACTGGGGCTGGTGACAGGCGACGAAGGTGGCCTTGCGGATGAGGTGGGGGCTGCGGATGGGGCGGGGGCCGAAGC
>CAYWDR010000210.1:0-5842 GCA_964457075.1 uncultured Solibacteraceae bacterium
CTGGAGTGGTTTTATCAGCGTGCATCAGCGGTCATCAGTGTTGATCTTTTGCAAGGAAAGAAAAATCCAGCTCTGATGAACGCTGATGTTCGCTGATGTTCGCTGATGAAAACACCTGTTGGACTTCCCATTCTGTCCAGCACATCCGAGTCGACGACGAGGGGAATCTGCCGGCCAGGCGGCACTATTTATTACGCCGTGTTTAAGAGGGTGTAGCCGAACGCCATCACTCCAAGGTGATGACGACTTTGCCCCTGTGGCCGCCCGCCCCGTAATGCCGCATCGCCGTGGGCACTTCGCTCAAGGCGTGGAACGCCTCGATCACGGGCGTGACCTTGCCCGCTTCAAAGAGTCCGCTCATGTGATCCAGGTCCTGATTCGGTTTCAAGACGACGATCCGCAGCGCCTTCTCGCGGCCCAAGGTGATCAGCGGCCAAAGGCATAGGAATTGGAGGAGGCGGGGCACCGAGCCGCCCACGGTGACGTAGGTTCCATGGGGACCCAGGGATCGCGCGCAGTCGATGGGCGAGCGCATCGTCTTGACGTCGAAGATCAGGTCATAGCGGATCCCGTTGCGGGTGAAATCCTCCCGCGTGTAGTCGATGACCTTGTCAAAGCCCATCGAGCGCAATAGATCCAACTTCGCCGGGCCATCCACGCCGGTCACTTCAACCCCGGCCTGCTTGGCCATCTGCACAGCGAAAGTCCCCACGCCGCCCCCCGCGCCATTGATCAGGAGCTTTTGCCCTGACTGCAGCCGCCCTCCAGCGCGCAGGCCTTGGACCGCCAGCATGGCGGCTTGAGGGATCGACGCCGCCTGGGCGAAGGTCATGCCGCGCGGCTTCAAGGCCAGTGCCGATTCAGGGGCGCACACGTACTCCGCGAAACCTCCCCACCTCCCGCTCAAGTCGCCGAAGACCTCGTCTCCGGGCTGGAACCGCGCCACCTGCTTGCCCACGGCTTCGACGCGCCCCGCGATATCAGAGCCCAGTATGGTTTTCTTCGGCCTTAAGAGGCCGTAGAGGAGGCGGTTCACGAGCGAGCTGCCCCGCAGAAGGCCCCAATCCCAGTCGTTGATGGAAACCGCGCGAACCTTGATGAGGACTTCACCGTCCTTGGGCGTGGGCGTTTCGATTTCCCTCAGCTTGAGCACCTCGGGCGGCCCGTACTTCTCATACACGATCGCTTGCATGTGCGCTCCTGAACGGGCCCTACGCCCGGGCACCCGGGGCGCTGAAATCCTCTCCGGGATTGATGAACTGATCCAGCTCCACCCCATGCTGCCGGTCGTGGAGCTGCTTGTACCGGCCATTCAGCGCGATCAGTTCCCGGTGCGTGCCCCGTTCCAGGATCTCGCCGTGCTCCACGACGAGGATCTGATCGGCGCTTTCGATGGTGCTGAGGCGGTGGGCGATGACGAAGGTGGTGCGGCCGGCCCGGAGGCGGCGCAGGCCATCGCGGATGAGGGCCTCGCTTTCGCTATCGAGACTCGACGTGGCCTCGTCCAGCAGGAGGATGCGGGGATCGGCGAGGATGGCCCGGGCGATGGCGACTCGCTGCCGCTGGCCCCCGGAGAGCTTCACGCCCCGCTCCCCCACCACCGTGTCGTAGCCCAGCTCGAAGCGGTCCACGAACTCGTTGACATGGGCGATGCGGCCCACGGCCTCCACCTCCTCCCGCGTGGCGCCCGGCTTGGCGAAGCCGATGTTGTCGGCCACGGTGCCATCGAAGAGGAAGTTGTCCTGGAGGACGACGCCCAGCTTGGCACGGTACTCCCGCAGCTTCAGGCCATGCACGTCCTTGCCGTCCACGAGCACCCGGCCCCGCTGCGGGTGGTTGAAGGCCATGACGAGGCCGAGGATCGTGCTCTTGCCGGAGCCGCTGGAGCCCACGAGGGCCACGGTGCTGCCCGCGGGCGCCTCGAAGGAGAGCCCCTTGAGCACCTCCGCGCCCGCCTCGTAGGCGAAGTGGACGTCCTGGAATTCGACGGCGCCCTCCACGAAGGGCAAGGCCTCGCGGCTCGCGTCCTCCTGATCCTCCGTGGGCATGTCGAGGATCTCGCGGATGCGGTCGAGGCCCGCGAAGGCCTCGCTCACCTGCGTGCCGATATTGGCGATCTGCACGACGGGGGCCGCCATGAGCCCCACGAAGAAGGTGTACATGATGAGGTCGCCGAGTGTCATCGATCCGGCGAAGATGGCCCGCCCGCCGAGGATCATGATGAGCACGCCCAGGGCGCCGACGATGGCCGTGCCGAAGGCCGTGATGGCGCTCGTGCCCGTGAGGGTGCTGGCGATGTTCTTGAAGAGGCGCTCCGTGCCCTCGGCGAAGACGCGGCGCTCCCGCTCCTCCGCCACGTAGACCTTGAGGATGCGCACGCCGCCGATGGATTCCGTGAGACGCCCCGTGATATCGGCCGTGATCTCGTTGCGCTTCCGAAAGAGGGGGCGCAGCTTGCGGAAGGCGAGGGACATGGCCCCGCCGAAGGCGCCGAGGAAGAGCACCGTGGCCAGCGTGAGCTTCCAATTGAGCCAAAAGAGCACGGCGAGGGCGATGATCGCCGTGAGGGCGCCGCCCACCAGCTGGATGAGCCCCGTGCCCACGAGGTTGCGGATGCCCTCGGCGTCGTTCATCACCCGGGAGATCACGACGCCGCTCTTGGTGCCGTCGAAGTAGCGGATGGGAAGGCGCAGCACGTGATCCTGCACCCGCTGCCGCATGGTCATGATGGCCTTCTGCGCCGCCACGCTCACCACCTGGGAATTGGCGTAGCTCGTGATCGCCTGGATCAGCGTGGCCGCCCCGGCGCCCAGGGCCAGGGGCATGAGCAGGTGGAGGTTGCGTTTACCAAGCACGTCGTCGATGAGGTACTTGGTGCTCGCCGGAAGCACGAGGCCCGCCAGCCGGCTGATGAGCATGAGCCCAAGACCCAGGGCGAGGGAGCCCCGGTGCTGGCGCAGCAGCGCCTTCGCCTCCCGCCAGGCGCGGGCGGTATCGACTTTGGGTTTGGGCTTCGTCTCGGTCATCGCGGTTCCCCAGCCTTGGCGTCCTTCAGCATGGACCCCTTGGGGGGACGGCGAAACCGCCCCGCTGTTCCCACTCGGGTTTGAGGTTTGGCTTACTCCCCTTCAGCCCGGCGATACAAGACCCCCGATGTCTTGCTGCATCAACGAACGGGCGGAAACAGGGACCGGAAATTCAATCAGCTTTTATCAGTGCCCGTTTGGTTGCGGCCCCCGGCCGCGATCCACGCCCGCACCTTCGTCTTCAGCACGTCCAAGGGCAACGCGCCATCAATGAGCACCTGGCGGTGGAAGGCCTTCACATCGAACTTCTTGCCGAGGGAGGCTTCGGCTTCGGTGCGCAGATCCCGGATCGCGAACTGTCCCAGCTTGTAGCCCAGGGCCTGGCCAGGCCACACGATGTAGCGCTCCACTTCGGAGATGACGTCGCTCTCGGCCATGGAGGAGTTCTCCCGCATGAAGCGGATGGCCTGTTCCCGCGTCCAGCCCTTGCCATGCAGGCCCGTGTCCACGACGAGGCGCATGGCCCGAAGCTGCTCGTCGGCGAGGCGGCCATACCACTGATAGGGATCCGTGAAGACGCCCAGCTCCTTGCCCAGGGATTCCGCGTAGAGGGCCCAGCCCTCCTGGTAGGCGTTGTAGCCGCCGAAGCGTCGGAACATGGGCAGGCCCTCCACCTCCTGCGCGATCGAGATTTGGAAGTGGTGGCCGGGGCTCGCCTCGTGGAGGCTGAGGGTCTCCATGCCGAATTTGGGCTGGGCCTTGAGGTTGAAGGTGTTCGCGTAAAAGATCCCGGGCCGCTTGCCATCCGGCGAGCCCGCCTCATAGGAGCCGCCCGCCGCGCTCTCGGCCCGGAAGGCCTCCACGGCTCGCACCTCGTAGTTGGCCTTGGGGAAGACGTCGAAGAGTTTCGGCAGCAGGGCGTCGATCTTCTTCTGGAGGTCCCGATAGCCCGCCAGGAGGTCGTCGGCCTTCGTGAAGTAGAACGCCGGATCCGAATCCAGGTGGCGGAAGAAGGCGGGAAGATCGCCCTTGAAGCCCACTTGCTTGCGCACGGCCTCCATCTCGCCGAGGATGCGCTTCACTTCCTTGACCCCGACTTCGTGGATGGTGGCGGGATCCAGTTCCGTCGTCGTCATGGCCTTCACCTGGAAGGCGTACCAGGCCTGGCCATCCGGCAGGGCCCCGTAGCCCACCGTGTCGCGGCAGGCGGGGAGGTATTCCTTTTGGATGAAGTCCCGCAGGCGGACGAACGCAGGGCTGATGCGGTCCTTGATGGCGGCGCGATATTCGGCCGCGATGCGGGCCTGCTCGGAGGCGGGGAGGCCCGTCTTGGGCAGGGCCGCCACGGGGCCCCAAAAGACGCTCTTCTCGGGGTCCTCGGCGATGAGCGCGCTGAGCTGGGGCACCACCTTCACCATGGCCACCTTGGGCTGCACGACGCCCTTGGCCATGCCCTCGCGCATGTTCACGATGGCCTGATCCATCCAGGCGAGGATGCCGTCGGCGCGCTTCAGCCAATCGGCGTAATCCTTGGCATGGCGGAAGGGCTGGAAGCCCTGGCCCGAGCCCAGCTGGGCGAAGAAGGTGGCCATGGAGCCGGCCTGGTTCAGCGGCAGCAGATGGCCCGGGAAGCGGAGGCCCTCCAGGCCCTCCTTCAAATCCCGCACGAGGATGTCGCGGCTGAGGAGATCCTGGCCCGTGAGCTTGGCGCGGTCGAGGGCTTCGAGGGCCTTCAGCCACTTCTCGCCCAGGGCCCGATCCTCGGCGCGCCACTGGGGCGAGAGGGAATTGGGGAAGCGGTCGTTGTAACGGTCATCCCCGATGGCCGTGGCCTGGAGGGGGTTCCGCTGGAGGTTCTCCTCCCAGTAGGCGTCCAGCAGCGCCTTGAGCTTCTGCCCCTCGGAGGGCGCAGGCGCCGCGACATCGGCAGGCGGCGTCTGGGCGTGGAGGGGGGCCGCCAGGATGGCCGCGCTGAGGGTAAGCAACGTGAGGGTGCGCATGAAGGCTCCGACGGGGATCAAGACCTTCCAGCATCCCATGGACCCATCTCCAGCCCACCTCTACACTGGCCCCAGGAGGCCTCCATGCTCGCGTTGCTGGCCCAGACCGCACCGGATCTGCCCCTTCACCATCCTGGGCTGCTCGACCTTTGGAAGGCCATCGCGGTCTCCACACTGGCCATCTCCATCGCCAGCACCCTGCTATGGGTGGCCATCCCCTTCTGGCGCCGCAAGGGCTACGGCCGCCTGGAGAACGAGGCGGACATCATGGCCACGCTGGCGAAGGCGCCTTCGGGCCAGTTCGCCCTGCCCGCCGTGGATTGGGCCCGCGTCGATGCCGATCGCAAAGCCGAAATCCGCCGGGGCCCCATCGGCTACCTCGTGCTCCGCAACCCCGGTGAGTACAGCGCCGGCAAGGCCCTCCTCCAGTACTTCGCCTTCCTCGCCATGGTGATGGTCTTCGTGGCCTACGTCGTGGGCCACACCCTGCCCTTCGGCGCCCACTACCGCCACGTCTACCGCCTCGCCGGCGCCTGCACGACGCTGGCCTTCGCCTTCCACACCGTCCCCGAAAGCATCTGGCGCGGCAAGCCCTGGGCCGCCACCGCCGAGCAGTTCATCGATAGCCTCGTCTACGGCATGGTGGTGGGCGGGATGTTCGGGTGGTTGTGGCCGAAGTAATACGGTTGGCTTGCGATGTGCCGGGAAAGATGAAGCGGGGCCGAGTTCTGTCATGAACATCGCTCCCAACGGGCGTATTACAGCGAACCACCAAGACACCAAGGGCACCAAGGGGGCACGACCCACCCCGGTCAT
>CAYWDR010000211.1:0-5707 GCA_964457075.1 uncultured Solibacteraceae bacterium
CCCTGTTCCTCCATGGCCAGGGCGATGGTGCGGATATGGTCCGTGTTCTCCTTCATGTTGCCTTCGATGAGCTCCAGGCTGCGGCCGGCGGCATCCACGGCGCTGGCGCCCACTTCCACCCGCTGCTTGCTCTCCTGGATGAGCTGCGTGATCTCCTTGGCGGCGGCGGCGCTGCGCTCGGCCAGCTTGCGCACTTCGTCGGCGACCACGGCGAAGCCCTTGCCCATGGCCCCGGCCTTGGCGGCCTCGATGGCGGCGTTGAGGCTGAGGAGGTTCGTTTGGCGGGCGATGTCTTGGATCACGGAGGTGATGCGGCCCACCTTATCGCTGCTCTCTTCGATGGCGCCCATGGCCCGGGCGCTCTCCCGCACGCTATCCGCGCCCTGCTGGGTGGTGAACTGGGCGGATTCGGCGAGGTTCTCCACCTTGCGGGTGTTATCCAGCACTCCGTGCATGGAGGAACTCATCTGCACGAGGGCGGAGGAGCTATCCTCCACGGCCTGGCGCTGCACTTCAGAGGCCTTGCGGAGCTCGTCGGTGGTGGCGTTGATTTCCTCCGTGGTGGCGCTCAGCTCCGTGGCGCTGGAGGCGGTTCCATCCGCGGCGTGGGCGATGGCCACGATATCGGAGCGGAGCTGCTCCACCACCTCGTTGTAGGTGCGCCCCATCAGGCCCAACTCATCGCTGCCGCTGAGGATGCTCCGCTTGGTGAGGTCGCCCTCGGCCAAGCTGGTGAGGCGGCTTCGGAGGTGATCGGCCGCGCCGGAGATCTGCCGGGATACGTACGTGGCGAACCAGAAGCCCGCCAGGATGGCGATCAGCCCCGAGATGGTCATGTAGGTCTTGGAGTCGCTGGAGAACGTTTCGACGAGGGCCAGCCCATCCGCGGTCTGGCGCGCCTGGGCGTCCAGGATGCCTCCGAGCCCATTCCGGGCCTTGGCGAGCGCCTCGCGGCCGAGCTGCTGGCGTTCGATTTGGGGCAGGGCCTTGGCCTTCTCGAGTTCGGCGGGGAAGCCTCCAATGTAGGCCTTGGCGTCGTTCACGGCGGTCGAGACGAGGGCCTTCCCCTCCGGGCTCCAATTGGGATCGGCCGATAATTCGTTGAGGATGGCTTCGAGGTCGGCCTGGGCCTTCTGGACCTTAGGCGCGAGCGCCTGCACGAAGGCCGCATCCTCCGCCGCGGCCAAGCTGGCCTTATGTTCTCCGCGGAGGAGGTTGAAGCTGGATTGGGCCTTGGCGGCCAGCTGCTGGTGGTGGATGTTGTCCCGGGTGTCCTTGGCGGTGGCCGCGACTTGAGTGAGGGCGCGCCAGACGAGGAGGGTAAGGATCACCAGGACGACCATTTGGCCCGCCCAGAGGAAGAGGAACTTACCCTTGATCCTGAGGTTCTTAAGGTAGGAGGACAGATTCATGACCAGGCACTCCGAGGCGATGTCGTCTCAGCGGCCGAGGCAAGCCCCCCCTTGAGTTCTGTCAGACCTGGAAGACGCCCGTCATCAGAGACTCCGGGTCGGGCAGGGGCTCCTGGAGCACCTGTTCCGCTTCGGCGGATAGGAGGGCGGTGAGGCGATCCGCCAGCCCAGGCTCCGGTTCCCAGCCCTGGTCCTTCAGCCAGGCCTCGAATCGCGGCAGGGGGTCCTTGGCCTTCCATTGGGCCAGGAGGGCCGGATCCACGTAGCGCTGGTCGTCGTGTTCGGCGTGTCCGGATAGGCGGAAAGTCTCGCAGACGAGGAACACGGGCCCGAGGCCCATGAGGCACTGCTGGCGGGCGAAGATGGCGGCCTGGAGGACGGCCTTGGCGTCGTTGCCATCCACGGTGAGGGTATAGGCGCCCTGGTTCCGGTCGGCCAGCCGGCCCTTCATCTGCTTCTCGGGAGGGGTGGAATAGGCGAAGCCGTTGGATTCTCCGACGACGATGAGGGGAAGCTGCTGCACCACGGCGAAGTTGAGGCCCTCGTAGAAGGCGCCCGTGGAGCTGCCGCCATCCCCGATCCAGGTCATGGCGACGTTGGCCCTGCCCTCCTGCCGGAAGGCCATGGCCACGCCCGCCATGACGGGTACGAGGGCGCCCAGCATGGAGGTGGGGGCGATGAGGCCCTTGGCGACATCGCCGAAATGATTGTTGTGCTCCCGCCCGCCCGTGGGCGAAGTGGCGCGGCCGAGGTACTGGCGGAAGACGTCCAGCGGTCGCGCGCCCCGGGCGAGCATGGCGCCCAGGTCGCGGATCAGGGGGCCGATGGCGTCGCCTTCCTCCAGGGCCATCGCGGTGCCCACGGCCGTGGCCTCCTGGCCCAGGGAGCGATACACGCCGCCCATGGTATGGCCCTGTCGGAATAGGGCGACGAGCCTTTCCTCCGTTAGCCGGGTGAGCAGCATCAGTTCGTGAAGCCGGAGCGCGGTGGCCTGATCCATACCGCTAGGATAGGACCATATGCTGACGATCCGCCCCGCCGTGCCCGCCGATATCCCGCTGATCCTCGCCTACATCGGGGAATTGGCGGACTACGAAAAGGCTCCGGAGGCGGCCGTGGCCACCCCCGAGGACATGGCCCGGAACCTCTTCGGCGAGCACCCGCTGGCCTTCGCCGAGATGGCGGAGTGGGGGGGCCGGCCCGCGGGCTTCGCCCTCTGGTTCTTCAACTTCAGCACCTGGGAGGGCAAGCCGGGCCTCTATCTGGAGGATCTATGGGTGCGGCCCGGGTTCCGGGGGCACGGCGTGGGCAAGTCCCTGCTGCGGCACCTCGCGCGCTTGGCCGTGGAGAAGGGTTGCACCCGCTGCGTGTGGCAGGTGCTGGACTGGAACACCCCCGCCATCGACTTCTACAAGGCCCAGGGCGCCACGGTGATGCACCCCTGGCTCACCTGCCGGGTGGAGGGCGAGGCCTTGAAGCGCCTGGCCGAGGGTGCGCCGTGAATCGGCTCCGCCGGCTGGGAGGGGCCGTTGGCACCGAGCACCTGTGGGTGGTGGGCGGCGCCCTGCGGGATGAATTGCTGGGCCGGCCCCACGGGGATTGGGATCTGGCCACGGATCTGCTGCCCGGGGCGGTGATGGCGCGGGCGAAGGCCGGTGGCCTCAAGGCCCTCCCCACGGGCCTCCAGCACGGCACCGTCAGCGTGATCGTGGAGGGCGAGGCCTTTGAGATCACCACCTTCCGCAGCGAAGGGGGCTACACCGATGGGAGGCGGCCCGACGAGGTGCGACTGGGCGTGACGCTGGAAGAGGACCTCTCCCGCCGCGATTTCACCCTCAACGCGCTCGCCCTTCCCTTGGGGGACCTGGGCCAGCCCGGTGCCCGGGACCGCATCGTGGATCCCTTCGGGGGGCGCGAGGATTTGGCCGCCGGAGTCATCCGGGCCGTGGGGAATCCCAGGGACCGCTTCGGTGAGGACGGCCTGCGTCCCCTCCGAGCCTGCCGCTTCGCCGCCCAGTTGGGCTTCGAATTGGAACCGGCCACGGAGGCCGCGATCCGCCCCACCCTCGATATCGTCGCCAAGGTGGCCGTGGAGCGGGTGCAGGTGGAGCTCACGAAGCTGCTCACGGGGGGGTGGGCCTCCAGGGGGCTGCGCCTGCTGGAAGCCACGGGCCTGCTCGATCAGTGGCTGCCGGAGCTGAGGCCCATGGTGGGGTGCGCCCAGAACCGGCACCATCGCTACGACGTGTGGAATCACACCCTGCGCGCCCTGGAGTGCGACGGCTCGAACCTGCCGGATCTGCGGTGGGCCCTCCTCCTGCACGACGTGGCGAAGCCGCCCTGCACCAGCCTGGGAGAGGATGGCGAGATCCACCATTACGGGCACGAAGCGCGCTCCGTGGAGATCGCGGTGGCCCTGCTCCGCCGCCTGAGATGCAGCCACCTCCTCACGGAGCGGGTGGCGGCCTACATCCGGCATCATGGCGTGCATCCCTCCGCCGAGTGGAGCGACGCCGCCTGCCGCCGCTTCCTCCGGCGCCTCCAGGAGGATGGGTTGAACCTCGGAGATTGGACCCGCTTCCGCCTCCCCGATCAGTGGGCGAAGGGCTGGGGGGATGAGGCGGGGCAGGAGGGCGGCCCTCCGGCCGAACCCTATCGCGCCGAAGTGGAAGCGGCCTGCCGCGCCATGGAGGCCCGGCTCCAGGCCCTGCTGGACGCCAAACCGGCCCTCTCGGCGAAGGAGCTGGCCCTGGACGGGCGGGCCCTCATGACCCTGGCGGGCCGACCAGGCGGGCCCTGGCTGGGGGAACTCCAACGCCACCTGATGGAGGGGGTGCTGGATGAGCCCGCCCGCAACACGCCCGGGCGGCTTGAGGAGGCGGCCAGGGGCTGGCTCTCCGCCCAGCCGTGACGGAATTTGAACCCCGGTGGACGCCCTGAGCCTGGACTATCGTTCCAGCAGCACCACCGCCTGGGCCGCGAGGCCCTCGGCGCGCCCGGTGAAGCCGAGCTTTTCCGTGGTGGTGGCCTTGACGTTCAGATCCTCCACCGGGATTCCGAGCACGGGGGCCACGCGCTCGCGCATGGCTTGGCGATGGGGCGAGAGCTTGGGGCGCTCGCCGATGAGGCAGACGTCAGCGTTCGCCACGCGCCAGCCCTTGGCGCGGAGGTCGATCATCACGCGCCGGAGGAGTTCCAGGGAATCGGCGCCCTTGAAGGCGGGATCCGTGTCGGGGAAATGGAGGCCGATGTCGCCCAGACCCGCGGCCCCGAGGAGGGCGTCGCTGAGGGCGTGCAGCATCACGTCGGCGTCGGAGTGACCCGCGAGGCCCCGGTCGTGGGCCACATGGATGCCCATGAGCATGAGGGGACGGCCCTCGGCGGGCTCCGCGAAGCGGTGGACGTCGAAGCCCTGGCCGATGCGGAAGGCCATCAGCTCTGGCCCTCCAGCAGGCGGGGCTGCGGGTTGGGCTGGGTGGGCTGGTGATGCTTGCCTGTGTTCTCGTCCGTGGTGGCGCGGCCCCGCAGTTCGTGATCCGGCAGGGTCATGATCACTTCCGTGCCCTGGCCCTCTTCGCTCATCACTTCGAGGGTGCCGCCATGCTCTTCCACGATCTTGCGGACGGTGGCCATGCCGAGGCCCGTCCCCTTCTTCTTCCCGAAGCTGAAGAAGGGTTCGAAGATGCGGCGGAGGATCTTGCGGGGGATGCCCTTGCCGTTGTCCCTCACGCGGAGCACGGCTCCGCCCGTGGCGCGCTGGATTTGCACGCTCACGAGGCCCGAGGGGCCCTCCAGCGCGTCCAACGCGTTCGCGAGCAGGTTTTCGATCACCCGCGTGAAGCGCTCGGGATCGATCTGGATGGAGACGTCATCGCCCTCCACGCCGATTTGCGCCCCCGCCTCGATGGCCCGCGGCACCAGGGGCTCCACGAGGGATTCGAGGAAGGACTTGAGGCTCACGAGGCGGCGCTTCGGCTCCTGTACCTTGGCGTACTCCAAAACGTCCTGGCTGAGGGCGGTGAGGCGCCGGATGCCTTCCTGGATGCGATCCACGTGATGGTGCACCTTGGGATCCCGGGTGGCCATCTCAAGCAGCTCCACGTGGCCGCGGAGCACGAAGAGGCCGTTCTTGAAATCATGGACGATGCTCGAGGCCACCTGGCCCACGGTAGCGAGCACCTCGCTGCGAAGGTTCGCTTCGCTCAACCGCGTGCGCTCGATGGCGATGGAAGCGAGGGCGACGATGGCCTCGAAGGTCTCCCGGCTGGGGGGCTCGGTGATGGGGCGCCGGCTAT
>CAYWDR010000212.1:0-5574 GCA_964457075.1 uncultured Solibacteraceae bacterium
AACCATTGCCATTGTTCGACATCTACCGGACACTACTGACCGGTGATGAACAGTGATGAACAGTGATGGCCGAGCCAGGATCCCGGCACGTCGTGAGTGGTCGGCGGCCTCGGCGGCGAGGCGTCGGCCGAGAGAGTGGTAGCACCTCACCCCCGCCTACGGAGTACTCATGCAAACGACACTCGCCGGCCAGGTCGCGCTGATCAGCGGCGCCGCCTCGGGCATCGGACGCGCCACGGCCCACCGCCTGGCCGCGGAGGGGGCCCGCGTCGGGATTTGTGATCGGGATCTGGCAGGCGCGGAAGCCGCCGCTGAGGCCATCCGAGCGGCCGGCGGAGAGGCGCTGGCCCTCCCCTTGGACGTCATTTCCGAATCCGATTGGGACACGGCCCTTGCCGCCTTCATCACCCGCTGGGGGCATCTCGATATCGCCGTGTTGGCGGCGGGTATTTCCCACGGCTCAGCCGTCGTCGACACAGCTTTGGAAGACTGGCGGCGCGTCATGGCCGTGAATCTGGACGGCTGCTTCCTCGGCCTGCGGGCCGCCGCCCGCGCCATGAAAGGCCAGGCCTCGGCAGAACGCGAAGGCCGCATCGTGCTCGTCTCCTCCGCCTCCGGCCGCAAATCCACGCCCGGCGCAGCCGCCTACGCCGTCAGCAAGGCCGGCGTCTCCATGCTGGCCCGCAGCGCGGCCCTGGAATTGGCCGAGCACCACATCCGCGTGAACGCCATCCTGCCCGGAGGCGTGCGCACCGCCATGTGGGAGTCCATGCCCTTCTTCCAAGAGCTCGTGAAGTCCGAAGGCGGCCTCGAAGGCGCCTGGAAGGCCATGGAGGCCCAATCTCCGGGTCCCGGACAGAAGCGATTCGCCGCGCCGGGAGAAATCGCGGATGGAATCTTCTACCTCGTCAGCGACGCCAGTCGCTTCGCCACGGGCGTGGAGCTGGTGCTGGACGGCGGCTACTCCGCCTGATCTGTTAACGTCCTTCCATGCCCGTCCCCGCCAGTGAAGTGCTCAGCGCCATGATCACCCCCGCGGTGCTCATCTCCGCCTCGGGCACCCTCGTGCTCTCGACTTCCAATCGCCTAAGCCGGGTGGTGGATCGGGTGCGGAAGCTGGCGCGGGAGGCCGAGGGTCTCGCCGACCGGCCCGACCGCGCGAAGCTGCTGGCCGATCAGCTGCCCCTCCTCTCCCAGCGGGCCCTCATGCTCCGCACGGCCATGACGGTGCTCTACTGCGCCATCGGCTTGCTCGTGGCCTGCAGCTTCACCATCGGCCTCGGCGGCATCCTCCAGGGCGTGCCGGGCTGGGTTCCCATCAGCCTGGGCATCTTCGGCGCCGGGGCCCTCCTGCACGCCAGCCTCGTCCTCATCCGCGAAGCCCGAGCCGCCGTGAACAGCACGCTGCTGGAAATGGCGGCCCTCGAAAAGGTGCTGGGACGGGGCTCCCGGGCGGATAGCGCACGGGGCTGACCCCATGGACCGCTCCTCCAAAAATCGACTGACCGAACACCTGCTCCCTCAATTCGCCGGGGAGACCCTGTTCGATGCCATCGCTCGGGCCGCCTGCCGAGCCGGGTGCCTGCCCCGCAAGGAGCTCTACGAAGCTTGGGAAGTGGCTCGAAGGGTGCGACGACGCTTCCGGGGGAGACGGATCGTGGATCTGGCCTGTGGCCACGGCCTGCTGGCCCAGATCCTCCTCCTGCTCGATGACAGCTCCCCCGAGGCCTTGGCCGTGGATCAGAACATTCCCAAGAGCGCTGCGATTCTCGAAGCCTCCATGTGCGACGCCTGGCCGCGTTTGCGGGGCCGGGTCCGCTTCCTCGAGGCCGACTTAAGGGACATTCCGCTGCATCGCGATGATCTGGTCGTGTCGGTCCATGCCTGTGGTGGCCTGACCGATCTGGTCCTCAAGCGGGCGGTGGCGGCCGGGGCCTGCGTTGCGGTCCTGCCCTGCTGTCACGACCTCAAGGGTGCCGATCTGGGCGGCCTGGAAGGGTGGCTCGACGGTCCTATGGCCCTGGATGCCACCCGGGTGGCCCGGGTGCGGGCCCAGGGGCACCGGGTATTCACGCAGGTGATCCCCGGGGACATCACGCCGAAGAACAGGCTCCTGATGGCTGAGCCGGAAGCGGATAAGCCCTAAATCGCGCCCGCGAGCTTCGCCATGAGGATCGCGCCGGCCGCGGCCACGTTGAGGCTATCCACGCCGGCGGCCATGGGGATCCGCACCGTGCGATCGCAGCGGCCCAGCTCCTCGGCCGAGAGCCCCGGGCCTTCCGGCCCCAGCACCAACGCACAGTGGGAGGGCGGCTCCCACTCCCAGGCCGCCACCGAACCTGGCAGGGCCGCCGCCACGACCTCGCCTCCGGATTCCTTCCACCGGTCCAAGGCTTCCCAGGGATCCTCCACCCGCCACAGGGGCAGCTTCCAGCTGGCCCCCATGGACACCCGCACGGCCCGTCGGCTGAAGGGATCCGGCCCCGGGCCCAGAAGGGCTCCGTCCAAGCCCAGGGCCGCCGCCGTGCGCAGGAGCTGCCCCAGGTTTTCCGCGTCGGCGGTGGCGGGCAGCACCAGCAGACGGCGGCAGTGGGCCAAGGCCTCCAGCGGCCGGGAGGGCGGCACCCGCGCCGCCGCGAGGAGCCCCCGATGGAAGGGGAAGCCCGTGAGCTGCTCCAGCTCCGCCTTGGTCGCCGTCAGGAGGGTGGCGGCGGGGGGCAGGCTGGGCCGCACGGCCTCCGCCTGGCTTTCCTCCGCCAGCACCGCGACCACCTCGGCTCGGCCCGCCCGGGCCCACACCAGCAGATCCTCCACGAGGATCCTCCCCTCCGCCACGAAGCACGGCCCGCCCGCCGGGTCAGTGCGCGTTCCAGCGAAACGGAGATCACGGAAGAGGGGCCAAAGATCGGAGTCATCCATGGATTGAATTAGCCACAATCAGGCCCGGATGGACATAGGGTAATGACCGATCCGGGCTCCAGGCCCTTAGAACCGCCATTCCAGTCCCACCACCCAACGCCGGCCGTTCTGCGGCGTGCCCACGAATTCGATGGCATTGAGGTTGGATTGGGGGCTCACGTTGCGGTAGCGAGCGTTCAAGATGTTTTGAACGTCGAGAAAGACCTCCATGCGGAGGGGGGTTCGATAGCCCAGGGAGAGGTCCAGCCGGTTGTACCCGTCGATGGTGCGGCGGCGCCCATGATCGGTGGGTTCCACGTCCAAGAGGCGTTGGCGCGCGATCCAGGTGAAGCGTGGAGAGAGGGTCCAGGGGCCACGGGTGGCCTCTCCGCCCAGGCGGAAGATCCAGGGTGAGATGTTGGGCAGCTCCGTGTCCCGATTGGCGTTGAGGGCGTCCACCACCTTGCCGTTCAGGTAGGACAAGGCGCCATAGGCCTGCACGCGTCCCCAGCCGGCCTCCTTGATGAAGTCCACTTTGAAGGTGCCCCCCAGCATCTTCTGTTCGCCTTGGTTGATGAACACCTCGATGTACCCCACGGGCCAGCCCTTGAAGGTGTTGTTGTAGTAGTTCGTATTGCCGTTGTCGGGGGCCTGGAGGAAGAGGTTGCGCACCTTCGTGTGGTAGAGGCTCAAGTTCAACCCCCATGAATCCCCTAAGCTGCGATGGACGTTCACTTCCCACGTCCGGAGGGTCTGGGGGCGCAGTTCGGGATTGGGGAGGTGGAGAAAGGGGGCGAAGAAGCCGCCCGAACCATCCGGCTGAAAGCCGCCGTAGTAGACGAAGGAATCGAAGGGAGATGGAGCCAGGAAGGCGCTTCCACGGAGTACCTTCACCGTCCAGGTCTGCGTGGGGCTCCACACGAGGCCCACCCGCGGGTTCGTGGTGCTGCCGTAACGATCGCTGCGATCGTAACGCACGCCGCCCAGGAGGGTGAGGGTGAGGGTCGGCGCGTACTCCATTTGCAGGAAGGCGCCCCGCTGGGTGTCATGCACGGTGTAGATATCGGCGTCGATGTTGCTGCCTAGGAGCTTGGCCTGGATAGGGCGAGTCTCCGTCACGGGACTTTGCAGCTCGGGCAGCCAGGGGATGGCGAGGCTCTCCTCCAGTGAGAAGCCGGCCGTGGCCGTGAGGATGCTGATGGGGGACCACGTGAACTGATGATCCAGCCGCAGGCTGTTGGAGTACGTGTACTTGTATCCAGGCTCCTCGCCCGTGAAGGCGTTGCGGTAGTTGGACCGGGGGTTCAGACCCAAGCGCTGGCCCACGAGAGAAGTCTGGAAATCGAGGGCGCCGATGCGGTCCTGGTAGTCCAACCGGAGGGTATCCATCTCCCAGGCGAGGAAAACATCCTTGTTGTAGATTGCGTAGCGGGGATTGTTCGCGGTGTTGGAGGGGATCTTCGCGTAGCGGTGGAAGAGGCTCGCCGTGAAGCCCTTGTTCATGAGGCGCAGGTAGATCGCGTTTGATTGGAGGGGAGCGGCGAATTCAGGATCCAAGGGCGTTTGCGGGCTTTGGGTGAATCCAAAGGGCGTCTCGAAAACACCCGTCCTCCAGGAGGCGACGCCAGCGTAATCCTCGGGGAAACGGGCGCTCAAATCCGGTTGCTGGTCGTAGGCCGCGTTGCCGGCCACCAGAAAGTTGGAACCCGTACCGAAGGAGATTTGCTCCGAAAAACGTCCGAAAGCCAGGCCTCCAGACCCGCCGCCGGTGGCCAGCCGGCCGCCTTCGGCTTCCAGCCCCTGGGTGATGATGTTGATGACGCCCGCGAAGGCGTCGGCCCCGTAGAGGGCGGACGCCGGGCCGAAGACCACCTCCACCTGCTTGGCGAAGTGGATCGGGAAATTGTCCAGGACGGGAACGGGTTCGTTGGTGGGACCCGTGATGCGCACGCCATCCATGAGGATCACGAGTTTTTGAGTGCTGAAGCCCCGAAGGCCCCGGAGGGTGAAACTGTTGTAGCCGATGTAGTCGCTGCCCTCGTCCACCTTCATATCGGGCAAGTCGCGCAGGAGATCCAACAAGGAACGGTAGCGGCGGGCCCGGATCTGCTCTTGGGTGATCACCTCCACGGTGGCGGGTGCCCGGTCCAGGGTCATGAAATTGCGAGTGGCGGTGACCACCCGGGTGTTCCGGAGTTTCAGGATTTCCTGCATGCCCCCATGGGAGATGGGCTCCTGGGCATGGGCGGAGACCATCGCAGAAGCGAGGCCCAGGAAGAGGGGCGCACGCCCTGGCGTGAAGGCCATCTCGTACCTCCGTGGGTTGGCCTCCTGAATCGGCTCCGGGATGGGGATGGGCTTAATATCGACATCTATGCCCATCTGGGACTACACCCTACCTTTTCCGGTGGCCGATGACCCGCAAGCTCCCCCGACACCTCACCTGGCTGGAGGCCTTCGTGGCCGCCGTGGAAACCGGCTCGCTGGAAGGGGCCGCCCAGCATCTGGCCGTGGCCCGATCGGTGGTCAGCGAACACCTCAAGGCGCTGGAGCAGGGCCTCACGGAGGGCGCCCCCCTGCTGGAGCGCGGGCCCGGCCGCAAGCTGCGCCTCACGGCCCGGGGCGAGCGCCTCTACGCCGCGGCCCAGGGGCCCCTTCACGCCCTGGATCTGAAAC
>CAYWDR010000213.1:0-5485 GCA_964457075.1 uncultured Solibacteraceae bacterium
GTGTCTTCGCTGAAATCCTGGTGGCCTGGCGTATCCAGCAGGTAGATGGCGAAGCCCTTGAAGTCGAATTGCATGGCGGCGCTCGTCACGCTGATGCCGCGTTCCTGCTCGATGCTCATCCAGTCGCTTTGCGCGTGGCCCGCCCCTTCCCGGCCCTTCACGGATCCGGCCCGGTCGATGGCGCCCCCGTAGAGGAGGAGCTTTTCCGTCAACGTGGTCTTGCCCGCATCGGGATGGCTGATGATGGCGAAGGTGCGCCGGCGCTGGATTTCTTTTTGAAGGGACATGGATTCCTCGAACCCTTCAGTCTACCGTGAGCCGCCGTCCGGCCCAGCCGTACCCTTCGCGAACCCCCGGCCCTACTTCAGCGAAAGGAGCGCCCTGAATCGGGCCAAGGCCTCGACCTTGGGGATGGGCGCGGGCAGGTGGAGCACAACGTAGGAGGCTCCGTTGCTTCCGAAGACCCAGGTGCCTGAATCTCCCGGCCCCTCGGAAGGGCCCGCCGCGATCCACCAATCCCCGATGGGATCCTGGATCAGATGGCCGAAATAACGGCGCGCCTGCTGGGCGAGGCCCTCCTGGGCGGGTTCCAGCATCCAATCGAGGATCTCCTGCACCGAACCCCGAAGTAGGCCGCCCTCGCCCACCCACTCCAGCCCCAGCTTCGGCGGCCCATCTCCCGTGGGCATCCGCCGTCCAAGAAAGGATCGGAAGCCTTCCTCCAATCGCAATCGGGCCGACCCCTCTCCACTCTCCTGGCTCCACCCATCCACGCCCATGCGCCCCCAGGCGAGGAAGGCCAGGTCACATCCCGCTTTCACCGCCTTGCCGAGGTCGACCCGGCCATGGCCCTTCGCGTTCGAGCAGGAGACCCCTTCCCACGTGCCGGTGCAGCGGAAGCGCAGACCCCGGGCTTCCCAATCCGTGCCCTGCAGCCTCAGCCATACGAACTTAGAAAGCATGCCCATGGGGTGGGCCCGAATGGATTCTCCAAAGACTTTCACGCCTTCACGGGAACTGCCCACGCCCATTTCTTCACCGGCCAATAGGGCGGGTTTCCAATCCTTGGGCATCTGGGCCAAGGCCAGGGTCGTTCCGAGCAGGAGGGGCAGCAGCTTGGCGATCCTCAGGGCCTGTAACGGGATAATCCTTCCTTTTGCGAGGGGCGCCGGCGGAGCAGGCCAAGGCGGCCGACCAGAGATGTATCGGGAATACACGGAGGGAGGCCAACGCTGGGCTGCGACAGCCGCCGCCCCTCGCCCGGAGGGTTGGCCCCTCTTCGCGCCCCCAGCTGTGTCGAGCCGCTTGCACGATGTCACCGCATCGCGCCGCGCGGCTCTCCTTGCTGGATGGCGCGAATAGGGGCCAACAAAAGGAAGGATTATTCCGTTACAGGCCCTCAGCATCACATCACTCCGGATGAATGTCCTGAGGCTAGCACGGGGCCCGAGGGCCCCGCACCGTGCCAGGCCGCGCCGAGGCGCTATCCGCGAGCTTCCGCCAAGCTGCGCTTTCGGGTCTCCACCACCCGGTCGGCCTCGCGGCCTTCCACTTCCTGCAGGTGGCTGAAGCCCCAGGTGAAGGTCCCGATGCCCTGGGTGAGGCTGCGAAGCTCGGTGATGAGATCCTTCAATTCCGCCTGGGGGAGTTTGGCCGAGACGGTATCCCACCCCAGCCAACCCTCCCGCTGATCGAAGCCCAAGATCTGGCCATTGCGGCGGCCGGTGACCATTCGCTGCACCTTGGCGGTGAATTCAGAGGGCGCGTGCAACTGCAACGCGAGGATCGGCTCCAGGAGCACGGGGCTGCACTTGGGCATGCCTTCGCTCATGGCGATGCGGGCCGCTTGTTGGAAGGCCGCGTCGGAGCTATCCACGCTGTGGTAGCTGCCATGGAATAGGGCCGTGTGAAGGTCCACCACGGGGAATCCCAACGGCCCCTGTTTCATGTATTCCCGGATGCCCTTCTCCACCGAGCTGAAGAATTGCCGGGGAATGACACCGCCCACGATGCGTTCCTCGAACTCGAATCCATCGCCCCGCGTACGCGGACCGATTTCCAGATGGACGTCGCCAAAGGCGCCATGGCCGCCGGACTGGTGCTTGAAGCGGCCGTGCTGCTGCACGCCCTTCCGGATGCTCTCCCGGTAGGGCACCATGGGCGCTTCCGTTTTCACTTCCAAGCCGAAGCGGCTCTTGAGGCGATCCAGGGCGTTTCGCAGATGGATATCGCCCTGGCCCCATAGGATCTGCTCATGGGTCTCGGCGTTCTGCTCGACTTGAAGGCTTGGATCCTCCTCGTTGAGCTTGGCCAGGGCCGCGCCCAGCTTCACCTCGTCGCCGCTCTTGGTGGTGCGGAGGCTGATGGCGGCCAAGGGCTGGAGGGTTTCCACCCACGGCAAATCGATGACGGCGGCATTGGAGATGCCCTGCCCCGTCTTCAGCGAATCCAGATGCCCGAGCGCCACGATCTCCCCGGCCACGGCTTTGGGCTGTTTCTGCTGCTGGCTGCCGAAGAGGCGGAACACACCCGAGACGCGCTGCCCATCGAGCGGAGCGCCATCGGCGACCTCGCCCCGCCAGACGCGGGCGAAGCTGAGCTTCCCGACGTGGGGGGCGTGGAGCGTCTTGAAGGCTTGGGCCAGGAAGGCGACGTCCTTGGGAAGGCCCAGCCGTTCGGCGGTCTCGTGGACCTCCGGGGCCTCCTGTGCCAGGGCGTTAAGCAGCCGCTTGATGCCGTGATCCTGCTCGCCGCTTCCAAAGAACACGTCTACGATGAGGTCATCCTTCAAATCCTTGCGAAGGTTCGCCTGGATTTCCTCCGTGGTGGGTTGAATCTCCTCCAGGAGTTCTTCCAGGATGTGGTCATCGAGGTCGGCGAGGCGCTCGAGCATTTCACGCCGCGCCTCCGCCTCCTCGGGCAAGGCCTTCTCGGGAAGCTGGGACAGCTCCGAGTCCTCGTGCCCCTTGTAGCCATAGGCATGCTCACTCACGAGGTCCACGAAACCCACGATGTTCTCGCCCTCCTTGAGGGGGAGCTCACGCATGACGAGGGGCCGCGCACTCTGGACCTGCAGCGCCGTGAGGGTATCCCTCAATCGCCCGGCCGTGCCCGGCAGGTCGACCTTGTTGATGAATATGACGTGCGGGATCTTCCGGGCGTCCAAGAACTGGAGGACGGGCCCGGCCGCCATGGCGCGCGCGGGTTCCGCGTCCACCACCACCACCGCCACGTCGGCCACCAGGAGCGCCTGAAGCGTCTCTTGCTGGAATTCCACCGAGCCCGGGCAGTCGAGGAAGGTCCAGGATTCGCCTTCCACCAGGGCGGTGGCGACGGTGGTCTCCGTGGACATCCCGCGGGCCTTGGCCTCCATGGACGCGTCACCGATGGTGGCGTGATCCTTCACCGTGCCCTTCTTTGGAAGCGCGCCGGCGGCCAAGAGCAGCGCTTCGAGCATCGAAGTCTTGCCGCTCAACGAAGGGCCTACGAGAGCCGCGACGCGGGGTTGGGACAGGGACTTGCCATTCACGGGGCACCCCTTTCTGTCGAAGGTGCCCCAAGCTTGCGCGCCTCGTTCCAGAGCGGCAAGGGGGGAATGAGGGGATTGGAGTGATTCGGGTCATACCTGAGGCTTCAGCAAAATGCTCCGCGATGCGGACCATTTTGCTGACTGCTGAAAAGCAGGGCTAGCGCCCTGCTGCCCCTCGTCGGCCCGTGGTTTTGCTACACTAACCCCGGCCCTATAGCTCAGCGGTCAGAGCTGGCGGCTCATAACCGCTTGGTCCCCGGTTCGAATCCGGGTGGGGCCACCAGGATCGTTTCGGCCCTGACAATGCTTTTCGCCCCTCAAAAAGAATGGCCCGCTGCGCGGGCCATTCTTTTTGAGGGTGGAAAAACTACCTGTAGGCCGGCAGTCCAGTGACTTCCTGGCCGATGATGAGGGTGTGCATGTCGTGGGTGCCCTCGTAGGTGTAGACGCTCTCTAGGTTGGCCATGTGGCGCATGACGGGGTATTCGTCGAGGATTCCATTGGCACCGAGGATGGTGCGGGCCTTGCGGCAGATTTCGAGGGCCACGTTCACGTTGTTCATCTTGGCCATGGAGACCTGGGCGGGCGTGAACTTCTTGGCGTCCTTGAGGCGGCCGAGCTGGAGGGCGAGGAGCTGGCCCTTGGTGAGCTCCGTGACCATCCACGCAAGCTTCTCCTGCTGGAGCTGGAAAGCGGCGATGGGGCGGTCGAACTGGATGCGGTTGAGGGCGTAGTCCAGGGCGCATTGGTAGGAGGCGTCCGCGGCGCCAAGGGCGCCCCAGGCGATGCCGTAGCGGGCCTGGGTGAGGCAGCCGAGGGGGCCCTTGAGGCCCTTCACGTTGGGCAGCAGGCTCTTGGCCTCGTCTACGATGACATCCTCGAGCACGAGCTCGGAAGTGGTGGAGGCCCGCAGGCTCCACTTGCCGTGCATCTCGGGCGCGCTGAAGCCGGGGGTGCCCTTCTCCACGAGGAAGCCGCGGATGCCGTCTTCGGTCTGGGCCCACACGATGGCCACGTCGGATACGGTGCCGTTGGTGATCCACATTTTGGTGCCGTTGATGCGCCACTTGCCGCCGGGCTCCTTCACGGCCTTGGTGAGCATGCCGCCGGGGTTGGAACCGAAGTCGGGCTCCGTGAGGCCGAAGCAGCCGATGACGTCGCCCGCGGCGAGCTTGGGCAGCCAGTAGCGCTTCTGCTCTTCGCTGCCGTAGGCGTAGATGGGCCACATCACGAGGGAGCCCTGCACGCTGCAGAAGGAACGGAGGCCGGAATCGCCGCGTTCCAACTCGTACATGAGCAGGCCGTAGGCGACGTTGGAGAGCCCCGCGCAGCCATACTCCTCGGGGAGGCTGGGCCCGTAGAAGCTCAGCCCGCCCATCGTCTTGATGAGGTGGCTGGGGAAGGTCTGGTCCTGGGCGTGCTTCTCGATGATGGGAAGCACTTCCTTGTTCACGAATTCGCGAGCGGCCTCGCGGACCATCTTTTCTTCGTCCGTGAGCAGGCCTTCGAAGCCCATGTAGTCGGTGATGTGGTTGAAGGTGGCATAGGCGCCGGCCATGTGGATCTCCTCGAAACGCCCTGCAGCCGCGGGCGGGAGTTTGGGACAGGCGGACACTGCGGCCGCGCGCCCGTGCCGTTCAGTTTAGGTCTGGGGCATCCGAATACCTAGGGCCCAGATCACGCATTTCGCCGACGATCCTTCGGTCCTGGGTCTCAAGATGGCCCATCGACTGCGTCATCCAAAGCCACCTGGGATTCATCGATGTCCCGGTGGCAGTGCCGGCATCGGGCCTCGTAGAGATCGGCGGCCCCGACGAGCACCTGTCCTCCGCTACGGACCTTCCGGTAGGTCCGGCTGGCCCCTGCCCCGCACTCGGTGCAGATGGCCTGCAGCTTCAACACATGCTCGGCCCGCGCGAGGATCTGCGGCATGATCCCGAATGGGCGTCCCTCGAT
>CAYWDR010000214.1:0-5458 GCA_964457075.1 uncultured Solibacteraceae bacterium
ACGCCCGCCTGCACCATGCGGGCGGTGACGGCGGGGCTCTTCACGCTGGCGTTCACGAGGAGCACCCAGAGGTTGCCGATGGTGACGCTGAGGTAGAAGAAGCTCATGATGGTGCCCTTCATGCTCGGCGGGGCCTGGGAGTAGGCGAACTCCAGTCCCGTGGCGGAAACGAGCACCTCGCCCAGGGTGAGGAAGGCGTAAGGGAGCATCTGCCAGGCGATGGACACGGGGCCCTTCTCCACGGCCACCTGCAGGAAGCCGATGACCACCCAGGCCAGGCCGGAAAAGGCGATGCCGGCGCCCATGCGGGCGAGGCTCGTGGGCTCGTAGCGGAACCAGCGCTTCAGGAGCGGCCACGTCACGAAGCTGTTGAAGGGGATGAGCACCATCACGAGGGCCGGGTTCAGGGCCTGCATTTGCGCGGGCAGGAACCACTCGGGGCGCTGCATGAGGTTGGCCTGGAGGATCCAGGTGGAGGCCTTCTGATCGAAGAGGCTCCAAAAGGGCGTGGTGAGGGCGAAAAGGATCAGGATGCGCAGCACGGAGCGCACCCCCTCGATGGCCTCGTCCGAATGCACGCCTTGGGCGCGGTCCAATTGCCGCGCCGTGCCCCATCCGCCGAGACCCAGCACGAGGACGAGGGCGAGACAGAAGCAGGCCACGAAGCCCAGGCGCCCGATAAAGAGGAAGGTGCCCAGTCCCAGGGCGAGGCCGAGACCGGCCACGGCCAGACCCACGTTGGCGCGACCCGCCACGGGCGTCGTCAGCGCGGTGCGAACCACCCGCAGGAAGGAGTCGGGGCTGGGGGCCGCCGGGGGCACCCGCACGTACTTCTTCCGCCCCAGCCAGAACACGAAGGTGGCGATGAACATGAGCACGCCCGGGATCCCGAAGGCCACGGAGGGGCCGTAGCCGCGCAGCGCCATGGGCATGAGCAGGGACGCGAAAAAGGAGCCGAAGTTGATGATCCAGTAGAAGGCATCGAAGACCCCCTTGGCCCGGTGCTTGTTCGTTTGATCGAACTGGTCCCCCACGAAGGAGGCCACGAGGGGCTTGATGCCGCCGGACCCGAGGGCGATGAGCAGCAGCCCCGCATAAAAGCCCGTGAGATTGCCCGGGAAGATCGCCAGCAGCGCGTTGCCCAGGCAGTAGACGAGGCTCAGCCAAAAGATCGTGGGGTACTTGCCGAAGTGGCGGTCCGCCAGCCATCCGCCCAACAGGGGGAAGAAGTAGACGCCGATGACGAAGGTGTGGAAGACGTCCTTGGCCGCCAGGGCCCGCTGCCCCTCGGGCAGGTAGAGCAGCAGCGTGCCTACCAGGAAGGGCGTGAGGATATTGCGCATGCCGTAGAAGTTGAAGCGCTCGCAGCCCTCGTTCCCGATGATGTACGGGATCGTGGAGGGCAGCTTGGCCACGGGTTGGGCGGCGTTGGCCATGGGGGCTCCGAAGGGGGTGGGCTTCCATCATCCCATCCCGGGGCTGAGGCGCCAGTCACCGCGCTGGGGCGGCCCTAATCGAATGCTTCCTGAGCAACAAGTTGAAAATCTCACCACGAAGTCACGAAGCCGCCCTTCGGGCGCACGAAGGGCACGAAGGGGCGCCGACCCATTCCCGGCCATCCCCTTCGGGGGCAATGGCAGTCGGGACTTCGAGGGCCCGACTGCCATTGCCCCCGAAGGAAGGTCCAGCTTCGCTGGACCTTGGGCCGTAGGCCCGGATGGCCTCGCGAGCCTCGTCCGGGAGGCACTTCGTGGCCTTGGTGTAGGCGCGCAGCGCCCTTTGTGCCTTCGTGGTTGGCTTTTCGCAGGGTGATCCGGAGGTTCACTACGACCCCTGGCCTCAGAACCGGTAGATCACCCCGATGAATCCCCGGAACGGTTGCTGCAGCACGGCGCCGTTGTAGTAGGTGCCGTCGGCGCTGCGCACGCCGGGGTCGTAGTAGCGGGCGTTACCCACGTTCAGGAGGTCCAGGCGCAGCTCCAGGCCGGGCAGGAAGTCCCGCCAGCCCAGGGCGAGGTCGACGGTGAGGTAGGGATCCACGTCGCGCACGATGAGCAGGCTGGGATCGTCGTGCCGGGCCGTCTTGCGGGCGGAAATCCAGCGCCCCTTCAGGCTGAGGCTCCACCGGTCGCGGAATAGGAGATCCGCCCCGAACTGGGCCTGCAGGGGGGCGATGCCGCCGGGATCGCGGCGCTGCTCCAGATCCCGGGCCCGGTTGGCGCTGACGTTGAGGTAGAGGCTGTTGGCGCGGTCGAGGTAGCGCCGCAGCTCCGCCTCCCCGCCATGGATGCGCAGGCGGCCTCGATTCTCGAAGCGGTTGTCCCCGGGGGAACCGGCCACGGGCACGAGGACGATCTGCTGATCCACGAGGCTGAGGAAACCGTTCACATCTAGGCGCCAGGCGGGGAAGAGATCCAGCCCCCACCCCACCTCCAGGCTCTGCAGGCGCTCCGGCTTCAGATCGGGGCTGGGCCGGGAGCGGGAGGGGTTGGTGCTGTATTTCTTGAAGGGCTCCGGGGCCTGGAAGGCCTGGCCCGCCGTCACCTTGAGGATCTGATCGGGCCGGGGCGCGAAGAGGATCGCCACCCGCGAGGTGACGAGGTCCCCGAAGCCGCCGGGGCCGCCCGCCTCCCAGTTGTGGTCGTAGCGCAAGCCGACGGAAAGAGCCAGATCCTCGCGAACCTGATCCTGGATATTGAGGAAGAGACCCGCGTTGCGCTCGTCGTGCTGGGGCTTGAAATTCCAGGGTTCCAGATCCGTGAGGCGGGTGTAGTAGTTCTCGTAGACCCGTGCCGCCGTGAGTTCGGCGCCGATCACGCCCTCCAGGGCGCCGCCCTTGTAGGCGATCTGCTCCAGGGCGCGGTATTCCCGGTTGAAGAGCTTGTACTGGATGTAGGGGCCCAGGCGGTTGACCTTGGGCAGGGGTCCTCCGGCGGGATCCCATGGGCGATCCCGGCCGAAATCGGGTTCCTCCGTATCGGGCTCCAGGGTCGACGTGCGCATGAGGAGGCTCGCCTTGGAGCTCCAAGCCCCCCATTCCGCGTGATGGGTGAGCTGGAGGGATTCCGCCCCGCTATTCCAGCTGGCGCCGATGAGGGCCTGGGGTGTCGTCCAGCCGTCCTCCGAGTCCCGCCGGATCCAGGACATGGCCCGCAGATCCCAGGCGCCGAATCCCACGCTGCCCTCCACGAACCACCAGGCGGGATCCTTCCGGCCGTAGCGCCCCGTGAAGGGGGACCAAAAACCGTTCTTCATCGCCCACAGCCGCCCCGTGGCCGGTTCATATTCCGTGTGGAAGACCCCCGCCCGATCCGTGCCTCCGTTGACGGCGAGGGCCGCTAAATCGTAGTCCCGCGGGAACTGCAGCCCGTAATAGCGGGTCCGCCCCCCCGCGTCCGTCCAGGTCTCGTCCGTGAGATCCCGGTTCCACGTCTCCAGGTAGCGGCCCGAGAACCCGAAGCGCCAGCCCCTGAGCTCCTGGTAAGTGGAAACCTCCGCCGCCCGCGTGTGGAAGGAGCCGCCCCGGGCCTGCACCGTGGTTCCCAGTCGCTGGGCCTCGGCCCGCGTCGTGATGGAGACGATGCCCGAGAGGGCGTTGGAGCCGTAGAGGAGGGAGGCGGGCCCGTACATGATCTCGATGCGCTCGATGGCGCTGAGGGGGAACTGCCGTTCCAGCCAGGCCACCTGGGCCCAGATATCGTTTTGAATCACGCCATCCCAAAGGAAGAGGAAGCGGTCCGAGTTCGTGCTCCGCTGGCCCCGCATGTAGATTTGCGTCCAGTGGCTGCCGAAGCCCCGCTCGAAGTCGAAGCCCGCGAGGTCGTGCAGCACCTCGTCCAGGTCGAGGTAACCCCGGCGGCGCAAGTCCTCCCCCGTGAGCACCACCACCTTGGCGGGGGCCCAGCGGGGATCCTGGCTGAGGCGGCTGGCCACCTGCACGGGCGTGCGCCGAAGTTCGGCCAGGGAGGGTGGCAGTTCCTGGGCCGGGGCCAGGGCGCCCACCGCCAGCATCGCCGCCCGGATCCCCGAGGACCTGCCCACCCGCATATCGCGCTCCTGCCCCCTTTTCGGAGGGGGGGCTCCCGGAACTGAATTCGGCGAGCCGGGGCCGCCCTGAGATGATGGGCCTGGAGCCACCCTTGATGCCGTCGTCCCTGATCTCGCACCTCCCCGCCGATGGCGACACCTCCCCCGACGCCCTCCTGGGTGCCTTCCTCGCCTACGCGGAATCCAAGGGCCTCGGTCTCTACCCCGCCCAGGAGGAGGCCATCCTGGAGCTCTTCGAGGGCAAGAACGTCATCCTCAATACGCCCACGGGGTCGGGGAAGTCGCTGGTGGCTTCCGCGATGCACTTCGGGGCCCTGGCGGCGGGGCGGCGCTCCGTCTACACCTGCCCCATCAAGGCGCTCGTGAACGAGAAGTGGATGGCGCTGTGCAGGGAGTTCGGGCCGGAAAATGTGGGCCTCTCCACGGGGGACGCCACCGTGAACCGCGATGCGCCCATCCTCTGTTGCACGGCGGAAATCCTCGCCAACATGGCGCTGTGCGAGGGGGCCGAGGCGAACGTCCTCGACGTGGTGATGGACGAGTTCCACTACTACGCGGATCGCGAGCGGGGCTTCGCCTGGCAGGTGCCCCTCCTCGCCCTGCCGCAGACGCGCTTCCTCCTCATGAGCGCCACGCTGGGCGACACGAGCTTCTTCGAAACGGAGCTGACGCGCCTCAACGCCAAGCCCACGGTCACCGTGAAGGGCACGGACCGCCCCGTGCCCCTGGAATTCACCTACGCGGAGCTACCGCTGGCCAGCACCGTGGAAAACCTCCTCACGGAAGGCAAGGGCCCCCTCTACGTGGTGCACTTCACGCAAGCCGAAGCCGCCACCAGCGCCCAGGATTTCACGAGCCTCGCCGTCACGAGCCGCGAAGAAAAGACGGCCCTCGCGACGGAAATCGGCGACTTCAAGTTCAACAGCCCCTATGGCCCCGACCTCAAACGCTGGCTGCGCATGGGCATCGGACTGCACCACGCGGGCCTCCTGCCCAAGTACCGCATCCTCATGGAGCGGTTGGCGCAGAAGGGCCTCCTCAAGGTCATCTGCGGCACGGATACGTTGGGGGTCGGCATCAACGTGCCCATCCGCACCGTGCTCTTCACGAAGCTCTGCAAGTACGGCGGCCAGAAGACGAGCATCCTCTCCGCCCGGGACTTCCACCAGATCTCGGGGCGCGCGGGCCGCAAGGGCTTCGACACCGTGGGCTACGTGGTGGCCCAGGCGCCGGAGCACGTCATCGAGAACATGCGCCTCGCCCAGAAACCCGGGAAGAAGTTCGTGAAGCGCCCCGCCCCGGAGAAGAACTACGCCCACTGGGACAAGACCACCTTCGAGAAGCTCCAGGCCGCCGCGCCGGAGCGCCTCGTGAGCCGCTTCCAGGTGAACCACGGCATGCTGCTCAACGT
>CAYWDR010000215.1:0-5345 GCA_964457075.1 uncultured Solibacteraceae bacterium
AGCCCGAAGCCCGAAGCCCGAAGCCCGAAGCCCGAAGCCCGAAGCCCGAAGCCCCTCAAAGCATCGCCCTGATCTCATCATCCGTCAGCACCCGCGAGCTCTGCTTCGCCTTCGCGAGGATGCGTTCGATGCGCTCGGGGCTGGTGTCGTGGCCGTTGCTTTCGAGCCAGTAGATGACGTTGGAGTGTCCGGCCACGGGGCCGATCTCGATTTCCTGGCGGCGGTTGACGAGGGCGGCGGGGACGCCGCTGTAGACGGCATCCGCCAGCTCCGTATCGCCGCGGCGGAGGGCCTTCACGATGGCGGCGGCGTGGACGCCGGTGCCCGTGCGGAAGGCGTCGCGGCCCAGGAGGGGGTAGTTGGCGGGGATCTCGAAGCCGCAGAGTTCGGCCACGCGATCGGCGAGGCCCGGCAGATCCGTGAGGTCGCCCTCCAGGTAGCCCATGAGGATGAGGTTCATCATGAGCTGATCCAGGGCCACGTTGCCGCAGCGCTCCCCGATGCCGAGGATGCTGCCGTGGAGACGATCCGCGCCCGCCTCGAAGGCGGCGATGGCGTTGGCCACGCCCACGCCGCGGTCGTTGTGGCCGTGCCAATCCAGGCGGATGTTCTCGTGGCCCTTCAGAATTTCATCCTTGATGAAGCGGACGAGGTTACGCACGCCTTCGGGGGTGGCGTGGCCGCAGGTGTCGGAGAGGCAGATGGCGGAGGCGCCCTCGTCGATGGCGGCTCCGTAAATGGCTTTCAACACCTCGGGCCGGGCTCGGGTCGTATCCTCCGTCACCATCATCACGGGGATCTGGTTGCGGCGGCAGAAGCCGATGGACTGTTTCACGGTGGCCACGAGGAAGCCCAGGTCCCAACCTTCCACGTCCATGCGCACGGGGCTGGAGCCGAGGAAGGCGCCCGCTTCAAGGGGGATGCCCACCCGCTGCTGGACTTCGGCGATGGGGCGGAGGTCGGCCTCCAGCGTGCGCACGGCGGCGTTGGGATGCACGGGCAGGCGGTGGTCCCGCACCTCCACCATGAGGGCCTTCACGGCCGCCAGGGCCTTGGGGCCGGCCCCGGGCATGCCCAGGTCCAGGCCATGCACGCCCAGCCGGGAGATGCGGTGGAGGAGGTCCCGCTTGGCGGCGATATCGGGGTCCGTGACGGAGGGGCTCTGGAGCCCGTCGCGCAGGGTTTCGTCATTCAACTGGGGGCGCCGTCCGCCCGGGGCGGG
This sequence comes from uncultured Solibacteraceae bacterium, assembly GCA_964457075.1. GTDB lineage: Bacteria > Acidobacteriota > Holophagae > Holophagales > Holophagaceae > JAFDVN01. Next base: position 1,223 of record CAYWDR010000215.1, read on the forward strand.
CATGGGGCGGTTCCAATCGTGGATCAGGTCTTCAAGGGTCATGGGCTCGGGGTGCGTCAGGCGCGTCTCAAGAGGTTGTCTCCAAGACTACCCGCACGGGGCGCCCCAGCAGCTCCACGAGGAGGGTTCCCTTGGAATCCAGGGCCTCCAGCTCCGGGCCCAGGTCCCCATCGCCCCGGATGCGGAAGGTGAGGACGAGGTCGCCATCTTCCAGCGCCAGGCCCGTCACGGACTGCCGGCGGCGGCGATCCAGGGCATCCGCGGCGCGAAGGATCGCCGTGAGCTTCCGCACCGTGTCCTGGTGCCATGGGGCCAGGCTGCGGAAGGCCTCGTGCTTTTCGGGGTGGGGAGCCTTGCCGCGATGGTGGCGCACGACCTGGGCGAGGATGTCCACCTCTTCGGGCCAGAATCCCGGGAGGCTGGCGGCCCGGATCAGGTAGGCCCCGTGCTTGTGATGCCCCTTCTCGGCCACGGAAAATCCGATGTCGTGGAGCCGGCTGGCGTGTTGGAGCCACTCGCGCTCCCGTTCGCCCAGCTCGAACCAGGGCTGTATGGCGAGGAACAGCTGGTCCGCCAGATCGCCCACGTGGCGGCTGTGGCCGGGGTCGGGATCGTGCCGCGCCGCCAGGGCCTCCACGGAAGCCCGGCGCCGCTCCGAGAGGGGCGGGATGGCGGCGCCTCCGTGAGCCAGGGCGTCCCAGATCATGCCCTCCCGGAGGCCCACGGGCAGGTGGCGCACGGGCGGCTTCCCGAGCCAATCCAGTAGGGCGGCGGCCCAGGCCGCGCCCACGTGAAGCACCTCGGCCCGCTTCGGGGGCACGCCCAAGCGAATTCGCCCCGCGGCATCCGTGGACCAGAGCTTCTTCTTGAATCGCCGCAGCTGGGCGACGTCGAAGCGAAGGGATCCCGAGGCCCCCGCGGCCAAGTCCTCCAGGGTGCCGCTGGTGCCGAGGACGAGGGCCGGCGCGGGCAGCGGGGCCGGAAGCCCCTTCCTCGCCTGCTTGATCACCTTCCGGATGAAGCGCCGCAGCCGCTTCAAATCGGCCAGGGTGGGCGGATTTTCCGTGGGGCAGGCCTCCGCCAGCCGCTGGAGGCCGAAGGGGATGGAGACGGAGGCCAGCACGTGTCCCCCCTCCACCCACGTGAGCTCCGTGCTGCCGCCGCCAATGTCCAGGAGGACGGCGGGGCCCTCCGGGAAGGGAATGGCGTGGCTCACGGCCAGGTGGATGAGGCGGGCTTCCTCCTCCCCGCTGATGATGCGGATGGAGATGCCGAGGCGGGCGGCCTCCCGGAGAAAGTCGGGCGCGTTGCGGGCATCCCGCAGGGCCGCCGTGCCGCAGGCCATCACCGTGTCGCAGTGGAACCCTTCGATGACTTGCGCCATGAGGGCCAGGGCCTCAAGCCCTTCCTGGAAGGCCTCCGGCGCGATCTCGCCCTGCTGGGCGTTGCCCCGGGCCAGGCGCACCATCGCCTTCTCCCGGGCCAGCACCCGCTGGTTGCCCACGGCATCCACTTCCACCACCACGAGGTGGAGGGAGTTGGAACCGGCGTCAAGGGCGGCGATGCGCATGATTTAGGGGCCGTTCAAAATCAACCTACGCTTTTCAGGTTGTTTTTATTTCTTCAACTGCTGCCATAGGAACGTGTACGCCAGCGCCTGCATGTGCGCCGCCTGCTGGTTGTTGGCGGCGCCGCCATGGCCGCCTTCGATGTTTTCGTAGGCGCGGACATCGGCGCCGAGTTCCTGCATGCGGGCCATCATCTTGCGGGCGTGGCCGGGGTGCACGCGGTCGTCGCGGGTGGAGGTGGTGAAGAGGGTGGGGGGATACTTCACGCCCTTCTGGAGGTTCTGGTAGGGGGAGAAGGTGCGGATGTACTCCCACTGGGCGGGCACGTCGGGATCGCCGTATTCGGCCATCCAGGAGGCGCCGGCGAGCAGGTGGTTGTAGCGCTTCATGTCCAGCAGGGGCACCTGGCAGACGATGGCGCCGAAGCGCTCGGGGTAGAGGGTGATCATGTTGCCCATGAGCAGGCCGCCGTTGCTGCCGCCCTGGGCGCCCAGGCGCTTCACGGAGGTGACCTTGCGGGCCACGAGATCCTCGGCCACGGCCGAGAAGTCCTCGTAGGCGCGGTGGCGGTTCTGCTTGAGGGCCGCCTGATGCCACTTGGGGCCGTACTCTCCGCCGCCGCGGATATTGGCGACGACGTAGACGCCGCCCTTGGTCGTCCAGGCCAGGCCCGCGGTGGGGTTGTAGCCGGGGGTGAGGGAGATTTCGAAGCCGCCGTAGCCGTAGAGTAGCGTGGGGTTCGTGCCATCCAGCTTCAGGCCCTTGGGCGCGATCTGGAAGTAGGGCACCTTCGTGCCGTCCTTGGACGTGGCGAAGTGCTGGCTCACGTCGAGGCCGCTGGCGTCGAAGAAGGCGGGCATGGTCTTCAGCTTCTCGGGGGTGCCGGTGGCGACGTTGCCCAAGTGGAGACTGGCGGGCGTGAGGTAGCCGCTGACCGTGAGGAAGTAGTCGTCGGATTCCTCGGAATCCACGGCGGAAGCGGAGGCCGTGGCGAACTGGGGGGCGCCCTGGAGGGGCTTCACGGACCACCCACCCTTGCCGGGCGTGGCCACGGCGAGGCTGCTTTTCACATCGTCCAGGAGGTTGAGGATCACGTGGTGCTTCGTGGCGGTGAAGCTGGCGAGGGTGCGGTGGGCCGTGGGCTCGAACACCACGGCGAACTCGCGCTTGCCCGCCATGAAATCGTCGAATTTCGCGGCCACGAGGGAGCCGGCGGGGAAGGTCTTCCCGCCCACGGTCCAGGCGGTACGGGGCTCCACGAGGAGCCACTCGCGGTGGACGTCGGGGGAGGCGTCGTTGGGCACATCGAGCTTTTGCAGGGAGCCGTCGGCCTTCCGGAAATAGGTCTCGCTGTTGTAGAAGGCGAGGCCCCGGTGGACGAAGTGGCGCTCGAAGCCCTCCGTGTCGTCGAAGTGGGCGCTCACGGAAAGATCCGTGCCCTTGCCCTCGTAGATCGTCTCGGCGGAAGCGAGGGCGGTGCCGCGCTTCCAGCGCTTCGCCACGCGGGGATAGCCGGAGGTGGTCATGGAGCCGGGCCCGAAGTCCGTGGCCACGTAGAGGGTGTCCTTGTCGATCCAGGAGGCGCCGCCCTTGGCCTCGGGAAGGGCGAAGCCGTCCTTCACGAAGCGCCGGGTCTCCAGATCGAACTCGCGGGTGACGGTGGCATCAGCCCCGCCTCGCGAGAGGGCGATGAGCACGTGGCGGCGGCCGCCGGCCTTGAGGATCTGCGCGCCCCGCCACACCCAGCTCTCGTGCTCGGCGGCCGCGAGGGCATCCAGATCCAGGATCACGTCCCACTTGGGCTCGGCCTTGCGGTACTCGTCCAGGGTCGTGCGGCGCCAGAGGCCCTTGGGGTTCTTCGCGTCCTTCCAGAAGTTGTAGTAGAAGGCGCCCTCCTTGTGGACGAAGGGAATGCGGGCCGTGGAATCGAGCACTTTGAGGATGTCGGCCTTCAGCGCATCGAAGGCGGGCGCGGCGGCCAGCTCCTTGAGAGAATCGGCGTTGCGCGCCTTCACCCAATCGAGGGCCTTTTCATCGGTGACGCCCTCCAGCCAGAGGTAGGGGTCTTCGGCCATCGGGGCGGGCTTGGCCTGCTGGGCGCAGAGCCCGCTGGCGAGGGCCCAGCCGAGGGCGAGGGGTGTCCAGATGCGTTTCATGGGGACTCCTGGAGATCGGAACCATTTAACCGCGAATGTCGCGAATTCACGCGAATGGGCCCGTCTTCATTCGCGTCCATTCGCGTCATTCGCGGTTCAAGAAGAGCTTTTGAAACCCTCCGCTTGGCAACTAGCCCAAATGCCTTGGCGCAGCCCCAACCTGCTCCTTGAGGGCGGCCTTCTTCCGCTCCACGATGCCGGCGGCGATCTGGCGCACCTTGAGGCCCAGCCATTTGGCGGTGGGGCTTCCGGGGCGGTAGTCTGCAGGGCCGTAATGGTGCACGCGCCCATCCTCCCGCAGGCGCTCCACCTGCTCCAGGCTGGCGTCGTGGGCGTCGTCGTAGACGGCGTAGGCCGTGCCGCCGTTCTGCTTGAGCACGCTGAAGGCGGGCACGTCGC
>CAYWDR010000216.1:0-5335 GCA_964457075.1 uncultured Solibacteraceae bacterium
GCGCCACCGAAATCAAGTGCAGCGAGTTCGGCGACAACATCATCGCCCACATGTAGTTCTCCACGACAGCAAAAGAGCCCGCGTTCGCGGGCTCTTTTGCTGTCGTGAAACGCGAATTCAATGGACGGGATTCCCCTCCGAGTACTTGACGGTGGTGACGAGGGGCACCGGGCCCATGTTGGGGTCGACGAAGGGGGGCACCACGGCGGGATCGCCGAGGTTGATCGCCTGGGCTGGGGCGATGTCCAGGGCGGGATCGGGGGTGGCGGCCTGCTTGAGGTACACGCCGACCTCCAGGGGCTTGAGAAGGTAGGTCTGCCCGGCCGTCACTGCGTCGATGACCTGGGTGCCCTCGGGGATGTTCACGATCTTGCTGGCGATGTCGTCGGTGATGTTCCACTGATTGCGCTGGAGCTCTTCCCAATATTCCGGCAGGCCGTGGAGCCATCCATCGAACTGGAGGGAGTAGCTGCGGCCGCCGAGCGCGAGGGGGCGCAAAGGGATGGGATCGTCCAGCAGCTTGTAGATGCGGCCGCCGCCCTGAGCCTCGGTGTACAAGTAGGTCTGGGTGCCCCAATTCTCGCCCTGGCGCGGGTATTCCCAGTTGAACTGCACGCCGGTGCTTTGGCCGCCCGCATCGAAGCCGATGAGGCCCCAGATGCCGGAACTGACCACGGAGCCCACCGTAGGGGCCGGAGAGGCGTTGGCATCCTGGCTGCCGATGGAGACGTAGAGGAGCTTGAGGAAGGTGGGGCTCGCGGGATCGGCGTCGAGCCGGTAGGTGGAAGTCTCCGCGGGCCGGTCGGGGTTGTGCCACTGGGGACGGAAGGAGGCGACGCCCGAGACGATGGAACTGGCGTTCACCGGGTTGGCGGCGCTCTGCAGCTCGATGCGCACGTCGTACTGGACATCGCCGATGCGCGTGATGACGTAGTTGCCACCGCGCTTGTTGATGTAGTACTGGCGGTCCAGCTCGAGGGCGAAGGGCTGGTCCCCCGCGGGATCGAAGGTGGGCGTCCAGGTGCGTTCATCGAAGGAGACGAGCTTCTTCTGCACCCACTCCGTGCCGGCGCCCTTGTACTCGATGTAGATGGAACCGCCCAGGTTCACCCAAAGCCGATCGTTGGGGGCGGGCGTGTACGCCACGCCGGTGCTCACCGGCTGCCCGGTGGCGGGATCGCGCTGGGCCTCGAAGAAGCCCTGCCCTTCAAGATAGAGGTACTCCTTGGGCTGGTTGAGCACGGGATCCCAGCGGTGCAGCCCCACCCACTTCCGGGGCTGGATCACGAGGCTGGCGAAGTCCGTGAAAGCCGCGCCGTCCCGCTCCCACCTGGAGCCCGACCAGCGCAACTCGAAGTTGGTGTTCACCCACGTCTCCACGGGAATGTTGAGCAGGTCGTTCACGTCCGAAGCCACGAGGCTGCGCCGGGTGAGGGTCCCGGTGAAGGAGGCCGTCTTGTACGTCTCCTGCACGGTGCCGCGATCCATGCGGGTGACCACGGTGCCATCCGCGGGGGGCTGTCCGCCCGGCCCCGCCCATAGCTGGTGCCGGCCCTGCCAGGCTCCGTAATAGCCCCACGCGGTCTGGCCGTTCGCGGAGAACTGCACGGGGAAGCCGAAGGCGTGAGTCTTCAAGACGTCGGCGCCGGTGCCGCCATCGAACATGCCGTAGCGGTGGGTGATCTCCACGGGCGCGTTGCGGTCCTTGTAGCGGTCCTGCTGGGCGTCCTTCACCCGCAGCTGGCCGGGGTTGTAAGCGTAGGCCACCGTGGCCATGGCGGGTCCCTGGGGCGTCCAGTCCGGGAAGGAAACCTTGCCGAAGCCCGCCGTTTCCGTGCGGTTCATGAAGGCGCGCATGTTGAAGGATTGGCCCTCGTGGTTCTCCGCGGAGTTCATGCCGAGGAGCACCTCCCCGCCGCCTCCCACCGCGGCCCGGGCGGCGAAGTAGTCGCTCGGGCCGCCGAGGCTGGCGTTGAGCCCCCAAGCGCCGTAGTCGGCGTAGGTGCCATCCGCGCGCTTGGTGGCGGAAGCCGTGATCTTGAACTCGGCCTTGATGATCTGGCCCTGGTCGTCGATCCAGACGCGGACGCGGTTCACATCCTTGCCGCCTTCGAGGATCATCGCGGAATCCACGACCCAGGTCTGCGTGGACTTCGACTGGTTCCCCTTGTCGTTCTCCTGCCATGAAACGATGGCCTTGTAGGGGCCGGCGTTGATGTTCTCCCGGTCGGCGTAGTGCGTCTGGGCCATGGCGTTGAGGATGGTCTGGATGATGGAGAACTGGTTCACCGAATGCTCGGCCACGAAGCGCGACGTCTTGGCGTTGGAGTAGTCCGTTCCGGGATCCGTGGCCGCCACCGGCATCTGGTTGCCGGGCCGTGCCAGGCCGTCCTTCACGGCCGGCGCCGCGCCTTTCGTCGCCACGGCCGAAACCTCCGTGGGAACGTCGAAGCCCGTCGTCCGGCTGGAAGTCGGCGGCGGCGTGGAACTCGTCGTGGAGGACGTCGAACCGCCTCCCCCCCCACAGGCCACGAACCCCCCGACGATCGCGACGCTGACCAAGACTTGGATCCCGTGGAGTCTCATGGGGGGTTCCCTTCGGTGCGGGGGGCAATAGCCCGGTGGCCCCCCGGCGGCGGCCCGACGAGGGAAACGAGGTCCATCCGTGGAGGCCACGGTGGATTCAAGCGGAGCGATCCCCACCCCCTACCGTTCCATGGAGGGCTGGACATCCGCGCAGGTTGGATATCGGCGCCCCGGGGGCGAACTTAAGGGGTTTCCGTTAAAAAATATATTTTGATGGCTGGACGCTACTTCGTGATCCCCACCTGCCCCATGAGCCAAGCGTATTCGAAGGCCACTTCCTTGTAGCGGTCGTAGCGGCCCGAGGCGCCGCCATGGCCCGCGCCCATGTTGCACTTGAGCAGCAGGGGATTGGAGTCCGTCTTGAGGTGGCGCAGCTTGGCCACGTACTTGGCCGGTTCCCAGTACATGACCTGGCTATCGTTGAGGCTGGTGGTGACGAGGAGGGCCGGGTAGGCCTTCTTCTCCAGGTTGTCATAGGGGCTATAGGACCTCATGTACTCGAAGGCGGCCTTTTCATTGGGATTGCCCCACTCCAGGTACTCGCCCACGGTGAGGGGCAGGCTGGCGTCCATCATGGTGTTCATGAGGTCCACGAAGGGCACGGCGGCGTGCACGGCCTTGAAGAGGTCGGGGCGGTAGTTGGCCACGGCGCCCATGAGAAGGCCGCCGGCGCTGCCGCCTTCGATCACGATGCGATCCTTCGCGACGAGCTTCTGGTTCGCCAGCCACTCGGCGCTATCGATGAAGTCGAAGAAGGTGTTCTTCTTCTTCATCAGCATGCCGTCGTCATGCCAGGCCTCGCCCATCTCATTGCCGCCGCGGATGTGGGCCAGAGCGAACACCATGCCCCGGTCCGCCAAGCTGAGACGGGGGATGGAGAAGCCGGCGGGCATCCCGGCGCCATAGGAACCATAGGCGTAGAGGAAGCAGGGGGCGCTTCCATCCAGCTTCGTGCCCTTGCGGTAAAGGAGGGAGATCGGCACCTTCACGCCGTCCCGCGCCTTGGCCCAGCGGCGCTCCGTGATGTACTGGGAAGGGTCGTAACCGCCCAGCACTTCGGTGCGCTTGAGCAGTTCCAGCTTCCCGGCGGCGAGGTCGCAGTCGTAGACGCTGGAGGGGGTCACCATGGACTGATAGTTCAACCGGAAGGCGCTGGACGTCCACTCGGGGGTCCCCATCATGCCCGCGGCATAGACCTTTTCCGGGAAGGTGACGTCCTTCCAGGCCTTGGCCTTGAAATCGAGAATGCGGAAGCGGACGAGGGCTTCGCGCTTCTCCTGCAGCACCAGATGGCCCTGGAAGAGGTCGAAGCCCTCGAGCAGGGTGTCCACGCGGTGGGGCGCCACTTCCGTCCACTTGGCGGGCTCGAATAGGGGCGCGGTCACCAGCTTGAAGTTCTTGGCGCCCTTGTTCGTCCGGAAGTAGAGGAGCCCCTCGCGGTGGTCCACGGTGTACTTGTGGCCCTTCTCCCGGGGCAGCACCACCTTGAAGGCGCCCTTCACGTCGGAACTGGGGAGGAGGCGGGCTTCCCAGGTATCCGTGCTGTAGCTCTGGCAAAGGAGGTAGGCCTTGTCCTTGGTGCGCCCGACCCCGATCCGGTAGAGCTCGTCCTTTTCCTCGAACAGGAGTTCGGGCTTGCCTCCTTGGAGGTTCAAGCGCCAAAGCTGGTCGCTTCGCTTGGAGGTGGCATCTTCGGTCGTGTAGACCACATGCATATTGTCGGACATCCATTCCGCGCTCGTGACCCTTTCGGCCAGGGGAGCGCTGGTGGCCCCCGTGGCCAGATCCTTGCGGAAGAGCGTGTACTGGCGGTATCCGGTGACGTCGGTGCTGTACAGGAGCTGGCGCCCATCATCGCTCACGTCAAAGGCGCCCAAGCCCAAGTAGGTGTGCCCCTTGGCCAGCTCATTCAGATCCAGCAGCACCTGCTCCGGGGCCTTGTCATCGCGGGAGCCATCCGCCTTGGCCGCGCGGCGGCACTGGATGGCGTACTGCTTCCCCTCTTCGGTGCGGGAGTAGTAGTAGAAGGCGCCCCGGCGCACGGGGACGCTGAGGTCCGTCTGCTTGATGCGGCCCAGGATCTCCTTGTAGAGGGCGTCGGCGAAGGGTTTGAGCCCCGCCGTCTGGGCTTCGGTGTAGGCGTTCTCCGCTTCCAGGTGCTTGATCACTTCAGGGTTGGTCTTCTCCCGCAGCCAGAAAAACGGGTCGTTCACCTTTTCCCCATGCCACGTGGAGACGTGCTCCTTCATGGGTGCGATCGGGGGCTGGGTGAGCCCTGAGGGGGCGGATTCAGGGGCGGGTGCCTTTTGAGCCATGAGTCCATTGAAGGACGCGGCGAGGGGAAAGACCAGCATCAGGCCTCGCCGGCTGAGGGAACGCACGGACATGGAACCTCCAAGGGGGGAATCCAACTTACTACGGAGGTGTTCCGTTCCCGTTGAGCTTTTCGCCCATTCCCCCACAAAAAGGAAGGCCCCGTCCGGGGCCTTCCTTTTTGTGGGGAGGTGAAGATTACTGCTTGGTCTCCGCGGGGATCCTCATGCCGTAGAAGGACCGGTACACGAACACGGTGGAAACGAGGAAGAAGACCAGGGCCGCCATGTGGGCGGTGGCCGGGTGCAGTTCGATGGCCAATTCCACGGCCAGGAGGCCGAAGAGGGTCGTGAACTTGATGACGGGGTTCATGGCGACGGAGGACGTGTCCTTGAAGGGATCTCCCACGGTGTCGCCCACGACCGTGGCGTCATGG
>CAYWDR010000217.1:0-5316 GCA_964457075.1 uncultured Solibacteraceae bacterium
TGCCGATCATCAGGTTGCCGCTCTCGTTCTTGAAGTAGATGCCCTGGTCGATGATCGTGAGGGGGATATCGTGCCAGCGCTTGTCCTCGTTGGGAGCGCCAGGGAAGTCGGTGATGAACATCATGCGCTTCTGGCTGATGATCGGCGTGAGATCGGACTCGGGGCAACCGCTCCGGCGGAGCAGCTCGTTGATCCAGGGGCCGCAGCAGAGCGCCACGACGCCCACCTCGATGGTCTCTTCCACGCCGTTGGCGTCCTTGAGGACGACTCCGTTGGCCCGGGCGCCGTCGAAGGTCACCTTCAGCACTTCGGTGTTGAGCCGCAGGGTGGGCTTGGCCTTGAAGCCGGCGGCCCGCTCGAAGTAGCCCACGGCGGCCTGGGAGGGGTCGAAGGCGCCGCAATCCCTGCCGAAGACGCCGCCCACGATGGGCTGGAATTCCAGGAACTCGGCGACCTCGGGATCCATGTGGTCGGTGCCGCACTTCATGCCGGGAATCTTGGCCTCGATCTGTCCGGGAGTGAGCAGTTCGAAGTTGACGCCGTTCTTGGCCCAGATGTCCGCGGCGGCGGGGATCTTCTCCCATGTCTTCGCGTAGTAGGTGAAGAGGTATCCGCTTTGGTTGAAGCCGCAGCTCACGCCCATGTCGTCCTGGAAGGACTTGAGGAGGCCGATGGCCTTGGTGCAGAGCTGCTGGTTGATCTCCGTCGTCCAGAGGTTCCGGAAGCCGCCGGCGCTGAAGGCCGTGGGTCCGTAGGCGATCTTGTCACCCCGCTCCACCACGAGGATGGACCCCGTGAAGCCCTGCTTGAGCAGGTTGTAGACGAGGGAGCCCGCGGAGATGCCCGCGCCCACCACCACCAGATCGAACTTCCGCACGTTACCTCCACACGTAAGCGGTCGAAACCTAGAGGTTACCGCTGGTCAGCACGCTTTCCTAGGGCGGCGAGCACAAGGCCACCCTCTAGAAAAATTCCTTATGGGCCCATCCGGCCCCCTCCACCCGCACCGGAATCAGGGAAGGACGAATAAGTACCGTTAAGGTGAAAGTTTGACGCCTTGGAGGATGCATGTTCCTGAAGCCCAACCACCCGGATATTCAGGCCGTAGGCAAGACGCTGATCGGGTTCAACTGGATCGGTGGCCGGGAACTGGAGGGGGATAAGGCGCTCTTCGACGCCCGTTCCGCCGTGGACAACCGCGACGTCGTGGGACTCTTCCCCGAGAGCGGCCCTAAGGATGTGGAGCGGGCCGTGAAGGCCGCCCGCGAAGCCTACGAGCCCTGGAAGAACACCCCAGCTCCCATCCGCGGCGCCATCATCGGCCGCATCGGCCGCATCCTTGAGGAGCAGAAGGAGAAGCTGGCCTACGTCATCACCCGGGAGATCGGCAAGACGCCCCGGGAAGCCCTGGGTGAGATCCAGGAAGCCATCGACACCTGCCAGTTCTTCCAAAGCGAGGGCCGGCGGCTTTACGGCCAGACGGTGCCCAGCGAGATGCGCCGCAAGGAACTCTTCACCTACCGCCGGCCCCTGGGCGTGGTGGGCATGATCACCGCCGGCAACTTCCCCTGCGCGGTGCCCAGCTGGAAAATCATCCCCGCCATCCTCTGCGGCAACACCGTCGTTTGGAAGCCCTCCGAGGACGCCCCCACCATCGCATACCTGTTCATCCGGGCCATGATCGACGCCGGGCTTCCCCCGGGCGTGGTGAACACGGTGAACGGCAAGGGCGCCAAGGGCGCGGGCCAGTACATGATCGAGGGCATCGAGAAGGGCCACTTCCAGAAATTCAGCTTCACGGGTTCCACCGCCGTGGGCCGTCTCATCGGTGAAGCCTGCGGCCGCCAGCTGCAGCTCCCCAGCCTGGAGCTAGGCGGGAAGAATCCCATGATCGTCATGGAGGATGCCGACCTTGATAACGCCGTGAGCGGGGCCCTGTGGGCCGCCTACGGCACCGCTGGCCAGCGCTGCACCTCGCTGGGCAACTTGATCCTGCACAAGCCCATCGCCGAGAAGTTCAAGACCCTCCTGCAGGAGGCCATGCAGAACAAGCTCCTCATGGGGAATCCCGTGGAGCACGGCGATGACCTCACCTATGGCCCCATGATGAACGCCCGCTTCAGCGAGCGCTTCCTGGAGCACTTCGCGCACGGGAAGAAGGATGGCGCCACCCTCCTCGCTGGCGGCGCGAAGTGGGACGAGAAGAACCGCGACGCCCGCGTGCTGGGGCACATCGCCAACGGCATCTACATGCAACCCGCCCTTTGGGACCACGTCACGAAGGACATGTGGCTCTTCCAGAACGAGACCTTCGGCCCCACCGTGAACCTCGTCACCGTGAACGACTTCGAGGAGGCCATGGCCTGCGCGAACGGAACGCCCTACGGCCTCTCCTCCAGCCTCTACACCGAAAACCGGCAGTGGGTGGAGGAGTTCAAGAACCGCATCAGCGCGGGCATGAGTTCCATCAACAACAGCACCACCGGCGCCGAGGCCCACCTGCCCTTCGGCGGCAACGGCTGGAGCGGCAACGGCACCCGCGAAAGCGGCATCTGGGTCGTCGACGCCTACACCAAGTGGCACGCCATCAACGAGGACGCCAGCGGCAAGCTCCAGCTCGCCCAAATCGAAACCCAATACGGAAAAACCCCCGCCAAACCCACGGACTGGTCCCAGCTTTAACGCTCAACAAAAAGCAGGCCCCGCGACGCGGGGCCTGCTTTTTGTTGAGAAGTGCCTAGAACTGATTCCAGAGATACTGGTTCGTAACTTCGTGGTGGAACATGATCTCGCCTTCCTTCACGCGGGTGCCGAGGGCCTTGGGGCAGCGTTCCGCCTGGGCGGCCTTGATGTCCGCGAACTTCTCATGCACGTTGTCGCTGAGCACCTCGGCCATGAACTTGCTGCCCTTGAAGAGGCGGATGGAATCGAAGATGTTGTCGGGCAGGAAGCGGGTGCGGGCGCGCTTGGCCTCGTCCACTTCGAGTGAGGGACCCTCCAGACCCGTGCGGAGCAGGGTGTAGTAGACCATGTAGGGGTTGGCGTCGGGCCCGATGGAGCGAACTTCGACGCGGGTGGACTTCTCATTGCCGGTAGGGATCCGGATCATGGAGCCGCGATCCGTGGGGCTCACCTTGATCTGGTTGGGGGCCTCGAAGTGCGGATCCAGGCGGCGGTAGGCATTCACGCTGGGGTTCAAGATGAGGCAGAGATCCGTGGCGTTGGCGAGGATGCGGTTCGTGAAATCCCAGGCCAGATCGGAGAGGCCGTCCTTGCCGTCCTTCTTGAAGAAGAGGTTCTTCCCATCCTTGGCGATGGAGATGTTCGTGTGCATGCCGTTGCCGTTCACGCCGGTGACGGGCTTGGGCAAGAAGCTGGCGGTCATGCCCATGCGGGCGGCCACCTGGCGGGAGAGGAGCTTGTAGAGCTGCACCTGGTCTGCGGCGATGTTCACCTCGGCGTAGGTGTAGTTCATCTCGAACTGGGAGGGGGCCACCTCGGGGTGGTCCTTCTCATTGCCGAAGCCCATGGCGCGCTGAACCTCGGCGGCGGTGTCGATGAACTGCCGCAGGGGATCGCCGGGCAGGCTGTGGTAGTAGCCTCCCGTGGAGACGTACTCGAAGGCGCCCGTCTCGTGGAAGTGGCGCTCGGCGTCGAGGCCCTTGAAGAGGAAGCCCTCCACCTCGTTGGCCGCGTTCAGGATGGTGCCGTTCTTCTTGAACATCTCGTCGGTGTAGGCCCTGAGCCGCGCGCGCATGTCGGCGGCGAAGGGGCTGCCGTCCTGGTTTAGCACATTCCCGAAGACGAGCACCTTGCCGGGTCCGAAGACGTCGCTGGGCAGCCAGTAGAAGGCCGGCCAGTCGATGACGAGGCGAAGGTCGCTTTCGGCCTGGGCCGAGAATCCGCGGATGGAGGAACCATCAAAGGTGAGGTTGTCGGAGGATTTCAGAAGGAATTTCTTATCGTAGTCCAGCATGTGGAGCCGGCCTTCGATATCCGTGAAACAGACCGTGATGGCCTTGATGCGCTTTTCGCCCTCGAGGTACTTCATCCGCTCCTCGCGGATCTTCTCGGGGGAGACACGATCGAGGCGCTGCTGCTTGGCCTGGAGGTTCAGCTGCTCAAGCTCGTCGTAGGGGATTTCCAGAAAGTCCCGAAGTCCAAGGTTCGCCATGATGGCCTCCAAAGGCGGCCCACAACCCATGCTGCAGCACCGTTGATATAATTTTTTGTACTTTTGAGCTAATTTTTCAAGTTTTTATTTTTACCATTTCATTTTTTATTCAAATCCATTGGCTTGGTGTTCAATCCGCAAAGCAGCGGGGGGAGGGATGAAATCCCTCCCCCCGCTGCTTTTGCGGCCTCCAAAGAGGATGGCCTACACCTTCCGGAGCACGACGCACGCATTCGTGCCGCCAAAGCCGAAGTTGTTGTTCAGCACGTACTCGCCATCGAAACGCCCCTTGGCGTTGGGGGTGACATCCAGATCGCAGGCGGGGTCCTGATCCACCACGTTGATGGTGGGGGGGATCTCACCCGTCTGGATGACCTTGGCGCAAATGATGCTCTCCAGGGCCCCGGCGGCGCCGAGGAGGTGGCCGTGCATGGACTTGGTGGAGCTCACCTTCAGATGCTTGGCGTGGCCACCGAAGACGCTCTTGATGGCCAGGCACTCCAGCTTGTCGCCGGCGGGGGTGCTGGTGCCGTGGGCGTTCACGTACGCGATCTGCTCAAGCGCGATGCCCGCGTCCTCGATGGCGGCGCGCATGACGCGCTTGGGGCCGTCGCCGTCCTCGCTCGGGGAGGTGATGTGGTGGGCGTCACCGCTCATGCCATAGCCGACGACCTCGGCGTAGATCTTGGCGCCGCGGGCCTTCGCCATCTCGTACTCCTCGAGGATCACGATGCCGGCGCCCTCGCCCATGATGAAGCCGTCTCGGCCCGTGTCGAAGGGGCGGCTGGCCTTTTCGGGATCATCGTTGCGGGTGGAGAGGGCGCGCATGGCCGCGAAGCCTCCGAGCCCCAGGGGGTTGATCACCGAATCGGCGCCGCCCGTGAGCATGCGATCGGCGTAGCCGTGCATGATCAACCGCGCCGCGTCGCCGATGGCGTGGGTGCCCGTGGCGCAGGCCGTGGCCACGGCGCTATTGGGGCCCTGGAGGCCGTACTTGATGCTCGCGAAGCCGCTGGCGAGGTTCACGATGAGGCTGGGAATGAAGAAGGGGCTGATGCGCCGGGGCCCGCGGAAGCCGTTGGCCTCTTCCCAGATGGTGTTGAGGCCGCCGATGCCGCTGCCGATGTAGGTGCCGAAGCGCT
>CAYWDR010000218.1:0-5308 GCA_964457075.1 uncultured Solibacteraceae bacterium
GCAGGGCCAGGGCGGGATTGCCGGAGGCGCGGAAGCGGCGGAGATCCTCCTCCCACGTCACGCGCGGCAGCAGGAGCAGGGCCAGGGCGAATACGGCCAGGGCCACCTTGGGCTTCCAGGGGGCCTTGCGGATCCGCACCGGCGCTTCCACGGCCCGGGCGAAGGCGCCGCGTCCGCGATCCAGCCACAGCAGGAGGGCCGGCAGGATGAGGAAGGTGGCCACGAGGCAGCAGAGGAGGCCCAGGCCGGTGGTGATGCCCAGATCCCGCAAACCAGGGAAGGGCGTGAAGGCGAGGGAGGCGAAGGCCGCCACGACGGTGAGCGCGCCCGCCACCACGCCGGGCCCGGTGCCCAGGAGCATGCCGCGCAGCGCCCGCACCTTCGAGAATCCCCGGTGGCGCTCCTCCACGTAACGGCTGAAGAGAAGGATGCCCACGTCGTCCCCGACGCCCAGGAGCACGGCCCCGAAGCCCGCCGCCATGAGGTTCAGGCGCCCCAGGGCCCAGCCCGTGGAGCCCAGGGCCCAAAGCATGCCCATGAGCAGCGGCGCCATCACGAAGCCGTAGCCCGCGAGGGTGCGGAAGCCCATCCAGTAGACGAGCCCCACGAGGATGAAGCTGAGGCCGAGGGAAAGCAGAACTTCGTGGGTGAGGCGCTGGCTCTCGAACACGGTGATTGCGTGGGCGCCCGTCACCTGCACGGGGAAGGGCCGATCCGCGCGCCAGGCCATGGATCGCTCCATCTCCTGGAGGCTGCTTTGGGCGGGCATCTCCGGCGGGGCCCCCTCACCCAGCCAGCGCAGGGCCCGGAGAGTGTTGGCCGTATCGGAGGTAGGGAAGGAGGCGACCACGGGCAAGAGGATCATGCGTCCGTCCTTGCTCTCCAGGTAGCCGGTCCGCAGGCGCAATGTGAAGGACCGGGCCAGCTGCATCGCCTTCTCCATCCCCTCTCCGCCCTGGGGTGCGAGGCTCCGGAGCTCCAGGGGATCGAGACGCGCGAGGGTGGCTTCCACGGGGTTGGGGGAGCCCAAGGCCTTGGCCGTGGCCTCCAGGCGGCGGCGCACCTCCGCGGGATCGTTCAGGGGCGCGAGGCGGTCGCCCAGCCAGGCCGGGGCAAGGGCGTAGAGGGTCTCCGTGCCCGCCCGGCCCACGGCGGGATCTCCATCGGGGAGGGCGCCCACGGCCAGCAGGGCGGGCCAGGGGGAGAGACCGGGAGCGCCCGCCTTGGCCACGGGTTCCGCGAGGCGGCCCTCCGCCGCGAGACCGTTCAAGGGCATTTGGCTGTGATCCAGCAGCCGCTCCACGAGGCTCTCGGCCCAGGCGCGGCGCGCTTCCAGATCCTGATCCGGACCTTCGGCCACGAGCCAGAACAGCTCCTGCTGGCCGACGCCGGCCTCCAGGTTCGCGCGCACGGCCGGGTGATCCACGGGCAGGACGCTGAGGAGATCCAGCTGCCGTTGCACCTGCCGCACGCCGAGACCGAGTCCCAGCGTGAGCATGCCCACCGCGACCCAAAGGCTCAGGGGGCGGCGGAGGTGGAAGCGCAGGAGGGCGCGGAGGAGTTTGTTCATCGGACGAGCAAGGCGCGGCTACAGGCGGTCCAGCCACCAGGCCAGGGCCGGGATCATCTCGACGCGGTCGGCCCCTTCCAGGCGCTTGAGGAGGCTGGCGTCGCCCAGCCGGGCGAAGGCGTAGTTATCCCGCTGGGCGAGGGACTCGGGGTGGGGCACGGAGGTGAGGATCGTGGGCAGGCCCTCGTGGTAGCGGTGGGTGAGCAGCTCCGCGAAGGCGGCGGCCACGCGGGAATCCGCGTCGAGGCAATCCCATTCGTCGAGGAGCAGGAGAGGCTGGTTCTTCAAGGGGTCCAGTAGATCGCGGACGCTCATGAAATCCTGGTTCTGCCATGAGCGGGTGTCGAAGTAGGTGTTCTTCACCTGCTGGGAGAGGGTGCGCACGGAGACGAAGCGACCCGCCTGGCCCGTGCGCTCGCCCCAGGCCTTGAGGGCCGCGGCGGCCAGCGTCGTCTTGCCGCTTTGCACGGGGCCGTGGATCCACCACAGCTCCCATCCGCCCCGGAAGCGGTGGCGGCCCTTGGTGGCCCAGGCGTGGAGATCTTCCGCGCCCAGGGGGCGGATGCCGTGTTCGAGCTTTTTTTCCGCGGCGGCGAGGAGGCGCTCCAGGCGCTCGCGCTGGGGCAGCTCGCCCGTGAGTTCCGCGGGGGAGGCCAGCGCCGCCTTCAATTCCTCCATGCCGCCGAGAATGCGGTTCACTTGATTGGGCGCGTATTCATTGCTCCACCACTTATAAAACGCGGGGAAAGACGTCTCACGGTACCGGGTCGGCAGCTGCAGGGTGGCCAGCTCGGGGCGCGCGTCCTTCGTGCAGGGGCAGAGGCGGGCGGGGCGCATCGGGTCGGGATCCAGCAGGAAGCCCACCCCCTGGCAGTGGGGACAGTCGGGCCGGCCCCTCATTCCCGGGAACCCCGCAGGAACTGGCCGAGCACCTCCCGGCGGCGCTCGCGGATGCGGGCGAAGGCGCGCTCCTCCAGCTGACGCACCCGCTCGCGGGAGATGGGCGGTTCAAAGCTGCGGCCGATCTGCTCCAGGGTCATGGGTTCGAAGTCGTGGAGGCCGAAGTGCTTGCAGATGATGAGCCGCTCCTTTTCGGAGAGGCTATCGAGGGACGCTTCGATTTGCGTGTGGAAGGCTTCCTGATCCAGGGCCGCCATGGCGCTGGGTTGCACTTCCTGCTCCAGGCTATCGCCCACGGTGAGGTCCGTGTCGCCGAGGCCCTGCTCCGTGCTCACGGTGGTGGTGGTCTGCTGCAGCAGCTGCAGCCGCTCCACCTCCTCCTCGCTGAGGTTCGCCGCGAGGGCGATCTCCAGGAGGTGGGGCGTGCGCCCCATCTCCTGGGTGAGCTTTTGGGTGAGGCGGTTGAGCTGGACGAGGTGCCCCGCGACCTTTTGAGGCAAGCGGATCTTGCTCCCATGTTCGGCGAGCGCGTGGAAGATGCTCTGGCGAACCCACCAGGAGGCGTAGGTGAGGAACTTGTTCTCCCGCGTGGGATCGAAGCGCTTGGCGGCCTCGATGAGGCCGAGGTTCCCCTCGGAGATGAGGTCCAGCAGATCCAGGCCCATGCCCTCGAACTTGCGGGCCTCCTTCACGACGAAGCGGAGGTTGCCTTCGACGAGCTTGCGCAGCCCCTCGGGATTGCGCTCGTCCTGCCATAGGTGGCCGTAGATGCGCTCCTCCGCCGCCGTCAGCAGGGGCAGATGGCGGATCGAATCGAAGTATTTGTCGAGCGCGCGCTCTTCGAGATGCCTAAGGGGCAAGGGGTCACCAGGGGTGGAAGGGTCAGCATAGCAAGGGGATGGTTCTTGGGTGCTACCGCTTCCTCAACCCCTGGGGCGGCAGCTTCACGAGGCCCGTGCCGCTGGGGCGGGGCAGGTGGCTGAGGCCATGGGCTTCCATGACCTCCACCAAACGTTCCAGATCCCCTTGCATCTGGTTGAGGCGCTCCCGCAGGGTGAGCACCACCTCCACGCCCGCCAGATTCACGCCCAGATCCCGGGTGAGGTTGAGGATGAACTCCAGGCGTTCCAGATCCTCGTCGCTGTAGAGGCGGGTCTTGCCCTCGGTCCGCGAGGGGGCGAGCAGGCCCTCCCGCTCGTACATGCGGAGGGTCTGGGGGTGCACGTTGTAGCGGGTGCTGACGACGCCGATCATGTAGGCGCCCATGCGCGGGTCCTTAGCCACGGTTGCCTCCCCGCCGCTGCTGGAGCGCGGCGTCATTGAGCTCGCCCAGCTCCCGCAGCAGTTCCTTGCTGCGCTCGTCCTGGATCTGGGGGGTGACGATGACCACCTCCGCGTAGAGATCCCCCCGCTGATCGCTGCGGGGAACGGGCATGCCCTGGCCCTTGATGCGCAGCTTCGTGCCCGCCTGCACGCCAGGCGGCACCTTGAGGGTGGCCTGGCCATCGGGCGTGGGCACGTCCACCTTGGCGCCCAGGGCCGCCTCGGTGAAGGAGATGGGCATCTGCAGGTGGAGGTTGGGGCCCTTGCGCTCGAAGCGGGGGTCGGGCTCCACGTTCATTTGAAGGAAGAGATCTCCGGGGCCGCCGCCGCGGCGGCCGGCCTCGCCTTTGCCGCCCACGCGGAGCTTGGCGCCGTCTTCCACGCCGGGGGGAATCTGCACGGTGACCGTTTCCGTCTTCCCGTGGCGCCCCGTGCCCCGGCAATCAGGGCAGCTGGGCGCCACCTGGCCCCGGCCCCCGCATTCGGGGCAGGGCCGGGCGAAGCCTAGGATGCCGCCTCCGACCTTGCCCTTCCCGTGGCAGGCCCGGCAGGGCTCCTTCTTGCGGTCCTGCTCCCCCGTGCCGCGGCAGCCCATGCAGGGCTCGCTGCGCTGGATGTTCAAGGTGAGGCGCTTGCCTTCGAAGGCGTCTCGGAAGGTGAGGCGCACGGCATGGTGGAGGTCCTCCCCCTTCTGGGGGCCCGACCGGCCTTGGCCGCGGCCGCCGCCGAAGAGATCGCCAAAGTCGAAGGCGAAGCCCCCGGGATCGAAGCCGCCCCCCTGGAAGCCCGGGGGCGCCTGGGCGCCGGGCCCGGCCGGATCGCCATAGGTGTCGTAGTTCTTCCGCTTTTCCGGATCGGATAGGACGTCGTTGGCGACGCTCACTTCCTTGAACTTCGCCTCCGCCGCCGCGTTGCCGGGGTTCAGATCCGGGTGATGCTTCCGCGCCAGCTTCCGGTAGGCCTTCTTGATGTCCTCATCCGACGCGCCCCGAGGGACGCCGAGGATCTTGTAGTAATCCGGATGCGTCATTCCGCGCCTGCGTCGCGGAACAGCGTGCTTTGCACGCAGTAAGGAAATGGCGAAGGGCCTTTCATGCGGCCAGCCTAACAGAATCTTAGCGGATGGCGCTCATATGCTTCGTGTATGCAGAAAAGGAGGGTCGCGATTTTTACGGCCCTCCTTTTCTGAGATCGCCTAGCTGACGACTTCCGCATCGATGACGTTGTCGTCCTTCTTATCGCCGCCGCCCTGGGGCGCGCCACCCTGGCCATCCGCGGGGGGGTTCTGCTTGTAGAGGGACTCGCTGAGCTTGTGGCTCTTTTGGGTGAGATCCTCCAAGGCCTTCTTGAGGCGGGGGCCATCCTGGCTGCCCAGGGCGGCCTTCGCCTCGGTGAGGGCCTCCTCCACGGGCTTCTTGTCTTCCTCGGGGAGCTTGTCGCCCTGCTCCTTGAGAAGCTTTTCCACCTGGTAGACGAGCTGATCGAGGTGGTTCTTGTCTTCGAGCAGGGCCTTGC
>CAYWDR010000219.1:0-5300 GCA_964457075.1 uncultured Solibacteraceae bacterium
ATCTGAACCAACCTGATTTCAGCAGTTCGAATTGGCTTTCATGACAGAAGGCGCTGCGCGCCACGCAGAAACCGCAGAAGGGGGCACGACCCATCCGTTCCTCCGGCCTTCGGATCCTGGGCGGGGCCCCCGGGCAGCTTCAAGGGCTGACCGGGGGCCCCGCCCAGGATCAAGGGCCACGCCGTGGCCCTTGGCGCTATGCGCCCAAAGGCCTCTCGCGGGGAGCCTGCTTTGTTCTGCGCCTTCTGCGAGGTTCTGCGTCTTCTGCGTTCCGCTTTTTCAAAAGCATTTCAAAGCTTTTCTCGGTTTTTCTCCGCGTCCCTCCGCGCCCCTCCGCGAACTCCGCGTCCAGCTTTTTTCACCCGGAATCTGCCCTACCCAAGAAAACGGTCGCGACTCAGTTCGCCCACCTACTCACCTGATCCCACAGGTCATCCTCCTGCGTCGCGCCGTTGAGGATGATGGCGAACACCCGCCAGCGCCCATCGGGCATCTGGATGTAGCCGCAGAGGCTGCGCACGAGATCCAGGTAGCCGCTCTTCACTCGCACGCGGCGGGCTAGGTTTTCATCCTTGTGGCGGAGCTTGAAGGGCTCGCCGCCGATGATCTTGAGGCTGGAGACGAACTCGGGACCCACTTCGAAATCGAACCAGGCGCCCCGGAGGACGATGCCCAGGGTCTGGGCGCTGAGGCGGTTGTCCTTGCTGAGGCCGCTGCCATCCGTGATCCGCACCTGATCCGGGCCGAGCCCGAACACCTTTGCGTAGAAGTCCTGGATGCGCGCCACGCCGCGGCTCCACGAGCCCTCGCCGAATTTTTTCGTGAGGGTTTCCACCATGAAGTTGTTGCTGAACTTGTTGATGTCCCCCACCAGCATCCGCAGGGGCGGGCTCTTGAAGACGAGCAGCTTCACGGCGGCATCCAGGGCCCCCGCCTTGCCCTCCACCGGGATGCCCGCGTCCGCGAGCACCGTGCGAATCTCTTCGATCGCCACCCGATCAGGTTCCAGGACGATGCGGCCGGCGGCATCGCGGCCGAAATTCACACCGAGAGCGGTGATGGCGGGAGTGGCGTCGGCGCTCGTGTTCTCCCAGCCCGTGCCCCATCGTTGGGCATCGAAGGCGCCCTGGTCCAGTCGCACGGTCCCGAGCACGCGCTTCACCCCCAGCGCGCGCAGCTCCCGCGCCAGGCTGTAGAGGCGCTCCGTGGTGAGGTAGGGATCGCCGCCCCCCTTGAAGACGAGATCCCCCTGAACGACGCCATCCCTCAGCTCACCCCAGACCTCCGTCTCCAATTGGAATTCCGGCTTCCACGTCTTCAACATCGCATAGGTGCTCACCACCTTCGTGGTGCTGGCGGGCACAAGGGGGAGGTTGGCCCCGTGGCGGTCCACGGCCTTGCCTGAGTCCAGCTCCCAGCATGCCGCTGAAACTTTCACGCCGCGCTTCTCAAGCCCCCGGGCCCAATCCAGAAAGTCATCGGCCCGAAGCCCGCCCGAGGCTGCCAAAATCAGCAATACCGCCACGCGATTCACGACCACCCCTTGCTTCACTTATCCCGGGCGGGCGCCTTGTCGCCACCCTCCGAGGGAGCGCCCCGGGGGTCGGCCGGCCCCTTCGCGGGAACCCCGCCCGCACCGAGCACGTTCTCATCCGCCACGAAGCGCCAATCGCTGACCAGCGACTTGTTCTTGTAGAGGTGGTAACCATCCACATCGCTGCGGCTCTTCACGCCGATGATGGGGAGCCCCTTCGTTTCGCCCGTGATGCCGGGCTGGACCTGGGTGATGAGCTCCCATTCTCCGCCGGAGGTCATGGGGTCCTTGTATTTCTGGCGGATGAGGAGCGGCCTCACCTTCATCAGCTCATCCAGATCCTGGGGATACTTCCCGAATTTGGCGTTGTAGGCCCTCAGGGCCCGGGCGATGGCCTCGCCCCGGAAGATCAGCTCCGATTCGTTCTCCCGCTGCACCTCCGCCCGCAGCGTGGGCCGGGCCATGGTGAGCATGATGCCCATAACGACGATCAGCGCGAGGAGCAGCACCATGGTGAAGCCGCGCTGGCGCGCGGCGGGCCTCGGGCTCCGGGCTTCGGGCTTCGGGGGCGCCACGATGAGGCGCCGCGACCAGTTCTGACCTAAGGCCCGCTGGCCTGGGACCAAAAACCGGGAAGTCGGGGTGGGAAGGGACGGCATTCGAACTCCAGGGAAAGGGTAGCCCGATTCAGGTGCGGCTGGAGGAATGGGTCGGGGTCACCCCGAAGCCCGAAGCCCGAAGCCCGAAGCCCGAAGCCCGAAACCCGAAACCCGAAACCCGAAAAGCTACATCCTCCCTTCTCTCCGTGTCATGAGCTCGCAAAAGGCTTCCACCACCACGGGGTCGAATTGGCTTCCGCTTTCATTCTTGATCTCTTCGAGGGCGTTCCGGAACCCGATGGGCGTGCGGTAGCTTTTGCCGCTCGTCATCACCTCGTAGGCCTCGATGACGTGGATGATGCGGCTGCCCATGGGAATGGCGCTCTCCCGCAGCTTGTCGGGGTAGCCATGGCCGTCCCAGCGCTCGTGATGGTGGCGGATCACCCGCACCACGTCGAAGGGGAAGCGGAGATCCTTGAGGAAGATGGCCGCCAGATCAGGGTGCTGGCGCAGCTTCAGCTTCTCATCGGGGCTGAGCTTGGCCTTCTGGACGAGGGCGGGATCCAGCAGCAGCATGCCCACGTCATGGAGGATGGCGGCGATGGAGACGGCCTCCACCTCCTCGGAGGGCAGATCCAGCTTGAGGGCCACCTCCCGGGCCAGGCGGGCCGTGGCCACGCTATGGCTGCGGAGATCAGGCAGGCGGCTTTCGGAGCTCTTGAGGATGCGGTGGCTGACGCTGAGGAAGGCCTGGTGGTAGCGCTCGTGGAGGCGGGCCTCCTCCAGCTGCATGCCCAGCACGCGGCCCAGCCGCTGGATGATCTCCATCTCTGGCATGGAGAAGGGTTGATCCTCCTGCCGGAACACCATGAGCAGGTCGTGCCCGGCAGCGCCTTCGTTCATGAGCAGGGGGAGGTAGGTGGCGAAGGCGCCATCGAGCAACGCGCCTTCGGGGATCTCGGCTTTGGCCACCACGCGCAGATCCTGTTCCCGCACCGTGGTGAGGTGGTAGGTGGCGTGGGCCATCACCTGCTGCTGAAGGCCCTCGCTGATGGGCAGGGGCGAGAAGCAGAGCAGGGGCCTGATCTCCTCGGGGTCCTCCATCCAAAGGACGACGGCGTCCACGGGCACGATCTGGCTGATGAGGCTCGCCATCTCCCAGAAGAAGGCCCGCAGCTCGGGGCTCACCATGCCCCGCTTGCGGTGCTGCACGGGGGTGGGCCGGTTCGGGGCCATGATGCCCGAGAGCGTGCGCTCCGCCGCCTCCCAAGGGAGGGCGCTGAAGCCCACTTCGGTGCTCTCGTAGCCGAAGAGCCTCTCCCCGGGCACCTGGCCCTGGGGCCCGACCTTGATGGAAGGCGTGTGGATCACCTCGGGCATGCCCGGGTAGGCCTCGGTGGTGGGCACCCACTTGGGGGCGTGCTCCACGGGCGGCGGCGTCTGGTTGACGATCTCAGCGGCCGTGGGGAGGGGCTTGGCTTCCTTGGGCTTGGCGGGGCCGTAGACCCCGAATTCCTTCACCAGATCCACCAGCTCGTGGCAGATGCGGAGGGTGGGGGCCTCGGCCCGCTCCAACTCGAAGGCATCCCCCTTGGCGGGATCCCGTTGGAGCAGCATCCCGATCTGATCGCCCATCATGTAGACGGGGGTGATGAGGCAGCGGGGCCGCTCGCCCAGGCTGAAGGCCGCGAGTTCCACCGCATCGGCCGCGTCATTCACGGCGAAGCTGCGCTTTTCCCGCCCCACCCGCACCAGCAATGGGTCCTGCTCCAGGAGGCGCTCCGGGGGACGGGTGCCCCGGGGCCAGCCGTAGTGGCAAACCTCCTGGAAGGCGGTTCCGCCCGGCTCCTTGAAATAGAGCGCGCCCTTCGTGCTCCCCACCTCCTCCAGGCATCGATAGATGGCCTGGGCGCAGCGGGTGGCGAGGGCCTCGCCGAAGAGAATCTTGGATGGGGGCATGGTGGGTGGCCTGAAGGCCCCATCCTAGCCCAGTCTCCACGGCGATGTCACGCCGGGGTCATCGGGAATTTCCGAGCCTGACCCAGCCAACCCGCCATCACGCCCATTCCTGACGGGATTGCAGACTTTCCACTCTCAGTTCCCGATCCAGCCAGCCCGTGAGCCCCGCCAGCTGGCGCCCATGGCCGCACTCGAATGCCCGCCCCGCGAAGGCGCGAAGGCCCTTCACCGTGAGGGGCCAGTGGATGGTGGCCGAGATGCTGACGATGGCCTCCTCCCAGGCCTCGAAGCCATCCGTGATCTCCCGGCCATCCAGGGGGGAGACGAGGGGGAAGTCCGGATCCAGCGGCGCCACGTGCTCCAGGCGATCCTTCACGAAGGGCAGGAGGGGCGCCATGAGCCCGCAATGGAGGGGATGGCGCACGGGCAGCAGATCCGCCTTCAGGCAATCGGGCCGCAGGGCCGTCACGAAGGTCCGCAGGGCCGGCAACGGCCCCGACACCGTGCCTTGCGCCGCGCCGTTCACATTGGAGAGCTCCAGCTCAGGGAAGGCCTCCAGGCGCTTGCGCAGTTCCGCCTCCTTCATCCCGATGGCGTAGGCCATGCCCATGGTGCCCGGCTCGAAGCGGCGCTCCGCCTCATCCTCCGTGGCGCCGACGAGATCCAGGGCCGCCTCCAGTGGCACGACGCCCGCCGCGACGAGGGCGCTGAAGAAGCCCATGCTATGCCCCGTGGCCGCCGCCGGCTTCGGCATGCCCGCCGCCCGGTGGGCGCGAAAGAGCCCCACGCTGTGGCTCAGCACGGCGCAGGGGGCGTGGCGCTGCGATCGCAGCGTTTCCAGCGGGCCCTCGGCCATCCAGACACGCAGGGGATAGCCCGTGTGGGCCTCCGCCGATACCAGCGTGGCGGCCCAGGCGGGATCTTCAGTCCAGCCCTCGGACATGCCCACGGCCTCGGTGGCCTGGCCGGGGAAAAGGAGGAGGAAGGGCGCGTCGCTCACCCTCTGATGGTGCCAAAGGGGTGGTTTGATTGGGGTGAAAAAACGGAACGAGGAGGTCGCGGAGGCCGCTGCGCGGCTCGCGGAGGAACGCGGAGAAAAGCGAACGCAGAAGACGCAGAAGGCGCTGCGCGCCACGCAGAAACCGCAGAAGGGGGCACGACCCATCCGTTCCGCCGGCCTTCGGATCCTGGGCGGGGCCCCCGGGCAG
>CAYWDR010000220.1:0-5278 GCA_964457075.1 uncultured Solibacteraceae bacterium
GCTACCGCCTCTCCATCGTCCACTTCTGGGCCCTCGTCTTCATCTACATCTGGGCGGGCCCCCACCACCTCCTCTACACGGCCCTGCCCGAGTGGGCGCAGACGCTGGGCATGGTGTTCTCCATCATGCTCTGGGCCCCCAGCTGGGGCGGCACCGTGAACGGTCTCCTCACCATGCGCGGTTCCTGGGATAAGGTGCGCACGGAGCCCGTGCTGAAGTTCCTGGCGGCGGGCGTGACCTTCTACGGCATGACCACCTTCGAGGGGCCCCTGCTCTCCATCAAATCCGTGAACCTGCTCGGCCACTACACCGATTGGATCGTGGCCCACGTGCACGGCGGCACCCTGGGCTGGAACGCCTTTCTCACCTTCGGCATGCTCTTCTACCTCGTGCCCAAGCTCTGGAAGACGGAGCTCTACTCCAAGAAGCTGGCCGACTACCAGTTCTGGCTGGGCTTCCTCGGGATCATGATCTACATCCTCTCCATGTGGACCGCGGGCGTCACCCAGGGCCTCATGCTCCAGGCCATCGACGGCTCCGGGCGCCTGATGTACCCGGATTTCGTGGCCACCGTGATCCGCATCGTGCCCCTCTACTGGGTGCGCGCCGTGGGCGGAACCCTCTTCCTCGCCAGCTTCGTGCTCATGCTCTACAACCTGCGGATGACCGTGAAGCTCGCACCCAGGGACGAGACGGAGGATCGCCCCGTCGTAAAGCGAGTCGAGCACTTCGACGACGGCCTCAAGACGAACCGCCACCGAAAGCTGGAGGGCCTGCCCGTGATCATGACGGTGCTCGCCGTGGGCGCCATCCTCGTGGGCACCATCATCGAGATCCTGCCCACGATCACCATGCACGAGTACGTCACCGTGGCCAACAAGCCCGTGCCCTACACGGCCCTGGAGGTGGCGGGGCGCGATATCTACATCCGCGAGGGCTGCTACAACTGCCACTCCCAGATGATCCGGCCCACGGTTCCCGAGACCCTGCGCTACGGAAAGCCCTCCCAGGGCGAGGAGTTCATTTACGACCACCCCTTCCAGTGGGGCTCCAAGCGCACGGGCCCGGATCTCGCCCGCGTGGGCGGGAAGTACCCCGACATGTGGCACTTCCGGCACATGGATGACCCCCGCGTCATGACGCCGGGATCCATCATGCCCGCTTACTCCTGGATGCTCCGGGATACCACGGAGTTCTCCTCGCTGAGAAAGAAACTCGCCGTGATGAAGCAGGTGGGCGTGCCCTATTCGGCCGATCAGATCCAAAACGCCGGGCCGGATGCCAAGGCCCAGGCCAAGAAGATCGCCGACGGCCTCGTGGCCCAGGGCGGCCCCCTCGGCATGCAGGATCGGGAGATCGTGGCCCTCATCGCCTACCTGCAGAAGTTGGGGAAAGCTCCGGCCCCTGCGGGAGGAAAGTCATGAGAGCCGCCCTGCTCGCCCAGTTCCCCCACCTGAACCTCACCGTGGTGGCCATGCTCCTCTTCCTCGCCACCTTCCTCGGATGGTGCGCTTGGACCTTCCACAAGGGGCGGAAGGCGCACTTCGACGAAATCTCCCGCATGCCCCTGGAGGACTGAGGCCATGGCCATCACGCGTCCCGACCAAATTCTCGATCACGAGTACGACGGCATCCAGGAGATGGACTACCCCATCCCGGGATGGTTCAACGCCATCTTCTACGGATCCATCGTCTTCGGCGTCGCCTATGTCCTCTTCTATCACGCCTGGGGCGGGGCCACCCTGGCCCAGCAGTTCGAGGCGGACCGCAAGGAGCACGTGGCCCTCGTGAAGCGCGCGAATCCGCCCCGAGTGTGGACGCCCCAGGAAATCGCCGACGCGGAAAAGGCCCCGGCCGTGCTCGCCACGGGTCAATCCCTCTTCCAAAGCAAATGCGCCTCCTGCCACATGGCGGATGGGGGCGGGCAGGTGGGCCCCAACCTCACGGATGCCTTCTGGATCAACGGGGACGGCACCACGCCCTTCATCGTGAAGACCATCAACGAGGGCGTCACGGATAAGGGCATGCCCGCCTGGGAGGAGAAATTCAAGGCCGAGGAGATCCTCGCCCTCGCCGCCCACGTGCGTTCCCTGAAGGGCACCACCCCGGCCAATCCCAAGGCGCCGGAGGGGCAACCGATCGCCGAGTGAGCCATGAGTGATTCCCCTCAAACCGCGTTGAATCGGGAGCCCGCGCCCCCCGCCCGGGGCAAGTTCAGCTACGCCTACCCCGCCGACGTGAAGGGCCGTTTTGACCGGCTCCGATCCGCCGTCTCCGCCGGCCTGATCTTCGTGTACCTGCTGCTGCCTTGGCTCCGCATCCATGGCGAACAGGCCCTGCTGCTGGACGTGGCCCGGCGGCGCTTCCACATCTTCGGGCTCAATCTATGGGCCCACGAGGCGCCGCTGCTCTTTCTCATCCTCGCGGGCGCGGCCTTCGCGCTTTGCTTCGTCACGGCCGTCTGGGGCCGCGTCTGGTGCGGCTACGCCTGCCCGCAAACGGTGTTCGTCGCCTCCACCTTCCGCCGCATCGAGCGCTGGATCGAGGGCAGCCACCTGGAACGGAAACGCCGGGATGAGGAGGGCGCGGATCAGCCCGCCTGGGTCGTGAAGAAGGCCCTCAAGTGGGGCGCCTTCACCCTCGTTTCCCTCCTCATCTCCCACAGCTTCCTGGCCTACTTCGTGGGCACCGACCGCCTTCGCCAGGCCATGACCCAGCCCCCGGCGGCGAACTGGACCCTCTTCCTCGTGATGGCGTTCATCGCCGGGTTCATCCTCGTGGATTTCGGATGGGTGCGGGAGCGCCTCTGCTTCACCCTCTGCCCCTATGGCCGCTTCCAGACCGTGCTCATGGACAGCCACTCCCTCGCCGTCGTTTACGATCCCGTGCGAGGGGAACCCCGTCGAGGCTCCGCCCCCCAGGCCTCCGGGGATTGCATCGCCTGCGACCGCTGCGTGCAGGTGTGCCCCACGAACATCGACATCCGCAACGGAATGCAGATGGAATGCATCGCCTGCACTGCCTGCGTGGACGCCTGCGACGCCGTGATGGCCCGCGTGAACAAGCCCCGGGGCCTCATCCGCTACGATACCGAAGCGGGGCTCGCCGGGGAGCCTCCCCGGGCGGCCCGCCCGCGTCCCTTCATCTACCTGGGCCTCACGGTGCTGTTTTGGGGGTTCCTCGGGATTCTCTTCGTCACCCGGGCCAGCGTGGACATCGTGCAGCTGAGGGCCCGGGGCGCCCTCTTCCAGCAGGTGCAAGATCCGGTGAAGGGCCCGCGCGTGATCAATCATCTGCGCTTCGACCTCACCAACCTCGTCCATCGGGATCTGGAGGTGGCCATCGCCTTTCCACAGGCCGCCACCGCCCAAGGGTTCGAGGTGATCTCGGCCACCAACCCCGTGCCCGTGCCCCGGGGGAAGGCGGTGCGTGCGGACCTCTTCGTCGCCTTTCCCAAGCACCGCCTGGACTTCGGAAAGGCCACCACTACCCTGGAATTCCGGCAGGGGGGCAAGGTCATCAGCCGCCAGGATCTGACGTTGGTTGGCCCCTACCAGTAGCCGGGAACTCCCGGGACTTTGCTACCATCCCTCCTTCGGGCGGCTGGGAGCCGCTCTTCCCTTCGGAGTCCCCATGCGTCGTCCCCTTACCGCCGCGCTCTTCGCGCCCGCGCTGCTCCTCGCTTCCGAGGAGGCCAAGCCCGCGCCCGTCACCCCCGTCACCATCGGCAGCCCGGCCCCGGCCTTCAAGGCGGCCCGCTGGGTGAAGGGCACGCCCGTGCCCACCCTGGAGAAGGGCAAGGTCTACGTCGTCGAATTCTGGGCCACCTGGTGCGGCCCCTGCCGCCAGACCATCCCCCACCTCACCAAGATGGCCAAGCAATTCGAGGGGAAGGCCACCTTCATCGGCATGGACGTGTGGGAGCGGGGCGAGTCCCCCGAAAAGATCGAGGCTGGCGTCGACGCCTTCGTGAAGGAGATGGGCGACAAGATGGGCTACGCCGTGGCCCGGGACACCGCCGACGCGCACATGGCCAAGGCCTGGATGCAGGCGGCCAACCAGAACGGCATCCCGGCCGCCTTCATCATCGACGCTGAGGGGCGCGTCGCTTGGATGGGCCACCCCATGGGAGGCCTTGAAAAGACCCTCGCCAACGTCGTCTCCGGCAAGCACGATCTCGCCGCCGCCAAGGCGGAGGCCGAAAAGGACGCGGCCAAGGAGGCCCGCCGGATGGAGCTCATCAAAGCCTTTGGCAAGGATCTGAACGAGGCCACCAAGGCCAAGGACTACCCCAAGCTCCTGACCCTTACGGACCAGGCCCTCGCCAAGTACCCCGACCAGGGCGAACTGTTGTTCCGCCCCCGCTTCCTCGCCCTCCTCCACCTGGATGAAGCCAAGGCCCAGGCCATGATCGAGGCCGAAAAGGTGAAGACGGAACCGGACTTCACCACGCCCGCCATGGTCATCGCGGGCGAAGCGGGCCTATCGAAGGCCTGGTACGAGCGCGCCATCGCCCTCCTCGAATCGGAGCTGAAGGATCCCGAGGCCGCCCCTTCCCTGAACCTGCATCTCGCGAAGGCCCTGCACCAGTCGGGCCGGAGCGGAGAGGCCGTCACCGCCCAGGAGAAGGCCCTCACCGCCGCCCGCGGCAAGGCCCCCGAGGCCCGCGTGAAGCAGTACGAGGCGGATCTGAAGGCCTACCAGGAGGCCGCCGCAGTCTCCAAGAAGAGTTGATCTCACACCCCCCCAACGCGCCTCGCGCGTTGGGGGGGATGGTTTCTGCTTATCAGATCTCCAAATACGTATGCAGCTTCAACTGCTCCTGCATCACGGACTTGAGGGTCTCGGCGGCGTCGGCGTTCTTCACGGCCTTCCGCCGTTTGGTGGGTGCGCCGATCATGGTGGCCGTGTCGTAGTGGACGGTGCGGAGCATGTCCTCCACGGTGTCGGCGGCGACGACATGCTGGATCTTGAACTCGTCGTCCTCGTAGACGACGATGTGGGCCTCGTTCGGCGCGCCGAAGAGGTTGTGGCGCATGCCGAGGATGTCCTGGTAGGCGCCGGTGAGGAAGAAGGCCACGTAGTAGGGCTCGTTGGCCTTGGGCTCGTGGAGGGGGATCTCGTCCCTCACGTCCTTCAGATCGATGAACTTCTCCATCTTGCCGTCGCTATCGCAGGTGATGTCGCAGAGCGTCGTGGAGAGCGTCGGCTGCTCCTTGAGGCGGTGGATGGGCATCACGGGGAAGAGCTGCTCGATGGCCCAGTGATCGGGCATGGA
>CAYWDR010000221.1:0-5265 GCA_964457075.1 uncultured Solibacteraceae bacterium
TCCGGCTCGAGCGGGAGCAGCAGGCCTCGAATTCGCATGGCTGAGTGTGCCTGGTGCCAGGCTGTCCCGAAACCCCCGTGTGCCGCGGCGGCGCTAGGCGGGACGCGCCCCGCTACGTCAGGCTCGAATCGCGTAGAACCACTATGCTCATCTCGCCTTCCTTGCGAGGCACCACCCGGCGCTCCCAGCGCGGCGCACGGGGGTTTCGGGACAGCCTGGTATGGTCGCCATTTCCCAAACTGTCCCTACCTGGCTTCCCGGGCTGCCCCGATGCTTCCTGAGGCGATCGATCATCGCTTTTTTCCAGGAGCACCCCATGAAGATCAACTCGAACTGGATTCACATCGATTCATGCTCTGCGCGCGTCCTCCTGGGTATCCACGCCCTGGGCCTCCTCCTCGCTTGCGGCGGGGGCGGATCGAGTTCTTCGAGCAGCGCCCCGCCCCCGCCCCCGCCGGCGGCCGCGACCGTGATCTATAACGAGTACGTCGGGGGCCTCTCCGACATCTACGCCGTGAAAGCCGACGGCACGGGCCGGGTCACGCTCGCCGCGACCCCGGATTCCGAAACGGCCGTGCAGGTCGTGGGCGATCGATTGATCTACTACCGGACAACGTCGGGGCAGCAGGATCTGTTCAGCGTGAAGTTAGATGGCACCGGAACCGTGCCCCTCGCCACAAACCCGGCCAACGAATACTTCGGCGGCATGGTGGGGAGCCGCTTCGTCTACCAGCGCATGCGCCCGGATGGCCTGAGCGCCGACCTCTACAGCGTGAACATCGATGGCACGGGTGGCCTGCTGCTGGCGGGCAACATCTATTCGGAAACCTGCGGGGGCCACTTCCGCATCGACGGAGACCGGATCGTGTTCTCGTCCCTGGCCTCCGGAGGTGGGGATCTCTACGTGATCCACGGGGACGGCACGGGGCTCACGACCCTTGCCGCCAACGCGATGCTCAAGCAGCCCATCGCCATCACTCAAGGAAAGGTCGTCTACTACCAGCGAGAAACGGACACCACGCGCACCCTCCACGCCGTGAACCTGGATGGCACCGGGCACGCCATCCTCACGCCGACGCCGGGCCCCTTTTTCAGCCAGGTGGCGGATCAGGGCCGCCTGGTCTTCGTGGCTCAAACAGGTAGCGCGCCCGCGCGGTACAGCCTCTACAGCGTTCGCCTGGATGGCACCGACATGCGGGCTCTGGCCACCAACCCGGCCAAGGACCAGCGGGGATATCGCATCCTCGGCACCCAGCTCATCTACGAGAGCAAGGACGCCGCGGTCTCCGAGGTCTACGGCGTCAATCTCGACGGCACGGGCACCCAGGCCCTCAGCCCCCTCGGGCAGGTCTACCACCCGATGGGGTTGGCTGGCGACCATCTCGTGCTCATGAAGGGCGACTACTCCGACGCGACGACCCGCCTCTATTCCGTGAGCGGGAATGGATCGGGCTTCACGCCCCTCACCACGGGAACCGACTACGCCCTCTTCGAAGGCTATTGGGGCGGGCGCGTCCATTTCGCGCTGAAGCGGGCCGGCCAGTACGACCTCTTCAATTGCGCGGTGGATGGCACGGGGACCATCACCTTGGGGGCCTCCCCCAGCGTGGGCGAGGCGGATCCCCAAGCGGCGGGGGATCGGATCGTCTACCAACTGACGAGCGTGGGCGGCGGCGGCATGATGGGCATCGTCAGCGTGAAGGCGGATGGCAGCGGCCCCCTCTTCCTCGCGACGGGGAACTGCCGTCTGATCCTGGTGAATTGAATCTAGCCCTGACCCCTTGAAGGAGCTTCCATGCGAATCCATCGATGGTTCCCACCCTTGGCCCTGGCCCTCTCTTGGGGATGTGGCGGCGGAGGAGGCGGCGCCGCTCCGGCCCCAGCCTCCACCACTCCCAGCGTCCCCACGGCCCTGACGTCCACCGGCACCCTGGGGAACATCCACCTGAGCTGGTCCGCCAGCACGGGAGGAGGGTTGACGGGCTACAACATCTTCCGAAGCACGGATGGAAGCGCCTGGACCCAGCTGAACGGCGCACCGGTGGCGTCGAATGGCTACGATGACGCCATCGCCTCCCCGGCGGGGGACGGCGTGATCTACCAGTACCGGGTGACCGCCGTGGGCGCGCAGGAATCCGCGCCCTCCGCCGCGGTCCGGAACCTCCACGGGACGCGGCTCCCCGCTGTGAGCGCCGCCGGATTCACGACGATGGCCGCGCAAAGCCCCTACGTCGCCGAGGGAACGGTGGAGGTCAACGGCGGCCACCTCCTGGTGGACACGGGCACGAAGCTCTACGTGGCTGAGGGCGCCTCCGTGGATGTGGAGCACGGGGATGGCTCCAGCAGGGGGCGCCTCGCGGTGAAGGGTCTGCTGCGCGTCCTCGCCACCCCGGGCGCCCCCGCCACGTTCACCGCGCACAAGGTGGGCGGGGTCTTGAACGCCAACGAAGGCTTCGCCCTCTGGTTCGAGGGCGCGGTGGATTTCAACCCCGCGGATGGGAGCGGCACCCTCCTTCAAAACACGCGGATCACCAACCTCGCTTCGGGTGTGTTCAACGGGGGCATCCACGTCTTCAATTGTTCGCCGAAGCTTTCCAATTTGAACGTGACCGCGAACGCGCCCACTGGCACGTCGTATCTCGAACTCCTGACCGGAGCCGGGCCGATCATCCAGAACTGCGCCTTCACGAAGGTCGTGCCTTCGATCCACGCGGATCTCCGCGGGACCTCGTTCCAGATGGACCACAACCGGTTCAGGGGCGGGTACTACGCCCTCGCCTTCTTCAACGTGCCCAACCCCGCCGTCAGCCTTAGCCAAATCGACGCCAACGATTTCGACGGGACGAAGCCGGCCTACCTCTACAACATCGGTGGATCCACGGACGTCCCCGTCGGGAACAACTTCTGGAGCAACGGGTCGGGGACGCCGCCCCTGCCCACGGAGCTATATGGCCTCACCTCGGCGCATTTCGATTTCTCGCCGCCCCTCCCCAGCGTCCCCACGGGCGTGGGCCCCACTTGGCTCCCTTAGCGCCAATACCGTTCACTTAGAGAATCTACGCCCTGCTGACCAGCCGCCCCGCCTGGACCGCCCTGGCGCGCCCAGGCGCCACGCCGGCCCAGTTCGGTGTGAATTCCTGGGGCAAGACGCTTCAAGTGCACGTGATCGCCTCCGACGCGGCCCTCCACCTGGGCGCCACGCGCCTGCCCCTGGGGGAGGTGGCCTACGTCGAGGGGGTGAGCGCCGCTCAGGAATGGATGATGCGCCTCTCGGGCATGGG
Source organism: uncultured Solibacteraceae bacterium (assembly GCA_964457075.1). GTDB lineage: Bacteria > Acidobacteriota > Holophagae > Holophagales > Holophagaceae > JAFDVN01. The sequence continues at coordinate 3,282 of CAYWDR010000221.1, forward strand.
CGGGATGACCGGCAACCGGCTCTTCCTCGAACGAACCATCATCGTCGACACCCGGGGCGGTCGCTTCGGGCTGCTGCCCTAAGAGCCTGCATTTGGCCAATCCGAAATCGGCGTCGGGCTTATCCTCGACTCATGACCTGGAAGCCCCAGCCGAAGGCCGACCTGGATCTCTCGGCCCTGCCCCTCGACCCCCGCCAGGGGTTCCTGATGTCCCGATTGGACGGTGCCACGGACGTGCCCACCCTGGCCGCGCTCATGGGGACGGCCGAAGCCGAGGTGGCGGATATCCTGGAGCATCTGGTGGTGCTCGGCGCGCTTGAGGCGCCCCATGAAGCCTTGGCCGAAGACCCCGATGCGGGGGGACCCGAGGACGAGGCCGCTTCCACCACCCATCGCCAGCGCTTCGCGACGGTCCTCAAGGGCCTCACGGGGGATGCCCGCGTGGCCCTCGCCCGCGCGGCGGAAGAGCCCGACCTCAGCGCCCTCTGCTTCGATCCCCTGCCCGAGGTGATCCAGGCCCTGCTGGAGAACCCCCGCATGGCGGGCCTCCAGGCGAGGCTCGTGGCCGACCACCACCGCACTTCGGCGGGCCTGGAGGCGCTGGCCGCGCGCGCCGCCTTCGCCCACGACGATGGCGTGCGCCGCGCCCTCCTTCGCAACCCCATGCTGCCTCCCGCCCTCTACCGGCGCCTCTGGTCCAACCGGCGGCTCCAGGAGCAGTACCTCGTAGCCACCTCCCGGGAGGCCCCGGAGCAGACCCGCACCATGGCCCGCGAGGTGCTTCGCGCGACCTTCACCCAACGGACGGGCGAGGAGCGGGCCGAGCTGATCGTGAACACGGAGGGCCGCTGTCTCGCCCAGCTGCCCGCGGCCACCCTGGATGGCCACGCCACGGCCCTCCTATGCCGGCGCACCTACACGTCCACCCTCTTCATCCAAAACCTCGCCCGCTGGAGCGCCTGCCCGCCCCAACTCATCGCGCACCTGCGCCGCCAGGAACTGGTGAGGCGCAACACCCAGCTGCGGCTGATCCTGGAGCGGCATCCCAACGCGAGTTAGGCACCGGATAAACTGACCGGATGCCCCTATCGCCCACACCCGCCTTCGAGGCCGCCCTCGAAGCGGCGATCCAGCGCACGCCCCTCCGCTACCGGGGCTGGAACTTGAACGCGTGGTGCTACGCCTGGATCAAGGTGGCCACCGACCCCTGCTACCGCGCCGTGGCGCCCTACATCGCGCCGGATTCCCTCACGGTGGACCTCGGCAGCGGCTTCGGCCTGCTGGCGGCTATCCTGGCCCAGCTGGGCGAGGGGCGGCGCGTCCACGGTATCGAGTACGACGAGGGCAAGCACCGGGCGGCCCTGCGCGCCACGCGCGGCCTCTCCGGAATCCGCCTGGAGTTGGGAGACATCCGCACCTTCGACATTCCCCCCTGCCAGACGGTGACCTGCCTCGACGTGCTCCACTACCTAGACGAAGGCGCGCAGCGGCAAGTGCTCCGCAGGGCTGCGGCGGCCCTCGCCCCGTGCGGCCGCATCCTCGTTCGGGAAACGGACGCCGGCCTTCAAGGCGGCACGCGCCTCACCCGCGCATTCGAACGCATGGCCCTCGCCCTAGGCTTCAACCGGGGCTCGCGGCCTTGTTTTCGCACACGGGAACAATGGGTGCAGGAACTTCGAGAAGCAGGCTTCCGGGTCGAGGTCTCCGAAGTGGCGAACCGCGTTAATCCGGGGAACTTGCTGCTCGTGGGGGAGCGGATGGATTGGGCGGCGGATTCATAAAGCTGAACGCAAAAGACGCAGAAGCGCTGCGCGCCACGCAGAACCCGCAGAACCCGCAGAAGGGGGTGCGACCCGCTCGTTCCGCTTTTCTAAACATGGCGTCATTAGTCCTGCCGGAGTTGCAAGCTGCTCGAATGATGGGCAACCACCTTCCCGCAAAAGCAGGTTCCCATTCGCCCTGGAGTGGTTTTCACTGTTCATCA
>CAYWDR010000222.1:0-5206 GCA_964457075.1 uncultured Solibacteraceae bacterium
AATTCGTGAAGGTATAGAGGGTGTTACCCGAGGCGTCGGCGAGGTCGGGGACGAGGCGGGTGCGGAAGGGGGCCGAGCCGGAGCTCCCCGCCTCCGTGATGCCCGTGGTGGCGTTCATCCAGGTGGCGCCGCCATCCGTGCTCTTCTTGAGGCGCGTGTAGTAGAGGCTGCCGATCATCTTCTTCGCGTCGAGGGCGTGGATGTGGGATCCGAAGCCGTCGCCGCCGAGGGTCTGATCAAAGGTGCTCGTGGCGCCGGAGCGCACGCGGGTGCCGTTGTCCTGGAAGCCGCCGAGGATGGCATCCCGGTTAGTGAGGGAGGTGCCCACGGAGTAGATGAGGTGGCTCGTGATCCCCTTGTTGAGGTTCGCCCAGGTGAGGCCCCGGTCCGCGGATCTAAAGAGGCCGCCATCCGTGCCCACGTAGAGGTTGCCGGAACCATCAAAGGCGCCCGCGTGGAAATCCGCATGCACGTAGGGCAGACCGTACTGGGCGAGCCAGTTGGTGAGCTGGGTGAAGGTCTGGCCACCGTCCTTCGTCTCCATGAGGAGGAGCTGGCCGCCGAAGTAGGCGTGGTTCGCATCGAGGGGATCCACGAGCAGGGTGTGGTTGTACCAGCCCTGGCCGCCCAGCAGGCTGGCGGGCCCCGCGCTCTCCAGATTGGCGTTCGTGTAGGACTTGGCGCCGACGGCCAGGGAGGTCCAGCCCCGGCCCCCGTCCGTAGAGCGGAAAAGATCCGCGGTCTGGCCTTGCCCGTCGGCGGCCATGGCGTACATCACCTGGGGGTTGCCCGGGGCCGAGGCGAGGCTGATGCGATCGATGCCCGTGGCGGGAATGCCCGTAGCGGAGCTCCAGGTGAGGCCGTCGTCCTGGCTCGTCCACACCTGGCCCTTCACGTCCACCTGGGCGGGCTGGCCCGCCAAGGCCCAGGCCCCGGCCCCCGCGGGGGCCAGCACCCACGTGTAGGGCGTGGCGCCGTTGATGGAAACGGGCGCGAAGGTGGCGCCCGCATCCGCGGAGCGGAAGAGGCCCTGGTTCGTGGCCACGAGGACGACCTTGGGATCCTTCGAGCTGATGGCGATGTGGTTGATGACCCGGGACGTGCCCAGGAAGATGGGCGCCGACCACGTGTCTCCGCCATCCGTGGACTTCAGCAGGCCGAGGCCCGTGCCATCGAAGGCATCGCCCAGGCCCAGGTAGAGGATGTTGGGATTGGAGGGATCCAGGGCCAGGGCCCCCACGGAGAGGCTGCCCAGCGTATCCGTGATGGTGGCCCAGGTGGCGCCCCCATCCAGGCTCCGCCACAGGCCGCCGCCGGAGGTGGCGAAGTAGATGCGCTTGGGATCCGTGGGATGCACGGCGATGGCCGTGCCGCGCCCGGAGTCCGCCTGGGCCAGCTGAGTGCCGCCGTTGATGGCCACGTCGGCGTTCGTGGGTCCGAGGCTGATCCACTGGGTGCCCTGAGCCACCACCCCGTAGGCCAGGGGGGCCTGGCCGGCCTTGGGCATCAGGGCCGCGTAGCGCACCCGCTCCCGGCCCGCGGCTTCCATGAGGAAGCGGCGGTAGGCGGGGCTCCACTCGCCCTCCCACTCCAAGCGCTCCTTGCGCCGGCCCTTGGGATCATCCCGCTCGGGGCCCTCCTGGGCCCGGGCGGGCGAGGCGAGGAGCAAGGCCGCGGGCACCGTGAGGGTGCCCGGCGCGGCGAGGGCGAGGGTGAGGAGTGAGAGGGCTCGGTGGCGCAGGGACGTCATGGGGGCTCCAAATAAACAAAGGGTCACGGCCGGCCCAGAACCCTGGGCCGGCCGTGTCAAACGCGCGAATTGAGAACCCCGGCCTCGGGAGAGCGGACCTCCCAAGACCGGATGCCTTCACCTTCGCGCCGGAGCCCCCGGGGCAAAAGGTACGGTTTCGACTTTGAAGCTAGGACAGTTGGGGAGGGCCGCGCCCGCTGCTATCGCGCCTCGTCTGCCGCAGCGTCGAAGACTGGCGGGGATGGACCGAGGCATACCAGACCCAGTCGCCCTTCGAAGGCACGCTGAAATCATGGGGCTGGTGGGCACGGGGTGACCGCCGTCATCGAGGCCATCCCAGCACGGCGAGTGGAGGCGCCTTCATCATCCGACAGCCCACCCTCGGCGGCCCCCATGGGCTCAAGCCGAGCCCCTGCTTCGGCCATCACTGTTCATCACTGTTCATCACCGGTTTTCTTTTGTCTTTTCAGCCCATGGCACCATTCGCCGCCACTGGAGCCAAGGAGGCGAAGGCCTGAGGCAAAAAACAAACAAAGACAACCGGTGATGAACAGTGATGAACGGTGATAAAAGCCCTGCCTACCTCAGCTTTAGGGCTTGCACACCTTGCAGGCCTTGTAGCCGGCCTTCTCGGCTTCGGCCATGGAGGCGAAGGCGGCCTTGTTCTCGGCCTTCATCTTGGCGGCGGTCTTGCAGTCGGCCTTGTGGACGACCTTGGAATCCTTGTTGCCCACAAAACCGCCGACGGCGGGTGCGGCCTTGGGCGCGGAGGCGGGCGCGGCCTTGGGCGCGGGCGCAGGCGCGGGTTTCTTGGCGTCCTTGGGTGTGCCCTGCGCGAAGGCGAGCGTGCCCATCAGGGCGAGGAGTGCGAGCTTCATGGAAGCCTCCGGGAGTTGAGGCCTCCAGGGTGGCGAAGGTGCCATCGGGGATCAAGGTTCATTTGAGGGAAGGATCAGGGTTTGCAGTCGCCGCATGCCTTGAAGCCCTTCTTTTCAGCTTCGGCCTTGGAGGGAAGGTTCACCTTCGTCCCGGCCTTTTCGACTTCCTTCACCCATTTGCAGCCGGGCTTGTGGAATATCTTGGTGTCGCTGCAGCCGACCACGGCCTCGGACTTCGCTTCCTTCTTGGCGGGTTTCTCATCCCATCCCGCAAGCGCCAAGGAGCTTCCGACCAGGGTCAAGTTGAGGCATGCCATTTGGAGCAGTCGCATGGACCACCTCCCAGCTGCGCACAAGCGCAGGGGCGAAGATAGGCCCTTCGACATATCCGTCCACCTTTCAAAGCGCGTGGTTCCGCAGCTTCGGCTCCCGCTGGGCCTTGGCCGCCCCCTCAAAGGCGTGGCCGAACTGGAGGAGGATGCCCTCGCTCCAGGCGCGGCCCATGAAGGAGAGGGCCACGGGAAGCCCATGCACGATGCCCGCCGGGACGCTGAGATGGGGATAGCCCGCCACGGCCGCGGGGGTGGAGCAGCTGAAGCCGAAGTTGTCGCCGTTCACGGGATCGATGAGCCAGGCGGGGATGCCCGTGGGCGCCACGAGGGCGTCGAGCTTCTCCTTGTCCATGACGGCGTCGATGCCTTCGGTGCGGGCGCCCTTGCGGCAGGTCTCCAAGGCCTTGAGATAGGCCGCGTCCGTGAGGGGGCCCTTGGCCTGGGCTTGTTCGAATAGTTCCTGCCCGAAGAGGGCCAGCTCTCGCTTCGCCTCCCTGCGGTTGAAGGCCATGAGGGATTCGAGGTCCTTCACGGCGCCGCCCCGCTTCGCCAGGTAGGCGTTGAGGCCCGCCTTGAACTCGTAGAGCATCACCTCCAGCTCCGCGGCGTCGTAGGCGGCGGACTTCAGCTCCACCTCCACGAGCGTCGCCCCGAGGGATTTGAGGAGCTTGAAGGCGGGCTCCAGGGCGGCGTCGAGGCCGGGATGGAGGCCGTTGAAGTTCTTGAGGACGCCAAGCCGCGCGCCCTTCAATCCGTCGGGTTTCAGGAAGGCGGTGTAGTCGGCGTGGATCCGCCCCTTCGCCTCCGCCGTGGCCCCATCGGCTGCATCCGCGCCGGCCATGGCCGAGAGCAGCAGGGCGGCGTCCCGCACGGTGCGGGTCATGGGGCCCGCCGTGTCCTGCGTGTGGGAGATGGGGATGATGCCGCTGCGGCTCAGGAGGCCCACGGTGGGCTTGAGGCCCACGACGCCGTTGACGCTGGCGGGGCTCACGATGGAGCCATCCGTTTCCGTGCCCACGGCCGCCGCGCAAAGGCTGGCGGCCATGGCGGCGCCGGAGCCGGAGCTGGAGCCGGAGGTGTTGCGATCCAGGGCGTGGGGGTTGCGGGTCTGACCACCCCGCCCGCTCCAGCCGCTGATGCTGTGGGTGGAGCGGAAGTTGGCCCACTCGCTGAGGTTCGTCTTCCCGAGAATCACGGCCCCCGCCGCCCGGAGCCGCTGGACGACGAAGGCATCGGCCTTGGGCGCGGGCGCGTTCACGAGGGCGAGGGAGCCCGCCGTCGTCTTCATGCGGTCGGCGGTGTCGAGGTTGTCCTTGAGGAGCACGGGGATGCCGTGGAGCGGCCCGCGGACGCGGCCTTCCCGCCGCTCCCGATCGAGGGAAGCCGCGATGCGCAGGGCGTCGGGGTTCAGCTCGATGACGGAATGGAGGTTCCGGTCCACGATGCGGATGCGCTCCTGATAGGCCGTCACGAGTTCCACGCAATTGAAGCGCCGCGACGCCATTCCCTCGGCAAGGGCGCCGAGGTCCATGCGCGTCACGTCCACCTTGATGCGGGGCAGGCCCGCCTCCAGGGGCAGCGCCGCGGCGGCGCCCACGGCCAGTGCGGCACCGATGAAGGACCGGCGGTCCATACCGTCGTTCGATTCCATGGCTCACCTCGGAGGGGAGCCCCAGCATAGACCGGATGCCGGGATCCCCTCACGCCTTCATCCACCGGCAGGCAGGGGCCATTGGCCGAATGCGGGGCCGCTCACCTCGGACGGCGGACCACCATAAAAGCGGAGAGTCCCATGGCCGCCTTCATCCTCTGGTGCATCCTGCTCGTGCTCTGCTGGCCCCTGGCCCTGCTGGTGGCGATCCTCGCGCCCATCCTCTGGCTCATCGGAGTCCCCTTCCGGATCTTCGGGTGGACGATGCGGGGGCTGTTCGGCGGGGGGCGGGGCCATAAAAACTGCAACTACTAACGCGGAAGCGCGGGGCCCGAAGCATCACCCCGCATGATGAGACGAAAAGCTGGACGGAGAACGCGGAGGGCGCTGCGCGCCTCGCGGAGGGGCGCGGAGAACGCGGAGAAAAACAAAGGTAAGCCAGGAACCATGAGGCGTCTAAAGGCGGAACGCAGAAGCCGCAGAAGAACGCAGAAGGACTCCGACCCAACCGAGCGGCCAGGCCCCAATCCTGGTGAGGACCCACTCGAGTAGGCACCCCCGGTTGCCCAGGGGCACCTCTCACAGAACCGTACAA
>CAYWDR010000223.1:0-5042 GCA_964457075.1 uncultured Solibacteraceae bacterium
CCCCCAGCGAGTACGCGGAAGAGGCCTACGAGCGGCAGTTCAGCAAGAAGAAGGAGTGATGGCCGTTCCAGGCTATCTCGAAGGCCGATAGCCCTTCGCCATGACGGACTCCGGCTCCTCCCTCGCGCCCTTCGAGGGCCACCGTTATCAGATCCTGGGCCCCTTGGGATCCGGCGGCATGGGCGAGGTCTTCAAGGCCCGGGATCGCAAGCTCAACCGCATGGTGGCCCTGAAATTCCTACGGGCCACGGGCCCGCGGGAGACGGAGCGCCTGCTCCTGGAAGCCCGATTCCAGGCCAGCCTCAGCCACCCCTCCATCGGACAGGTCTACGACGTGGGAGAGGTGGAGGGCCACGCCACCATCGCCATGCAGCTCATCGAAGGCCCCGGCCTGGATGAGCTGGCCCCCCAGCTCTCGCCCGCGGAGGCGGGGACCATCCTCGCCGCCGTGGCCCGGGCCGTCCATGAGGCCCACCGCCAGGGCCTCGTCCATCGCGATCTCAAACCCGGCAACGTCCTCCTCGAAAAGCGCGAGGGCGGATGGCACCCCTTCGTCATGGACTTCGGCCTCGCCCGGCTGGAGGACGGCGGCTCCATGACCCAGGGCGCCTCCGGCCTGGGAACGCCCCACTACATGGCCCCCGAACAGATCACCGGCGAGGGCCCCCTCGATCTCCGCTGCGACATCTACGGCCTGGGCGCCACCCTCTACGCCCTCCTCGCCGGAGAGCCTCCCTTCCAGCACTCGGGCCTCGCGCCCGGCCCCATTCCCGCCGAAGGGGGCACCGCCCACGCCGTGGAGACCCTGCGCCGTATCCTGGACGAGGAGCCCCGTCCCCTCCGTTCCCTGCGGCCGGAGCTGCCCCGGGACCTCGCCACCATCGTCCACACCTGCCTGGAGAAGGATCCCAACCGGCGCTACCCCACGGCCCTGGCCTTGGCAGAGGATCTGGAGCGCTTCCTCGGGGGAAGGCCCATCCTGGCCCGGGCCCCGAGTCTTTGGGATCGCGGCCTCAAGGCCCTTCGCCGCAACCGGCGGCTAGCCCTCGCCGTGGGAGCGGGGCTCGTGCTCGCGACCCTGGGCGCCGCCTGGGGCCTGCGGGCCCTGCGCCTGGCCCGGCGCCAAACGGATTTGGCCCGCCGCTACGGCCAATCCATGGAGCAGGTCACCCACCGCCTCCGATTGGCCCACCTGGCCCCCCTCCACGATCGCCGGGCCCAGGTGGCCTGGGTGCGGGGCCGCATGGCGGAGATCCGGCGGGAGATGGCCCGCCTCGGGCCCTGGGCCGAGGGCCCCAGCGCCTTCGCCCTGGGGCAGGGACATCTCGCCTTGGATGAGCCGGAGGAGGCCCGCGAAGCCCTCCAGCGGGCCTGGGCCGCGGGCCTGCGCGATCCTGAAGTGGCTCGCGCCCTGGGCCAGGCCTTCGTGCAGCTCTACGACCAGGGAAAACGGGCCCTCAAGGAGATCTTCGACCCCGCCCAGCGGGCCAAGCGCCTGAAGGAATTGGAGGAGGGCCCCCGGGCCGAGGCCCTGAAGTGGCTGCAGCTCGCCGGCCAAGAACCTGATGGCGCCTCCCTCTCCCGGGCCCAGCTCGCGCGCCTGGATGGCCGCATCGAAGAGGCCCTGCGGGAATTGGAGGTCGCCACCGCGGCCACACCTTGGGCCTACGAAGCTTGGGCCCTTCGCTATCAGATCCTGGAGAACCAGGCCCTGGCCCGGGAGGAGGCCGGAGACCGCGCGGAAGCCCTGCGCTTGGAAGGAGAGGCCGAAGGGGCCATGGATCGGGCCGTGGAGATCGGCCGCAGCGACCCCGGCCTTTGGACCCGGCGCGCCGAAGCCCTCACCAACCGGGCCATGGAAGAGGAACAGGATCGCCATGGCGATCCCATGCCCTGGCTCGTCCGGGCCCTGGAGGCCTGCGACCGCGCCAGCGCCGCCGATCCCAGCCTGCCCGCCCCCATCGTTCACCGCTCCCGCATCCAATGGGATCAGGGCAACCATCACTCCATGCGGCGGCAGCACGCCGAGGCCTACCGCCGCTTCGATGGCGCCGTCGCCGACGCGGAGCGCGCCCTGGCCCTCGGCGGGCGGACGGGCCCCGCCCTCAACCGCCTGGGCCTGGCCCTGACCTCCCGGGCGGAGGAAGCCCAGGATCTGGGCCTCCCCACCCACCCCGACCTCATCCGCGCCGCGGAGATCCTCACCAAGGCCATCTCCCAGGAGCCCCGGCACCTCGCCCACCGGCTCAACCTCGCCTACGTCCACTACGCCCTCGCCGGCGAGGCCCAGCGGAACGGAGGGGATCCCGTCCCCCATTTCCGGGCTGGCGTCCAGGTGCTGCGGGAGGGCCTCGCCCTGGAACCCGCCCAGCGCAATTTCCTCGGCAGCCTGGGCGCCACGCTCATGGAACTCAGCCGCATCCAGATCCGCCGAGGGCAGGATCCGAGCGGCGACCTCGCCGACGCCGCGGAGGCCTTCACGCAGCTCCTCCAGGCCCGCCCCGCCTTCGCCCCCGCCCTTCGGGACTTGGGGGCCGTGCGCCGCCTTCAGGCCATCCAGGAGCTGCGTGCCGGCCGGGATCCCAGCCCCCGCCTCGCCGAGGCGCGGCCCCTCACGGAAAAGGCCTTCGCCCTCGCCCCCCACCAAGCCAAGATGCGCCTCGAGGCCTGCGAGCTGGAGTTGACGGAGGCCCAAATTCCGAGCCTCCCCCTTTCCGAAGCCCTCGCCAAGCTCGATCTCGCCCGCCGCCGCGCCCGCAGCTTCCTCGCCGCGCATCCCCAGGAATCGGATTTCAAGGATCTCCTGAAAGCGGCGAACGCCCTGGAGCGGGAATTGAGGAAGCAGCAGCTCTAGCCGAGGGCCGGACCGCCCGATTCTCTGGCACCCTAGAAGCTCCGTGCTCACCTGGAACCTCGCGCTGTCCGTCGATCCCGAGGCCCCGGCCCCGATCTTCCTTCAGATCGCCCGGGCCATCGCCGCGGCGATCCGCGAGGGGCGCCTCAAGCCCGGCCAAGCCCTGCCCAGCATCCGGGCCCTGGCGGAGCAGGTGGGCGTCCACCGCAACACGAGCCAGGCCGCCTACCAGGAACTGGCGGCGGAGGGTTGGATCGTGTCCAAGGCCGGCGGCGGCACCTACGTAGCCGAGCGCATTCCCCAGGAGAGCCCCCTCGCCAAGGGCGCGGCGGCACCCGGCGCCGCGGGCTTCGACCTGCCGGCGGTGCCGGAACGGCCCCGCCCCGAGGCCTTCTCCCGCGCCGTGCTCGCCTGCGCCACGGGCACGCCGGACCCGCGCATGCTGCCCATGGTGGCCCTCTCGCGGGCCTACGCGCGGGCCATGCAGGGCAAGGACGCGAGCCACCTCGTCCACGGCGATCCCCAGGGGCAGCCGGCCTACCGCCGGGCCCTCGCGGCCATGCTTGGCGCCACGCGGGGCCTCAGCGTCACCCCCGAATCCCTCCTCATCACGGGCGGCGGCCAGGCGGGCCTCCAGTTGCTCGCCCAGGCCCTCGTCCAACAGGGCGACCGGGTAGCCGTGGAGGCGCTCGGCAGCGCCGAAGTGCGGGACTTGTTCCGGCGGGCGGGCGCCGAGCTGGTGCCCCTGCCCGTGGACGGCGAGGGGCTCCAGGTGGAGGCCCTGGAAGCGGCCCTCGCCGAGGGCCCCCTGCGGGCCGTCTTCCTCACCCCCGCCCGCCAGTACCCAACCACGGTGACCCTCGCCCCCGGCCGCCGCGCGCGCCTGCTGGCCCTCGCCAAGGCCCACCGCCTCGCCCTCATCGAGGACGACCGGGGCAGTGAGTTCCACTTCGAAGGCGCCCCGCCCCTGCCCCTCGGCGCGGAGGATCGCGCGGGCCTCGTCATCACCTTCGGCTCCCTTTCCAAGAGCCTCTTCCCCAGCCTCCCCCTCGCCCACCTCCACGGCCCCGTGGATCTCATCCGCCGCCTCAGGGATCTGCAGGCGGGCCTACATCAGGGCGCCGATCCCGTGCTGGAGCGGGCCCTGGCGGCGCTGCTGGAGGACGGCGAGTACGTCCGCCACCTCAACAAGGTGCGCAAGGCCTCCAAGGACCGCCGCGACTTCCTCGCCGAGGCCCTGCGGGGCGAACTGGAGGGCGTGGTGACGCTGGAGGTTCCCAGCGGCGGCCTCGCCCTCTGGCTTCGCGTGGCCGAGGGGATTGACGTGGAGGCCTGGTCCCGGGCCGCCCTGCGCCAGGGCGTGAGCTTCAATCCCGGCCGCGCCTTCGACTTTCACGACCGCCCCCTCCAGGCCCTCCGCCTCGGCTTTGCCGCCCATGCGGAGGAGGAACTGCAGGCCGTGCCGCAGCGGATGCGGAGGGCGCTGGAGGGGCTCCGCTGAGCTGCAGGGCCGACGCACCTTAGGAGCCATTACGGAATAACCAGTGCTTTTCTGGTTATTCCGAAACGACTCCTAAGGTCGTTCTCGCCTTTGGGATGACAAGGTTGTTTCGTGATGACGACTTAGCCGGGGCAATGAGTCGGGAGGCGGCACCTTCCGTTCTTTGTCTTTCTCACCGGCCCTGCCATGAAAATTGGATGCTAACTGCCTGTGAATACAGTAATAGACATTTTCATGCCTTGAGGTGCGACGAACCGGCGAAGGCTGTCTCACTGACCGCTTTCTTTTTGGGCCGGTGAGGTTGTCAGTTCCCAGTCAAGCCCAACCTTGTTCTTTTTCCTTCGCAGCGAGGAGGGTCCGCCCCGCCGTGAGGGGCGCAAGGCCGCGAAAGGCGCGCCAGAAAGGGCCTCTGTCACGCCTTTCGCGGCCCGCAGGCTTTGCCCCCCTCACGGCTGCGACCGGTGGCTCCGCTGTGAAAGAAAAAAGTGGGAGAAGGAAGGTGGGATCAGGCGGCTTGGACCTTCGGGACCCAGTCCTGCTCGGCCTTGAGCACCGCGCGCATGAGGACAAGCAGCTTGCGCATCACCGCCCCCAGAGCGGATCTCCAATGGTGGCCCTTCGCGATCAACCCGGCATACGTCGCCGCCAGGTCGGGATTGAACCTCACGGCACTCAGGCCGGCCATGT
>CAYWDR010000224.1:0-5015 GCA_964457075.1 uncultured Solibacteraceae bacterium
GATTCCATGGGCGTGGGGGCCCATGCCCATCCATTTGGCTTCCAGCGTTTTGGCCAGTTCGATGTGATCGCCCTTCCTGAAGAGCCCCGTTTTCAGGGGCACGACGGACACCTGGGCGTCGGGCTCAATGACCTCCAATCGCCCGGCCTCCTTGAGGATCGCGGCGGCCTGCAGCACGGCCACGTCGTGTTGGCCGGAGGCATCCATGATCTCCCGGAAGTCGCGAAACCCATCGAAGAAGGGGATGATGCGCCGTTCCTCTTCGAAGATCTTGAGGCCTGCCGTGAGCTGATCAGCCGGAGTGGTGGGCCAGGGCACGGCATCCAGCTGGGGGAAGATGGTGTGGAGGCGCCGGCGGCTATCCCCGATGCGGGCGGCCTCCATGAGGAGATCCGTGAGGCTGCGCCGGATGCTATGGGGGCACTGGATGCTGCCCGCGTGGAAGTCGAAGGTGCCGGTGTTCAGATCGAGGATTTCGAACGCGGCGCTCTCGCCCTTGAATAGCCCGCACTCCGCATGGATCACGTCGCCGTTCATGAGAAAGAGGGTTCCGGAGCTCTTGCCGCACTGGATGTGGAGCTGCCCCGTTTTGCGGTTGACGTGGAGCAGCTGCGCCACGTCCATGAGGGAGATGCTCTCGAGGTTTCCCTTGAGGTTCGACATCAGGCCTCGCCCTCCCCCAGGAGTTCCTGGACGATGAGCCGGATGCGCTCGACGCCGAAGGGCTTCACGGCGTAGAGGTCGGCGCCGCTGCGAAGCCCCTCCCGCCAGTGCTGCTCATCGTCGAGGCCCGTGAGCAGCACCACCTTGATGTGCTTGCAGTCGGGATCCTCCTTGATGTGCGCGCAGAGTTCGGGACCGCTCTCGCCGGGCATGGCCACGTCGAGGAAGGCTAGATCCACTTCGTCCGCCGCCAGGATGCTCCTCGCGACGACGGCATCCTCGGCCACGAGCACCCGGTGGCCCTCGAGCTCCAGGAAATCCCGCAGGGTCTCCCGGATCAGGGCCTCATCGTCCACCACGAGGATCGTGCTCATGGGCGGACCTCGCGCATGGCGGCCTGCATCTCGCGCACGGCAGCCTCAAGCCCCACCAGCACGGCCCGGCCGATGATGCTGTGACCGATGTTCAGTTCCTCGATCTCGGGGATGGCGGCCACGGAGGCGACATTGCGCAGGTTCAATCCGTGCCCGGCGAGCACCTGCAATCCCAGGCGGTTCGCCAGGCGGGAGGCGGTGCGCAGGCGGGCCAGCTCCTCGGCGGGATCGGCGCCGAGGGGCAGGTCGGAGTAGACGCCCGTGTTCAGTTCCACGGCGTCGGCCTCGAGCTTGGCGGCCATCTTCACCTGCTCCTCGGAGGGATCCAGAAAGAGGCTCACGCGGATGCTGCTCTGGTGCAGCTCGCGGATCACGCCGCGAAGCATGGATTGCAGGAACACGGCATCGAGGCCGCCTTGGGTGGTGAGTTCCTCGCGGGACTCGGGCACGAGGGTGACGGTGGCGGGGCGCACGGGCACCACGGCCTCCAGGGCTTCGCTGGTGGCGGCGCACTCGACGTTGAGGGGAATGGCCAGCACTTCCTTGAGGAGTCGCAGATCGCGATCCTGGACGTGGCGGCGGTCGGCCCGTAGGTGCACGGTGATGCCGTGCGCTCCGGCGCTTTGGGCGGCGAGGCCGGCGGCCACGGGCTCCGGCTCGTGCCCGCCCCGGGCTTGCCGCAGGGTGGCCACATGATCAATATTCACGCCGAGGCGGGGGCTCACGCGGGGACTCCTAAGGTTGCCTAAAGGCTACCATTGGGTCGGCTGAACCGGCCCGGAACTGAAGATCTTAAACCGTTTGAGGCCCGGTGGCGGTTCCCGCCACCGGGGGTTAAAGGGCCTAAAGGCCGAGATCGGCTCTGGCGGCGGCCTCCAGCTCGGCGAGGGCCTGATCCACCCAGGCCTTCTCGCGGGCCTCCACCATGAGGCGGAGCTTGGGTTCGGTGCCGGACCAGCGGATCACCTGGCGCACGCCGATGCCCCACCGCGCTTCCACGTCGCCCATGGCGCCTTTGAGGCGGGGGCAGGAGTCGACGGGCTTGCGTTCGGCGGCCCGCACGTTCACGAGGCGCTGGGGCCAGGGTTTGAACGTCCACCCGAAGCGGGATTCCCGCGGGCGGTGCAGGAGGGCCGTGAGGAGGCTGATGGCCGTGGCAAGGCCGTCGCCGCTGGGACCGATCCGCTTTTGGATGAGGTGGCCGCTGGCTTCGGCGGCCAGATCCCAGCCCCGGGCCTTCATCTCGCGGAGGAGGTACTTGTCGCCCACGGCGGTGCGGGTGAAGGGCAGACCGGCCTGGGCGAGGGCCTGCTCCAGCCCGCCATTGCTCATGACGGTGCCTACGACGCCCGGCGGCGGATCGCCTGCGGCGATGCGATCCTGGGCCAGAAGCCAGAGCATCTGGTCGCCGTCCAGGATTTGGCCGTTGGCATCCACCATGAGGCAGCGGTCGCCATCGCCATCGAAGGCGATGCCCAGCTCGGCACCCGCCTCGGCCACGGCGGATTGAAGGGATTCGAGATGCGTGCTGCCCACGCCCACGTTGATGCGGTGGCCGTCCGGGGTCTCGCCGATCCAGCGGATGGAACCGCCCCGGATCAGGCGCTTGGCGGCGGGGCCCGTGGCGCCGTGAGCGCAGTCCACCACGACCTTGAAGTCCTTGGGAAGGTCGATGCCCTTGAGGTGCTTGAGCCAAGGATCCAGGCTGCCTTGAAGCGGGCTGCCCAGGATGGTGGTGGGCTCCTCGATGTAGCGGTAGGCCTCTTCGATGGCGGCCTCCTGGGCCTCCTCAAGCTTTTCGCCGTCGCCATTGAACCCTTTGAGGCCGTTGTCCTCGGGCGGATTATGGCTGGCGCTGATCATGAGGCCCCAGGAGGGGCGGCCTTGAAGCGTGGCCTGCTGGACCGTCCACGCCACGGCCGGAGTGGGCACCATGCCCAGGAGGGTGACCTTCAGGCCCATGCCGCAGCCCGCCACGAAGGCGTTTCGCATGGGCTCGGAGCTGAGGCGGGGATCCCATCCGATGAAGAGCTCTTCCACCCGGGAGAGCCGCCCCACCTGGGACCAGGCCGCGCCCCAGCGGGCGCAGTCCTCCAGGGAGAGGGGTGCCCGGAGGGCGGTGCCACGGATGCCGTCGGTGCCGAAATATTGAAGTGTCATGTCCCTAGGGTAAGGGGTTCTGCACAGCCCAGGAAACGCTTCGCGTTTCCTGGGCTTAAACGGCATGGGTGCGGAAGGCTTGGTAGCCCCAGGCTTGGGCCTCTTGGTGGGCCTGGGCGGTCAGCGCGTCCCGGTGGCCGGGCGGCAGTTCCGGCTGGCCGGATCGCCAGGCGAGGAAGCGCTTGCGGGAAATGCCGAGGCAGAAGCGGCGGACGGGCCAGGGCAGGGCCTGGGGCAAGGTCGGCAGCATGCCCCAAAGGGAGCGATCCTCCTCGAAGCTGGTGCCGAAGCCGAAGCCGGGGTCGAGCATCAGCCGCCAGGGCTCGATTCCGCCGCGGAGGACGAGGTGGTTCCGGAGATCCCGCAGCTCGTCCGCGAGGGGAGGGAATCCCGCCGAGATGCCGCCGCCGTAGGGAGGCATCCACAGCGCCCCATCCCGGAAGCGGCTCCGCATGGCGATGAGGCCACAGGCGGAGCCTTGGGCCACTTCGAGCAGGGCGGGGTTCCGGAACCCACTGACGTCGTTGAGGACGGCCACGCCCGCCTCCAGCCCCCGGAGGGCGGTCTCCGGGTGGCGGGTGTCCAGGCTGAGGGGGCATCCGGGCAGGGCTTCCCGCAGGGCCGCCAGGGGAGCCTCTAGGCGGGCCCACTCCTCGGCGGGAGACACCGGGGCGGCGCCCGGGCGGGTGCTCTCCGCGCCCACGTCCAGCATGCGGCACCCCTCCTCCCACAAGCGCCGGGCTTGGGCCACGGCGGCCTCCGGGGCCAGGTAGCGCCCCCCGTCGCTGAAGGAGTCGGGGGTGAGGTTGAGGATGCCGATGAACAAGGGGCCGCCCGAAACGAGCGGCCCCCAGTCGAATCCTTCTTGACTCAAATGGGGTTTGGAACGGGGCTCAACCCCGGATCGGCGCCCGCATCCCCGGCGACGACGGGGGCCGAGCCGCTCCCGCTTTCACTGCGGGGGGGGAGCGTGCCGCCCTTCATGAGGATGTCCACGTCGTGGCCATCGAGGGTCTCCCGGAGGAGGAGCGCCTCGGCGATGGCGATGAGCTGCGTGCGCTTCTCCAGGATGAGATCCTTCGCCCGCTTGTAGTTCCGCATGACGATGTCGTGGACTTCGGCGTCGATGGTGCGGGCCGTTTCCTCACTGAAGTTGCGCTGCTGGCTGAAGTCGCGGCCCAGGAAGATCTCGTGGTTCGCGCCGGCCCCGAAGTTGAGGGGGCCCAGCTTTTCGCTCATGCCGTATTCGGTGACCATGGCGCGGGCCATGTCCGTGGCCTGCTGGATATCGTTGCTGGCGCCCGTGGAGAACTGGTTGAAGAAGATCTCCTCGGCGATGCGGCCGCCCATGCAGATGGCGATGCGGCCTTCCATGAACTCCTTGGTGGTGTTGTAGCGGTCCCGCTCGGGCAGCTGCCAGGTGACGCCCAAGGCGCGGCCCCGGGGGATGATGGTGACCTTGTGCAGGGGATCCGCGCCCTTGACGGCGGCGGCGAGCACGGTGTGGCCGGCTTCGTGGTAGGCGGTGATCTTCTTGTCCTCTTCGGTCATCACCATGGAGCGGCGCTCGGCGCCCATGTAGACCTTGTCCTTGGCGTTCTCGAAGTCGGACATTTCCACCCACTTCTTGTTGGAGCGGGCGGCGTAGAGGGCGGCCTCGTTGCAGAGGTTGGCGAGGTCCGCGCCTGCGAAACCAGGGGTGCCGCGGGCGATGACTTCCAGATCCACGTCGGGGCTGAGGGGGATCTTGTTGGTGGTGTGCACCTTCAGGATCTCGAAGCGGCCCTTCACATCGGGGCGATCCACCACCACGCGGCG
>CAYWDR010000225.1:0-5006 GCA_964457075.1 uncultured Solibacteraceae bacterium
CCCAGACCAAGGAGAAGGACCGCACCTGGCCCCTGGAGTACGACACCACCCTGAGCTTCGACGGCAACCGCCTGAAGGTGGCGCTCCTCTTATCCGATCAAGCCATCGCGGACGATATCCGGAAGAACCCTGAGCGCGAGACCATGGGTTCAACGGTGGTGGCCGGGCTATTGAACCATCGCCGGGTCACGCTCGCCCATGTGGGGGATTCCAGGGCTTATTTGGTGAGCGATGAAGGAATCCGGCAGGTGACCCGGGATCATTCCTGGGTGGCCGAGCAGGTGGCCCATGGGATCCTCACCCCCTCCGAGGCCCGGGTGCATCCCTTCCGGAATGTCATCACACAGGCCCTCGGCAATGGGGGTGACCTGGAAATTGAAGTTCAGGAACTCGAGTTGGGAGATTCGGACCGACTTTTGCTTTGCTCCGACGGCCTGTCCGGTATGGTAGGGGACCAACAGATCTGGGACATCATCCATAAAGCGTCTGATCTCGATCATGCGGTCGAAAGTCTTGTGACTGCAGCAAGAGAAAACGGAGGCGAGGACAATATCACCGCCGTCCTGATCGGTTTGGTTAACGACAATACTGCATCTAACTAATGACAGGCTTGACTCAAGCCACTCCAGTGCTATTTTAAACGGCAACTTTCCTCATAGTGAGGCTCCCCGTGGGTCTGTTCGGCGGAAAAAGCAAGAGTCTCGTCGGTCTGGACATCGGTTCCAGCGCGATCAAAGTTTGCGAGCTGCAGCAGAGCGGAAAGGGCGCCAATGCGCGATTCCGGCTGCAAAAGCTCGGCGTGGCCCAGGTGCCCCCCGATTCGATCGTGGACGGGGACATCATGGACTCCAACGCCGTCGCCTCGGCCATCCGGCAAGTGATGGGAGAACAGAAGATCAAGGCCAAGGAAGTGGCCGTTTCCGTATCGGGCCAGCAGGTGATGGTCAAAAAAGTGACCTTTCCGCTCATGAGCCCCGCGGAACTGGCTGAATCCGTGCGTTGGGAGGCCGAGAGCTTCTTCCCCGCGGGACAAGGGCTGGATTCCTACGCCCTCGACTATGCGGTGCTCGAAGAGCGGCCCATGGAAGGGAACATGGACGTGGTCCTCGTGGCCTGCCGCAAGGACAAACTCGAGAGCTACGTCTCGTGCGTGGCCCAAGCCGGATTCTCGCCCAAAGTGGTGGACGTCGACGTCTTCGCCCTCCAAAACGCGTATGAGGTGAACAGCACCCCAGGTGCCACCGACGAAGTGGTCGCCCTGGTGAACATGGGAGCCACCTTCACCAACCTCACCATGATGGTGGGGGCCCGCTCCGTCTTCTGGCGTGACATCAGCTGGGGCGCCAACCGTTTCACGGACAAGCTCATGGAGGATTGGGGCCTCAACCGCGATGAAGCCGAGGCCCTGAAGCGGGGTCGCGAGGCGGGGGGGCGCAATCCCGAGGAAATCCAGCCCTCCCTCATGGCCATGGGTGATGCCTTCGCGGATGAGTTGAGCCGCACCATCGATTTCTTCCGCAGCAGCTTCAAGGTGGATCGCCTCGACCGGGTGCTCCTCGCCGGTGGCGGGGCCCTCACTCCGGGCCTCGTGGACGTCCTCCAGGACCGCCTCCGGGTCAGCGTCGACCGTCTCAATCCCCTTCAGGCCATCGAGATCGACGGCCGCAGCGTGGATCCGGCCTCCGTGCGGGATCTGGGCTGCGCCGCATCCATCGTGGTGGGCCTTTCCCTGCGCAAGGTGGGTGACCGATGATCAAAATCAACCTCCTCGGCGACGCGCTTGCCCAGGCCGGCTCGAAGAAGGGCGGGGCGGACATCCAGCCCATGCAGGTCTATGTGGAAGGCGAGGGGGCCGCGCGCTCCAGCCTCCCCATCGCGGGAGTCCTCATCGGCCTCCTCGGCGTGGCGGGATCCGGAGCCTATGCGCTGATGCTTTTCAATGACGTCCAGAAGCTCCGTGAGAAGCAGGTGGAGCTTCAGGCCGAAGCCAAGAAATACGAGCCCTTCCTTCAGCTCGAGAAGACCTTCCGTGAGCGGAAGCAGCAGCTGCAGCGCAAGGAGGACGTGATGAACACCCTCAAGCGGCAGCAGGCCCTCCCCGTGCATCTCCTGGAGGAGCTGGCCAACAGCCTGCCCGAGGACGTGGTCTTCACCAAGATCAGCCAGAAGGGCATGAGCTTCGTCATTGAGGGCGAAAGCCGCTCCTTCGAGGCCGTGAACGCCTTCTACAACAATCTCCAAAGCCGCAACCGGTGGTTCCAGAAGATCAACTACCCGGGCGCGAGCAGGGCCGCCAATTCCAACATGCTGGTCTTCAAGATCAGTTTCGACCTTCAGAACGCGGTGTAGAGGAGCGGCGATGAATCCCCAGCTTCAACGTCAGATCCTGATCGGCGCCATCGCGGCGATCGTGGTGGGTGGGCTCACCTACTTCGCGACGGGCGCCAAACGAGAAGAACAAGAGACCCTGAAGGGCGCCAACGCCGACCTCCAGAAGAAGGTCGAGCAGGGCATGATGCTCAAGAAGCAGTATGAGCAGCTCCGCGAAGAAGTCGAAAAGCAGCAGAAGCGCATCGACGAGCTGATCAAGATCATGCCCAATGACGCGGACATCAACGAGCTTCCCTACAAGGTCAAGAAGCTATCGGATGGTTCCGGCATCGACCAGACATCCTTCGCCGTGAAACCCGAGCGCAAAGATCAGTACTACACCGAGAAGATGATGGATTTTGAATTCCGGGGAGGATTCCACGCTTTCGGCCAGTTCGCCTCCCTCGTTTCTGGGTATGACCGCATCATCAACATCTCCAATATGGAGCTGACCCGGCTCAAGGATCCGCGCGGCATCTACTCCGCCACGATCAAGTGCACGATCAGCGCCTTTGTCTACAACCCCGTGGAGCCCGCACCGGCGGCCGCCCCCAAGGGCGCGAACCCCGCCAAGGGCGCGGGCAAGGATGAGTGAGGATGTGGCCATGAAGATCCCTTCAACCCTTCTCCTGCTCATGGCCCCGGCCCTGATGGCCCAGGCCACCCCGAAAACGGGCAAGACGGCCCCCGCTCCCGCGCAGGAGCCGGCCGCCGCGGATGCCGGGATCATCAAACAGGTGCCCTACAAGCCGACGCTCTCCAGGGAACCCTTTCTCACCCTTAGCGACGCCGGTGCGGCCGCGGGGGGGGATCTCGTGGATGATCTGGCCGTGAAGGGCCGTTTCGTGAGAGATGGCAAAGTTTTCGCAATCATCGCGGATAGCCGTGGCAACACCCGGTGGCTCCCCATCGGATACAAATTCAAGGATGGAGAACTCGTCGCCATCGACGATAAGTCCGTCACCTTCCACCAGTGGGACCCCAACTCCACGAACAAGTCCGTGTATAGGAAAGTCGTCAAGTCGTTCAAGCGCGAGGAGGCCAAACGATGAATGCTCGCCTGAGTTCCCTGCTGGTGGCTGGGGGCGTGGCCCTCGTGGCCCCGGCGTCCCTGTCCCTTTACGCGAATGCCGGTTCAGACGCGCCGGTGGTCCGGTCTTTGGCCCTTCAGGGCGCCGAGGCCCAGGCCACCCAGGTGCATCTGGCGATTCCCGGCCTTCCGGGCCAGCCTCGTGTCGAAGTCTTGACCAACCCCCACCGCGTCGTGGTGGATATGCCTGGGGTGCTCCGCGGAACCATGGTGGGCCGCAAGGAACTCCAGGGCCTCATCCACCCATTGATTCTCAAGGCCCGCCTCGCCCAGTTCGCCGAGGCTCCCGCGCCCATCACGCGGCTCGTGCTTGAGGTCGCTCCGGGAACCCAGGTGGCGGTCCACTCCGGCGAAACGGGCCTCACCCTGGATTTGACCGCAGGAAAGGGGCAGGTGCAGGCCCGCTTCGAGGGCATGAACGCCGCGCCTGTGGTCCCTCCCGTTCCCGCTCCGAAGGTGGAGACCGAGGTGGTCACGGCCAAGGCCGAGCCCACGCCAGCCAATCCATTAACGAGCCTGCCCGGCACTCCCGGTGAATTCAATGTGCTGCCCCGCCTCGCCACGGCCACCCTGATGCCGGTGGCCAGCCCCGAGGCCATGCAGGACGCCAGGCCCGCCGCCGCCCCGGCTCCGGCCCAGGCCCCTGCTCCCCGGGCCGCCAGCTCTGGCCGCACCATCGGCGACCGTGGCCAGCGCTACTCCGGCGCCAAGATGACCATCGATCTCCAGAATACGGATCTGGTCAACTTCCTGCGGATCATCGCGGAGACGGGAAGGCTGAACCTCGTCGTCGATAACGATGTGCAAGGCACCTACAACTTCAAGTTCACCGACACCCCCTGGGATCAGATCCTCGACGTGATCCTGAAGAATGCCGGCCTCGGCAAAGAGATCGAAAACGGCGTCCTTCGCGTCGCCAAGATCGAGAAACTCCAGAAGGAGGAGGAGGACCGGAAGAAGCTGGATGAGGCCAAGGCCCTCGCCGGGGACCTCCAGACCATCACGCGCCCCCTCTCCTACGCCAAGGTGGCGGACGTCGCCAAGATCGCCAAGGACATGCTCACGAAGCGCGGCTCGGTGATCATCGACGACCGGACCAACACGCTCATCATCACCGACCTTCCCGCCCGCATGGGCGCCCTGGATGAACTCATTCAAACCCTGGACGTGCAGATCCAGCAGGTCCAGATCGAGGCCCGCGTGGTCGAGGCCGCCAAGGGGTGGGATCGCGAGTTCGGCGTGAAGTGGCCGAGCTCCAATTCCGGGGATTCCCAACTCAAGGTCTTGGATTCGACTGGGAAGCTCGTGGACGCCCCCTGGTCCCAATACGGGAACGGCCCATCCTGGAACAGCATCGCCAAGACAGAGGCCTCCGGGCGGGCCTATGGGGCGGCCATCTCTCCCGGCCGGGATGGCGTCACCACGATTTCGAACCCCGCGGGTGAGTTCTGGTTCTCGTTCCTGAGCGACAAGTTCAGCATCAACGCCATTCTCCAGGCCCTGGAGAAGGACAGCCTTGTCAAGGTCGTCTCCAGCCCGAAGGTGG
>CAYWDR010000226.1:0-4957 GCA_964457075.1 uncultured Solibacteraceae bacterium
CCGAGCTCCGCGACATCCGCTTCCAGGTCACCCGCAAGGCCCGCCGGGCCCTGCCCGGGAAGAACGTGAGCCAGATGCACTACGCCAAGCAGGGCCTCGTCACCCCCGAGATGGAGTTCGTGGCCCTCCGCGAGAACCTGGGCCGGGATGCCGCCGGCATCAAGAGCCGCATCACCCCCGAATTCGTGCGGGATGAGATCGCCCGGGGCCGAGCCATTCTCCCCGCCAACATCAACCATCCCGAGACGGAGCCGATGATCATCGGCCGCAACTTCCTCGTGAAGATCAACGCCAATATCGGCAACTCCGCCGTGGCGTCCTCCATTGAGGAAGAGGTGGAGAAGATGGCCTGGTCCATCCGCTGGGGCGGCGACACGGTCATGGATCTCAGCACGGGCAAGAACATCCACGAGACCCGCGAGTGGATCCTCCGCAACAGCCCCGTGCCCATCGGCACCGTGCCCATCTACCAGGCGCTCGAAAAGGTGAACGGCAAGGCCGAAGACCTCACCTGGGAGATCTTCCGCGACACCCTCATCGAGCAGGCCGAGCAGGGCGTGGACTACTTCACCATCCACGCAGGCGTGCTCCTGCGCTACGTGCCCCTCACGGCCAAGCGCCTCACGGGCATCGTCAGCCGCGGCGGCAGCATCATGGCGAAGTGGTGCCTCTCCCACCACCAGGAGAACTTCCTCTACACGCACTTCGAGGACATCTGCGAAATCATGAAGGCATATGACGTGGCCTTCTCCCTGGGCGATGGCCTGCGCCCCGGCAGCATCCACGACGCCAACGACGAGGCCCAGTTCGGCGAGCTGGAGACGCTCGGCGAGCTCACCAAGATCGCCTGGAAGCACGACGTGCAGGTGATGATCGAGGGCCCCGGCCATGTGCCCATGCACCTCATCCAAGAGAACATGACGAAGCAGTTGGCCGTCTGCGACGAGGCTCCTTTCTACACGCTCGGCCCCCTCACCACGGATATCGCCCCCGGCTACGACCACATCACCAGCGCCATCGGCGCCGCCATGATCGGCTGGATGGGCACCGCCATGCTCTGCTACGTCACGCCCAAGGAGCATCTGGGCCTGCCCAATAAGCAGGACGTGAAGGACGGCGTCATCACCTACAAGATCGCCGCCCACGCCGCGGACCTCGCCAAGGGTCACCCTTCGGCCCGCCTATGGGACGACGCCATGAGCAAGGCCCGATTCGAATTCCGCTGGGAGGACCAGTTCAATCTGGCCCTGGATCCCGAGACGGCCCGCGCCTACCACGACGAAACCCTGCCCGCCGAGGGCGCCAAGCTGGCCCACTTCTGCTCCATGTGCGGCCCGCATTTTTGCTCCATGAAGATCACGGAGGATGTGCGCGCCTACGCCGCCGAGCACGGCTACTCCGACGACGAGGCCCTCAAGGCCGGCATGGACGAGATGGCCAAGACCTTCGCGGAGACGGGCGCCGAGGTGTATCAAAAGTCTTGAGTCTTGAGTCTTGGGTCTTGGGTCTTGAGCCCCAGGGCCCAGGACTCAAGACCCAGGGCTTAACATCGCGCTGACCAGCGTCTGGAGATCCGGCACCCGGAAGGGCTTCTGGAGGAAGGATTCAGGCTGGAGTCCATCGAGACTGCGCAGGGATTCCGCCTCCGTGTAACCGCTCGTGAGGATCACGGGCAGGCGGGGATGCAGCGCCCGGATGATCCGGAACGCCTCGGCCCCATCCATGCGGGGCATCGTGAGATCCATGAGCACGAGATCCAGCCGGTGGCCGTGCAGCTCCACGGAAGCCACGGCCTCCAGGCCATCCCGGGCCAGGAGCACCTCCAGGCCGAGGGCCTCCAGAGCCATCCCCGCCAGATCCCGCACGATCTCCTCGTCATCCACCACGAGCACGTGGCCCGCCAGGGCTCCCGCGGGCGCCCTGGCGACGGGGCCCTCGGACTCCTCCGCCTCTCCCCCCGCCGGGAAGACGAGGATGAAGGTCGTGCCCTGCCCCGGCCGGCTCTCCACGCGGATCCCCGCCCGGTGCCCCCGCACGATGCCCAACATGGCGGAGAGCCCCAGCCCCCGCCCCGTGAATTTGGTGGTGAAGAAGGGGTCGAAGATGCGGCCGATGGTCTCCGCATCCATGCCGCACCCGTCGTCCATCACCTCCAAACGCACGTAGGGGCCCGGTTCCAGCACTTGGCCCGGAAACTCCCAGGCGAGGGCCTCGGCCTCCAGCTGCACGGCCCGCGTGCGCAGGCGCACGATGCCACCCCGCTCGCCGATGGCCTCGCTCGCGTTGGTGACGAGGTTCAAGATCACCTGCTGGAACTGGGCGGCATCGGCCTTCACGCCCGGCAGCGGATCCTCCAGATCCACGTCCAGGATCACCTTCTTGGCGATGGAGACGGAGAGCAGCCCGGCCATCTCCCGCACTTGGCGGTTCAGATCGAGGCTCGACACGTGGAAGGGGCCCCGCCCGCTGTAGGCCAGCATCTGGCGGCTGAGCTCCGCGGCCCGCCGGGCGGTGGCGTCGATCTGATGCAGATGGGGGGCCGCCGGATGGGCGGCGTCCGTCTTCCCCAGGGCCAGATCCACGTGCCCGAGGATGGCGGTCAGGAGATTGTTGAAATCGTGGGCGATGCCCCCCGCGAGCACCCCCAGGCTCTCCAGTTTCTGGGCCAGGCGCAGGGCCTCCTCCGATTGGCGGCGTTCGGTCTGATCCAGCACCATGGCGGTGAAGCCCAGCAGCCGGCCATCCTCGCCGTGGAGGGGCGCCGTATGCCACTCGCACTCCAGGATCCGCCCGTCCTTGTGGCGATTGTGCGCCGCGAAGTGGAGGGGCTCGGGCTTGTCCCGCATCTCCTGGAGCATCTGCAGGCCCCAGGCCCGGCCCTCCGGAGGGAGGACGAGATCCACCGCCACCCGGCCGAGGATCTCCCGGGAGGAGTAGCCGAAAATGCGCTCCGCCGCGGGGTTCCAGCCGAGGATGACCCCCTCGGGGTTCCAATCCACCACGGCGAGGGGCGTGGACTCCAGGAAGGCCCGGTGCCTCCTGTAGGCATCCATGGCGGCGGGCCAGCTGGGGCGGGGTTCCGATTGCACTAAGAACTCCAAGATGGGGCCAGTCTTGACCGGATCCCTGAGATATCGATGCTATTTCATCATCCTGACATCCCATCGACGCCCCGTGCGCCACACTTGAAGACATGGCGCATCATCCGTCCGATTCCCCCCTTGAGGACTATCTGGCCCTGGCCGGGCGACAGGTCCCCCACCCCCAGGATCGCGAGCGATTCATCCAGCTCGTCTCCCGCTGGGCCGGCGCCTGGACCGGCAAACACCGCAAGCTGGAGGTGACCGCCAGCCACCACGGCACCTTCCTCCACTTCAATCAGCTCATCGGCACCCACTGGATGCAGGCCTTCACCTTCGAGGCCACGAAGCGGCACGGCGTCTTCCTCAAGGGCCCCGATCCGGATCGCGTCCGCAAGAGCCACAAGCTCCGATCCAACAAGCTCGACCCCAGCAGCCTGGACGCCCTCTTCGAAGCCTGGTCCGCCCACCCCGAGGGGAGGCCCGCCGGCAAGGCCGTGGAGTTCTTCCTCGAAGAGACGCCGGATGAAACCTGGGAAGCCTGCCTCCAGGAGGCCCTGGCGTGCCTGAAGGCGTGATGGCCGCCGAGCGGGCCGCCTTCGAGCTCAACTCCGGGCATACCCTCGCCGTGATCCGCGCGATTCCCGCGGAGGCCTGGGATCGCCTCCCCGGCGGCAGCGCGGCCACGCTGCGCGCGCAACTCCTCCACCTCGCGCTGGTGCGCGAGAGCATCTGCCGCGCCCTCGCCGGCGTGGATACCGCCGGCCTCGGCGCCACCTTCGAGGCGCCCGCCTGGCGGGGCCCGGGCGAGGACCTCGCCGCCGCCTTCGAGGCCCACATCCTCCGCTGCCTGAACCTGCTCGCGGGCCTGGAGGCCTCCCGCCTCGACACGCCCTTCACCACCCGCTTCGGCAACCTCAGCACGCCCCGGAACTTCCTCCGGTCCATGCTCGTGGAGGAGGTGCATCACCGGGCCCAGATGACGGCCGTGATGCGCCTGTTCGGGCTGGTGCCCCCGCCCTTCCCCGGGAAGGCCTGGGTGGAGCTGGGCATCCCTCAAAACCATTGACCAATCGTCGCGATTCCGCCACATTGGTCGGAATCGAGAATTGACCATGACCCGCCGCTTCTACTATTCCGCCTTTAGCTACGCCCCCTCGGGTGCGTGGACCGGCGGCGCGTCGAACTAGACCAGCCCTCTTCCGGATCACCCCCGAGACCTTCGCCGGCTCGGGGGTTTTGCTTTGCGCCCCCATCGGAGTTCCCATGCCCACCGCCCCCCAGCACCTCTTCCCCCACCCGGATCGCCTCGTGGATCTCCGGGAGCGCATCGACGCCCTGGATTCGGATCTCCTGCGCCTCCTCGCCCAGCGGGCGGAAGCGGCCCAGGAGATCGGACGCATCAAGCGCGCGATCCGGCCCTCGGGCCCCCTGCACGCCCCCGAGCGGGAGCGCCAAGTGCTCGCCCGCGTGGCCGCCCAGGCCCAAGGCCCCTTCCCCGCCGACGCCGCCACCCGCGTCTTCCGGGAAATCATGAGCGGCTGCCTCGCGCTTGAGCAGCCCCTGCGCGTGGCCTTCCTCGGCCCCGAGGGCACCTTCAGCCATCAGGCGGCCCGCCGCCTCTACGGCGGCAGCGCCGCGGAACTCGCGCAGGCCACCGTGGCCGCCGTCTTCGAGGCCGTGGCCCGGGGCCGAGCGGACCTCGGGGTGGTGCCCGTGGAAAACGCCACCGAGGGCAGCGTGGACGCCACCCTGGACGCCTTCCTCGAATGGCCCTTGCCCGTGACGGCGGAGCTGAGCCTGCCCGTGGAGCTCTCGCTCCTCCAGCCCGAGGGGGCGGCCCTCGCCGACGTCCGCACCGTGCACAGCCACCCCAT
>CAYWDR010000227.1:0-4917 GCA_964457075.1 uncultured Solibacteraceae bacterium
CCCGAAGGAAGGTCCAGCGAAGCTGGACCTTGGGCCTGCGGCCCGGATGGCCTTGTCCTGCGGATGGAGGGAGCCTTTGCGCCCTTCGCGCTTTTATTCGCGCTCTTCGCGTTCCAGCTTTTCTTCGTGGTCTTCGTGGTCTTCGTGGTTAAAACGATCTTTGGCCTTCCCTACGACCCCGCCTCCAGCGCCACGAGGGTCTGCCCATGTCCGCCCTTGCCGAGGTCCCAGTGGAGGACGAAGACGGAAGGCACGCCCCGAGCGGTGGGGAAGGCGAGGTCCACACTCTGCCAGGTGACCGAGGCCTTGGGGGCCAGGCGGGCCGGGCTTGGGAGGCGTATCGGCTGGGCGCCGTCCACGGAGAGGCTCCGCACCTCCAGGGCGCCCGCCCCCGCGTTGAGGAGGCGCAGGGCGAGGCGCACGCCTTGGGCCCCGGCGCGCCGGGCATCCACGACGGTGACCTTGAGGCCCAGGGGGTTCGTGTGGCCCGGGTGGGCCCTTAGGGCGGGGACCGGGGAAGCCATGAGGAGCAGAAGGGCGGCGGCGCGGATCATCGGGCCCCCAGCGCGAACGTGCCGTCGGGGTTCGCCCGGAAGTGGTGAGGGATCACGGGGAAGGCATCCGTGAAAAAGTAGGCGTAAGTGCCGCTCGGGAACTCGGGGGTGACGGTGAGGCGCCCGTTGGCCTCGTCCAGATCGCCCAGGCCCGCCACGAATTCGTAGTCCTCGATGTAGGTGCCGTCGTAGGCCCCGCCGGGGCCCGAGGGGCGTGTGCCCGACTTCAATCGCCAGCTGGACTTGAGCTTCTTGATGGCGCTTCCGGCGCTGGCGGGATCCGAGTATCCGTAGAGGGCGTAAACGGGGAAGCCGTCCGCCGCCCACCCGATGAGCTTGGAGTGGCGGCTGGAGCTGAGGTCCGTGAGCAGGCCCGTGGGCAGGCCGTGGTAGTGGTAGGCCCCGTTGGGCTGCACGTGGGCGTTGTTGGCGTCCAGGCCCAGGTTCACGGTGCCCATGGCCTCGATATGCCACCCGGAGCTGGAATCCCGGTTGAACCACTCGGCGGTGAAGGGGTCGAAGGGCACGCCGTTGATGGCCACGCCGAACTTGTGGGTGCCGGCCGGCGCCGTGCCGAAGTAGGTGGCGGTGCCATTGGCCGTGGGCGCGAGCAGCATGCGGAAGCTGTAGTTCTGGGCACTGATGGCGTTCGGGTTGTTGGCGTTGGGGAAGGCGCCCGTGGCGTGGTCGGGGATCCCGTTGGAAGCGACGTAGCGGTAGGTTGCGTCCGTCGTGATGGCGACTTGGTTGCCGGAGGTGCCGCCCCCGCCCCCCGAGGTCGTGGTGGCGATGGGGGTGGACGTTCCAGCGCAAGCCAAGAGGGCCAGCGCGAGGCCGGCGGCCGGGGTGGCGATGAGGGCGGGGCGGAATGACATGAATCCTCCGGGGAAGGCCGGGCGCGGGCCGTTCCATCCAGGATCGTCAGAGGCCCCCCAGGGTCGCGGGCCCCAGCGCCAACGGCCGGGGCCCAGGGGCGAATTGCAAGTAGGAACCCCCCAATGGCGGTGGGCCCCGCCCACCGCCATTGGGGGGCTTTACTGCGAAAAAAAACGAAAGGGCGATAACCTGGGGAATGCTCTCTAGCCTGCGCATCAAGAACCTGGCCCTGGTGGAGGATCTGACCCTGGACGTGGGGGCGGGCTTCACGGTGCTCACGGGGGAAACCGGGGCGGGCAAGAGCCTGCTCGTGGATGCCCTGGGCCTCCTCGTGGGGGCCCGGGCCGACGCGGAGCTGGTGCGGCGCGGCGAGGAGCGGGCCACGGTGGAGGCCGTCGTCGAAGGGCGCGGCGGGGCCTGGCTGGCCTTCCTGGCGGATCGCGGGTTGCCCGAGGAGGTGCCCGTCGTGCTGCGGCGGGAGATCGGCCTCAGCGGGCGCTCCCGGGCCTGGATCAACGGCGCCCTCTGCACGGCGGCGGACCTGCGGGAGGCGGGGCGCTTGTGGATGCGCCTCACGAGCCAGCACGACCACCAGGAGCTGCTCAGCGAGGACCGCCATCAGGCCCTGCTGGATGAAGTGCTGGGCATCGAGGCGGACCTCGGCACGCACGTGACGGCCCTGCGCGAAGCCGAGGGCGCCCTGCGGGCTCGCCGCCAAAGCGAGGCCGACCGCGAACGGCGGCTGGAGCAGCTGGAGGAGGCCCTGGAGGACCTCGCCAAGCTGGCCCCCAAGCACGGCGAAGCGGGCCAGCTCCGGGCCGAGCGGGAGCCCCTGCGCCACGCCGTCCATTTGGAGGCCGCCTACGCCGAGGCGGCCGGTGCCTTGGGCGAGGCCGTGCCCCTCGTAGAGGCGGCCCACCGCGCCTTCACCCGGGCCATCGCCCACTTCCCCGACGGCACGCCCGAGCGGGATCGCCTCCGCAGCGCCCTCCTGGAGCTGCAGGATCTGGCGGGCAGCGCCCAGGATCAGGCCCGTCACTGGGCCAAGGCGGGCACGGAAAAGCTGGAGGCCATGGAGACCCGCCTCGCCCTCTTCGAGCGCCTGGCCCGGCGCCACCGCTGCGAGCCCGATGAGCTCTCCGACGTGTGGAAGGCTCTGCAGACGGAACAGCGGGAATTGATGGGCGGCGGCGAAAGCGCCGAGGCGCTGGAGAAGAAGGTCGTGGTGGCCGCCCAGGCCTACGCCGACGTGGCCGAGAAGCTGCACCGCGTCCGCGAGTCCGCCCTGCCCAAGCTCGAAAAGGAAGTGCATGCCCGCCTGGCCACGCTCGGCATGAAGGGGGCCCGCCTGCAGCTGCGCGTCGAGCTCGCCGAGGACGCCCAGAGCCCCGCCCTCATCGCGGGCAGGAGTGTGCGGGTGACGTCCGCCGGCGCCTCCAAGGTGGGCATCCTGCTCGAGAGCAACGCCGGCGAGGGCTTCCGGCCCCTGGCGAAGATCGCCAGCGGCGGCGAGCTGAGCCGCATGATGCTCTCGCTCATGGGCGCCGGCGCCAAACTGGGCGGTGCGGGCGATCCCCTCACCCTCGTGCTGGACGAGGTCGATTCCGGCCTCGGCGGCGAGACCGCCCTCTCCGTGGGTGCCGCCGTCTCCGAGCTGGGCCGCCGCCATCAGGTGCTCGCCGTCACCCACCTCGCCCAGGTGGCCTCCAAGGCCGACCGCCACATGGCCATCACCAAGGAAACGGAGTCCGGCCGCACCCGCAGCCGCCACCACCTTCTGGAAGGCGACGGCCGCCTGCGGGAACTGGCGCGGCTGCTGAGCGGCCATCCGGACCGGCCGGAAGCGCTGGAGCACGCCAAGGTATTGCTGGAGGCTTAGGGGATTTCCTGAAGGCGAGAAATGGAAAACCACCTCCGCGTTTGTAGTTCTTCTGCTCAACAAAACAGGGCCGCCCGAAGGCGGCCCTGTTTTGTTGAGAGGTGAAGCCTAGCGAGTGATCGCGAGGTTGTAAGGCGTCGTGGTGCTGCTGCCGGCGTAGCGCTTGACGGCCACGGTGACGGTGACGGTGCTGGCGCCGGTGTTCGCCCAGCTCACGTTCTCCGTGGTGGTGCTGCCGGTGCCGCTGGCGATCTGGGTGCCGGCGGCGTTGTAGAAGTAGAGGTCGTAGTCGTAGCCGGAGCCCGTGGGGCCCGTCATGGCGATGGCGAGGGTGCGGCCGGCGCCGACGTTGACCTTGAAGTAGTCGTTGTCGGTGCTGGAGCCGATGTAGCCCACGATCTTGGTGACGTTGTCGGCCACGACGTTGGCGGCGGAGGTGCTGTTGTTGGGCTCCACCTCGTTGTAGGTGGTGGTGGGCGGCGGCAGTGTGCGGGTGAGGCTCAGGGTGTAGGGGCTGCTGCTGGTGCCGCTGTAGACCATGGTCCGGATGTACACCGTCTGGGCGGTGGAGCCGCTGTTGGTGTAGCTGAGGGATTCGGTGGTGGTGCTGCTCTCGCTCTTGGCCAGCGTGGTGCCGGAGGCGTTCACGAGGTAGAGGTCCCAATCGGGGCCGCTGGGGCCGCTCATGGCCACGGAGAGCTTCTCGCCCGCGGCGAGGGTCACGGCGAAGTAGTCGTTGTCCGTGGAGACGGTGAGGTTGCCCGTGATGGTGGTGACGGTGCCGGGCACGGCGTTGGCCGTGGCGATGGTGTTGTTGGCCTCCGTCTCGTTCATGGTCGTGGTGGTGCCGTTCACCGTGAGCGTCGCGTTATTGGAGGTGGCGCTGCCGGCGGAGTTGGTGACCACCACGGAGAAGGTGGCGCCGCTGTCGGCCGTCGTCGTGGCGGGGGTCGTGTAGGAGCTGGAGGTGGCGCCGCTGATGGCGGTGCCGTTCTTGCGCCACTGGTAGCTGAGGGGCGCGGTGCCCGTGGCCGTGACGCTGAAGGTGGCCGTCTGGCCCGCGTTCACGGTGGCGTTGGCGGGCTGGCCCGTGATGCTGGGGGCCGTGGCGGCCGCGTTCACCGTGAGGGTGGCCGTGTTGGAGGTGGCCGTGCCGGCGCTGTTGGTGACGGTGGCGTAGAAGGTGGCGCCGCTGTCCCCGCTCACGGTGGCGGGCGTCGTGTAGGTGGCCGCGGTGGCGCCGGAGATGGAGGCGCTGTTCTTGAACCACTGGTAGCTGAGGGGGGCCGTGCCGCTGGCGCTCACGGTGAAGGAGGCGGTCTGGCCCACGGTCACGGTGGCGTTGGCGGGCTGGCCCGTGATGCTGGGGGCCGTGGGGGAGACGGAGCCCTGCAGTTCCCAGAAGCCGCGGCCGTAGGTGGCGAGCCGCACCTTGGAGCTATCGGGGGCCACCCAAACGTCCATGACGTTCACGAGGGGCAGGCCCGAGCCCCAGCGGGTCCAGGTGGCGCCGGAGTCGCCGGAGCGGTATAGGCCCAGCTGGGTGGCGGCGTAGACGACGGTGCGATCGCCGGGGTCCACGGTGACGACGTTCACGGGCACGCCGCT
>CAYWDR010000228.1:0-4909 GCA_964457075.1 uncultured Solibacteraceae bacterium
CCCCAGCCCCATCCGCCGTGTACAACAGCCCATCCGAAATCACGAAGGCCCCGCCCGCCGCGAATTCCAGCAGCGGCGCCAGCGTCATCGGGTCCTTGGACTCAGGCACCAGCCGCTTCAGATCGAAGACGTACCCCTTCCCGTTCGCCGCCGTGACGCCCACGAGCATCTTTTGCGGATCCGCGGTGATCTTGGTGATGCGGGCGGGAAGGTCGGCATAGGCGAGTTGGGTGGCGCCGATGCCGCCCGCCGTTCGGCTGGGCTGGAGGACCCAGAGCCGGCCGCCGCCAGGACCGCCGTTGGTGCCGACGAGGAGGAGCACGCCGGTGGTGCCGCCTTGGGGGCCCTGGTAGGTGCCCTTGAAGGCCTCCACCACGGCGGCCTTTTCGTCGTCGATGGCGAACGAGATGTCCTGCATCCGCCCGTCCAGGCCCATGGGGCCGCCGCTCATGAAGGTGGCCAGGGCCTCGGGGTCGCCCACCTTGCCGTCGATGGCGATGAGCTTGCCCTCCGTGTAGCCCATGGCGGCGTAGGCCAGGGGCTTGCCGTCGTCGGCTTCGGTGACGACGGCGCTCATCACGGAGGGGCGGCGCCCCTCAATGGCGTAAAAGCCGTTGGCGGCGACGACGGATTCGGGATCCGGGTAGTAGCCCGTGTTCCGCCCGCCCGCCCGGGTGCGGATCCCGCCCAGGCCTCCGGCGCCCGGCGCCGCGGCGTCGGATTCCAGGCTCGCGCGCCAACCTTCCGCATCCCACATCGTCAGGCCGCCCCGCAGGCGGATTCCCCCCAGCACGCCCCCGGCGCCGCCCAGCCCCTTGATCCAGTTCTCGCTGGACGCGCCCATGCTCGTCACCAGCAGCAGCTTCGGCTGCATCACCCCCGACAGCCCTTCCGCCGCCTCCACATCCGCCCCGTCCCCCGTCACATCGAAGACCCACAGCGCGTTATGGCGAAATCGAATCATCGCCGTGGCCCCCGGAATATCCGGATCCCCCCCCGATAGGATTTCCTGCGCCAGCCATGGGCGCGTCGCCACCAGCAGCAGATCCCGGACTTTCTCCCCCACGGGAACGCCGGTGACCACCCGCAGGCCCCCCACCGTGGCCTTGTGGAAGGGCCCCAGGTAGGGCATCCCCGCCCGCGTCGCCGTGGCGCTCATGGGATCCCAGGACCCCTGCCCCCCGAAGACCAGCCCCCGGCTCGGCCGCGACGGATCCGACACGTCCACCACGCGGATCCCCTGCATCCGCAACCCCTCATCCACGTGGAACTGGTAGCCATCGAAGTAGTATCCCGCCCCCCGATCCTCCACGGCGTAAAGCCGGCCTCCGTGGACCACGAGATTGGACCACGTGCCGATCCCTGAGAGCGACCCGATCTCGTCCGCCCCGCGGATCGTGAAGGACCACGCCACGGGCGCGAGGCTTTGGATCTGGACATCGGAATCCTGCAGCGCCCCCAATTCCACGTTCACCTCGGAACCCAAGCCCAGCCGCTGATCCGGCGCGATCCACAGATCCTGCGCCAGATCCGAAGCCCCCACGGGCCTACCCCTGCTGAGCAGGCGGAAGGGCACCGCCGCGCCGTTCGCCGTCACCTTGATCAGCCCCGGGTCGGGGTGGATGGGCTCCGAGAACGCCACCCGGATCACCGTGGAGGGATCGAGGTCCTTATCGCCGCCCTCGGGGCTCTTTGAAATCACCCGCGGCAGGCCGGGCAGCGAGGGGCCCAGATCGGAACCCGACGTCACCATCACCTCCAGGCTCGTGGCCCCCTGCACCGGCTTCGCCGACCAGCCCAGGATGTCCACCTTCCAGCTTCCCTCCTGCGTCAACGTCACCGGCAGCTCTGCCGGCAGCGCCCCAAAGTCCGACGTCAGCGAACCCGACACCTTGCCGCGCACCACCGGCTGGCTGCCGGGCTCCGTGGACACCTTCAGCGTGGCCGATTCCCCGGCCGCGAACACCGAACGTGCGTTCCCCTGCGCATCCACCATCTGCGCCCGCAGCCGCGGCGCCGTGAGCGCGGGATCGAAGGGGTTGCCCCCCTGGCTCGTGATCAGCAGGGAGTGGTTCGCCCAGGACCGTGGGAGGCCCTGGGATTCCGCGGTCACCCCGCCCGGATCCACGCTCGTCTCCCCCGTGCGCGGGTCCACCGCGAAGAGCGCGATGAAGCGCTGGCCGGCCTCCACCTGCGCGTCCATCCCCCCCACGTTCGCGTAGCGGCCCTTTTCGTCCGCCAGGGCCAGGATGCGCCCCCGCGCGAGGCGGCCCCGCGCGGCGCCGTTGGCATCCAGCACCCCCCGGTGACGGTGGATCTCCGCATAGGGCAGCGCGCCGTAGCAGCCCGCCGAAGCCGTGCCGCCGCAGGGACCCAAGCCGTTCCAGTTCCGGTACACCGTGCCCGCGTTGTAGTAGTAGGTCAGGGGCGGGTTGATGATCTGGGGGAAGCCCATCATGAAGATCGACAAGGCCCAATTGCCCACGCCGATATTCATCCGCTCCGGCCCACCCGCTCCTTTGGCGGCGGGAACGGCCTTGATGGGGGTGGCCCCGGGCGCCTGCAGCGCCAGGGCCGGAGTCTGCACGAGGGTGCCCTCCCGCGCGTCGGGAAGGCGCAGGCCCCCGAGGGAGACCACCTTCGTTCCGTCCTCGCTGATCCGCGCCGTGTCGAACAGAACGTGGAACTCGTCCTCCGTCCCATCGGGCAGGATCCGCCGCTCCGTGCGGAACAGGGCGATGGGCCCGTTGCCGAAGTCATTAACCGGATCCGAGGCCGTGCGCAGCCCTTCCGGCAGGGCCGTGCGGGGCAGTTCCAGCCTGGGCGGCTTCCGGAAGTCCACGGGCCCCTCGGACCGGATCGTAAGACCTGGGAGGATGCGTTCGATCTCCGAGGTGGTGCCTTCCGCCACGGCCGGGGCCGCGGCCATGGGCTCCACCCGCAATTCCACCGCGCCCGCGAGGGCCCCCTCCGGCACCACGATGGCGAGCCCCCCGGGCCCCTCCACGCGGCCGCCGTCCACGCCCACCATCGTGCGGCCGTCGTCGGAGACGTAGCGGCCGATGCGGGCGCTCGCGGTGCGGCCGTCCCGCAGTTGGACCGTGACGAGGATGCGCTCGCCCAGCGAGGCCTTCATCGGGAACACGAGATCCCCGGCGGGGCGCATGACGCCCTGCCCCGTGGCGCCCATCTCCGTGGCTTCGAGGCTCACGATGGACCACGGGGGCACGGACCCTTCAGGGATCGTCGCGGTGACGTTGAGGTTCTCGTCGGGGTAGGTGAGGCGGATGCGGGAGAAATCGACTTCGCCCACCTCCCGCTTGGCCGTGTGGAAGCGCCGCGTCAGGGGCGGGGCCCCTTCCCCGGCGAGGCTCCGCAGACCCTCCACCTGGAGGACGCAGCTGGCCCCTTCGCCCAAGGGCTCCATGGGCGCCGCGAGCAGGGTGCGGCCATCGAGGCTAAGGCTGCGGCGCAGGGGGATCTCCCGGCGATCGGGAACGGGGGATTGGAGCAGGAGGGCGCCCTTGGGCGCCGCGCGGCGCGCCTTCGGCCGGCCCTTGGCGGACCCGGGCGCGGACGGCTGGGCGTTCGCACGGCCCTGGGCCGCCTTGGAGGCGCGGGCGGATTTGGGGCGGGCGGCGGCCTGGGGCGGAGCGGGCTTCCCCGCGAGCCCGGAGGCCGCGGGCAATTCGACATAGAGCCGCACCCCTTCGAGGGCCGCGGGATCCATGGCCGTCGTGCTGAGGATCTGCACCACCGCGCCCCCGGAAACCTCCGCGCCCTCGGCGGGCAGCACCGCAAGAAGGCGGAAGGGCATGGTGGCCAGGCGAAGGGTCTGCCCTCGGGCGGGCACGGGCGAAGCCAGGGTCCCGCGCAGGCCCAAGTCCCGCCGTTCACCGCTCAGGGCCGCCGTGCCACCGGGTTCCGGTAGGAAGGCCGGGACGGCGAAGGCGCCGCCGGGGCCCGAGACGGCAGACAGGAATCCAGCCTCCACCAGGGCGTCGGCCACGGCCGTATCCGATTCCCCGCCCATCGCGGAGGCCTGCTTCAGCGGGGCCAGCTTGGCCTTGGCCCCCAATCGTTGGATCAGGGGCGCGGCGGCGGAGGAAGGCACGAGGGCCGTTCCGCTGATCCAGGCCCAGGGCCGGGAGGGGAGCAGCACGCCGAAGGACCCGCCTTCGAGGAGGGGGCCCGCGCCCTCGGGAAGGCGCAGGGTCCAACCGCCCTGATCCGGAGCGAGTTCGCCCACGGCCACGGCCACGAGGGAACCCTGCACGGCGCGGCGCTGGATCAGCAGGGGCGTGATGTCGCCGGTGGGAACGCCAAAGTCATCGAAGCGGAGGTTGAACCCTTGCGTGAGGGTCCCCACGACATCCAAGGAGAAGGACTTCAACAGGGCCCCCTTCCCCGCCAGCTCGGGCCAGAGGAGGGCCGGATCACCTGCATCGGCGCCGAGGCGGAGAAGGGCCGTGCCCGCCAGGGCGTTGGGAACCACTGTCACTCGGATGCCATCCCGGGCGAGGGTTCCGCCCGAGGCATCGAGCAGACCCGAGCCCACCTGGCTCAACTGCACGCCATCGTGGTAGAAGCCCACGGAGATGCGCCCCTCTACCAGTTCGTTCTCCTGGAAGGCGCGGCTCATGCGAAGGGGAAGCTCCAGCCCGAGATCCTGGGCGGCCTTGAGTGTGGGCGCGCCCTCAAGATCCACGCCGAGTTTCCAGCGGGAGGCCACGGCATCCTGGGTGAACCCCTCCGGCTCGATAAGGGCCGAATCCAGCAGGGCGTAGCTTTCGAGTACATCCACCTGGATCAACGTCCCCGACGGAATGGCCGCCTGTCCCTCGAAGGAGAGATAGAAGCGCGCCTTGGCCTGGGCACCCCGGATGGCTTCCGAGGTCGTGAGCATGGA
>CAYWDR010000229.1:0-4873 GCA_964457075.1 uncultured Solibacteraceae bacterium
TCTGATTAGCTCATCCTTCCCCCCCGCCCAGGCTTGGCCTGGCGCACTCAGCGTCCATCATTGCCCATTTTTTCTCAAATTCGTGCAATAAAAGGAAATGAACAATGATGAACGCTGATGGACGCCGATAAAAACCTTCAGCCCACGTCGTTGCCCTCCCTTTGACGTTCCTGAATCCACATCCGCAAGCCACTTCGGGAGCCGGACGTATGCGGCATTAGTGGTGTCGCCATGAATAGCTCCCCCTTCGCGCCCTTCTTCGCGTTATTCACATTCCAGTTCCGGCCCCCCTTTTGCTCCCTCCCTGCGCGCGTCGCTTCATTGACGCATCCTTGAACCGTTACGAGGTCCCCATGAACCCCAAGATGCTCGCCTGGGTCGCGCTACCGATCGCCCTGAGCGCCGGCGTGATCTGGCTCTCCGCCCAGGATGCGCAGGAGGGCGCCAAGGCCCCGGCCGCGGCGGGGGTGAAGGTGGCGGAGCTGGCCCAGACGCTCCAGGCCAAGGAAAAGCAGCTGGCCCAGAAGGAGCAGGAACTGCGCGAGCTGGAACAGCGGCTCTACGCGCTGCAGGCCACCCTGGATCAGCAGCGCAACGAGCTGCTGGCCAAGGAGAAGGTCCTCCTCGACGAAATCAAGAAGCTGGAGGATCTGCGCACCCGCAAGCCCATCGATCCCCAGCTCATCAACACCTATGCGGCCATGGACCCCACCCCCGGCGCCGCCGCCCTGAAGGAGCTGGCCAACCGGAACCTGGACGTGGCCGTGGCCCTCCTGGGCGGGATGGCGCCCAAGAAGGCCGCCAAGCTCATGGACGCGCTCGCCATCCTGGATGCCCCGTTGGCGGGCCGCGTGAGCGAGAAGGTCGGGCTCAGCAAGAAGACCGAGGCCACCCCCGGGACACCCTAACCCGGCCAAATTAACCCGACGCATCGGCACGAGGCTGGCCCATGAAAGGGTCCAGCCGAGGTACCCATGCAAGCCTTGCCGGTGACATCCCCGAAGGCCCCCGCCCCCCGCCGGGAGGAGGGCCCGGATCCCCAGGACGGCCGTTTCGGCGCCGTGATGGCCTCCCTTCTGCCCTTCCAGGCCGCCCCTGCCCCGCCCCCCGATTCCGGAGAACGCGCGCGTCCTTCTGGGGAGCCCCCCCCGGTCCGCGAGGCCGCGGCGCCATCCGAGAACCCCGACGCCACCCCACGGGCCGAAACCACCCGGGCCGAGGCCGAGCGGCCCGCCCCGAAGGGCCTCGATAGGCCCGAGGCCATCCCCGATCCAAAGGCCACCGGAACCCGCGAGGGCGGCTCGGAAACCCCGGCCCCGGCCCCGGTCGAAAAGCCCGCCGTGGCGGTCCCCCTTCCGGTCCTCCTACCCACGCCCATGGTTCCCATCGCCGAGCCCCTCGCGGGCTTGGCCCAAGCGGCCCCCCCCGCGTCGCCGGTCCCCCCCATGGCCCAGGCAGCTGCCCTTCCGCCGGCGCCCCCCCCGGTCGCCCCGGCGGCTCGGACGGAGGTGGCTCCCTTCGAGGGGGTTGCCGCTCAAACGGCGGCCCCCATCACGGCCAAACCCGCGCCGGAGCCCGCCCCGACCCCGAAGGTACCCCCGGGGGCCGAGTTCACGCCCACGGCCCCGGCCTCGCCTTCGACCCAGCCCATCCTTCCCGCCCCGGCCACCCAGGCCGGGACCCCCCCAGCCACCCCACCCACTTCCCAAGCGCCCCTCCCCGGGGCCGCCGAGCTACTGCCTTTGAAGGTGGACAGCGCCAGCCCTGCTCCCGCCACGCCCCCCTCCCCTGCGGAACCAGGGGCGATCATGGCCCCCGAAGCCGAGATAGCGCCTCCGCCGACCCACCTCCGATCGGTGGTGGCACTTGCCGTCGAAGGGGCCGCTCCCAAGGCCCCGCCCCTCAAGGCAACCTCCGGCGAGGCCCCCCTCGCGGTTTCCCCCTCGGCCCCGGCCCTTCCCAGTGGAGCCTCCATGGCGGGATCCCAGTCAGCCGGGCAAGGGCTTGGCGATCGTTCCCAGGCCCAGTCCGAGGCTGAGACGCCTCGCCTTGTGGCCCCTTCCGGGAAGCTCGCGAACGTGGAAGGCGCCCGGGTTCCCGAACCCGCGAAGCCCTTCACCTTGGAAACGGCCGCCCCGAAAGCGGAGCCCTCCCGCGCGGAGGCTCCCAAGGCCGACGGCCCCAAGCTTCAGCCTCCGCCAGGGCTCGCCCGCGACGTGGCCGCCGCCTCGCCCACCCTGGCTCCCGCCGCCCAAAGCGCCGTGGCGAAACCCGCCGCCTCGCCGGTGGTGAACCAGGTGGAGGGCACGCTGCGCTGGATGATCAAGGGCCCCGTGCCCGAAGCCCGCCTGCAGCTGCATCCCGAAAGCCTGGGCAAGGTCTCCATCGAGCTGAAGGTGGAGCAGGGCCAGGTCCACGCCAAGGTGTGGGTCCAGGAACCCGCGGCGATGCAGGCCCTGCAGGAAGGCCGCGCCGCCCTGGAGCTGGCCCTCAAGCAGTCGGGCCTCCAGCTGGGCAGCTTCGATCTGCAGCAGGGCGGCCAAGCCTCCCGCCAGGCCCCCGAACCCCAGCATTCCCCCATCGCCGCCGGCCCCAAAGAAGACCCCACCCTCCGCCCGGCCCGGCAGGAAGCGCCCTCCCTGGGCGGACCTTCCTCCGCGAACCCGCGCCGCATCGAGTTCTACGCCTGATTGGCACGAGGCATGTACTCCCTCTTCCGCAGGAGCACCCCATGAGCGTCACCACCCTCAGCGCCGTCGATCCCAGCAGCCAGCTACCGGGCACCCAAAAGGCCGCAGGCCGGAACGAGATCGATCAAGATGGCTTCCTCAAGCTGCTCGTGGCCCAACTCCAGAACCAGGACCCCACGGGCCAGGGCCAGGATCCCAACGCGATGGTGCAGCAGCTCACGGCCTTCAGCAGCTTGGAGCAGGCGACCAAGACGAACACCCTGCTCTCCGGCATCCAGGGCCAGAACAACGGCCTCGCCCAGTTCCAGGCGGCCGCGATGGTGGGCCGCACGGTGAAGGTGGTGGGTTCGGGATTCGCCCTTCAGGATGGCAAATCCAGCATGGCCCTCAACCTCGCCGGCGACGCGAACGTGTCGCTCACGGTGAAGGACGCCGCGGGCCAGGTGGTCGCCGTCCTCGACCAAGGGCTGCTGGCGAAGGGGATGCACGACATCGCCTGGGATGGCACCGATTCCGCGGGCAATAAGCTTCCGGATGGCACCTACAGCGTCACCGTCACCACGAAGGATCCCAGCACCGGCAAGGCCGTGGAATTCGCCACCGCCTTCCTCATGAAAGTGGATGCCGTGAGCTTCGCCAACGGCCA
Source organism: uncultured Solibacteraceae bacterium (assembly GCA_964457075.1). GTDB lineage: Bacteria > Acidobacteriota > Holophagae > Holophagales > Holophagaceae > JAFDVN01. Next base: position 3,337 of record CAYWDR010000229.1, read on the forward strand.
GATCCTCCTCCAGTCGGGGGCCGTTAGCTTCTTGCTTGCGGATGTCCTCGAAGTTACGGCGTAGCCCCTTCGCGGATCACGCTGCGCGTGATCCGCGAACTGTGAAAAGCGTTCCCACTCCAGTCTCCAGCCTCAAAAGGAGCCCACCATGTCCCTCTTCTCCGCCTTCTACTCCGGCCTCAGCGGGCTGGCCACCAATGCGAACGCGCTGAACGTGATCGGCAACAACCTCTCGAACCTCAACACGGTGGGGTACAAGGGGAGCTCGACGACGTTCAGGGATATCTTCAGCACGAGCCTCGGCGGCGTCTCCACGCAAGGCAACGGCAACCCCATCCAGTTCGGCCTGGGCGTGCAGATCAACAGCGTCGCCCAGGACTTCAGCCAGAGCAGCTTCCAATCCACGGGCAACGCGCTCGACATGGCCGTGCAGGGGGCGGGCTTCTTCGTGCTGCAGCCCGTGGGCGGCGGCCAGACCTTCACCCGCGCCGGCAACTTCAACCGCAACAACAACGGTTTCCTCGTCGCCGCCAACGGCGCCAACGTGATGGGCTGGGGCCGCGACCCCGTCACGGGCCTCGTCAACACGAGCACGGCCATCGCGCCCCTCCAGATCACCACGGGCACCACCTCCAGCGCCTTCGCCACTCAAAACATCCGCCTGGGCGTGAACCTCGACGCCGCCGCGGCGGTGGGCCTGTCCTCCGTGCTCACGACGCCCATCCAGGTCTACGATTCCCAGGGCAACGCCCAGAACCTCATCGTCACCTACACCAAGACGGGCGTTAACACGTGGTCATACGCCGTTTCAGGCCCGGTAGGGGCCACCATCACCCAGACGAACCCCGTGGCCGCCTCGGGCACGGGCACCATCTCCTTTTCCGCCTCGGGAACCGTGTTGGACGTCAATGGCCTCGGAAACACCTTCACGGCGGATCCCATCCTCAACATCAACTGGGGCAACGGCACCAGTCCCAGCACCATCACGGTGAACCTCATCAACTCGGATAACAGCTCCAACATCACCCAGTTCAGCGCCCCCAGCGGCACCAGCAGCAGCTTCCAGGACGGCTACGGCGCCGGCACCTTGAGGGATCTCACGGTGGACCAGAACGGCGTCGTCACGGGCTCCTTCACCAACGGCCAAGTGATCCCCCTCGCCCAGGTGGCCCTCGCCACCTTCAATAACAACAACGGCCTCATCCAGCAGGGCAATAACCAGTGGAGCCAGAGCCTCGCCTCCGGCAGCCCCACCATCGGCGTGGCCAATAGCGGCGGCCGCGGCGGCGTGCTGGGCGCCAACCTGGAGCTTGCCAACGTGGACGTGGCCAGCGAGTTCACCAAGCTCATCCTCAGCCAGCGCGGCTACCAGGCCAACGGCCGCATCGTGACGACGACGGACGAGCTGTTGCAGGAAACGCTGAATCTGAAGCGGTAGGTCAGTTTTTCATCGCTAAACGGCCGGGCGCCCGCCAGGGCGCCCGGCCGTTTAGGGTGCGACCAAGCTAAACTGGAACCCCGAGGCCTCAATGTCCGG
>CAYWDR010000230.1:0-4833 GCA_964457075.1 uncultured Solibacteraceae bacterium
CTTGCGCAGGGGCGCCACGGCGCGGGTGCTGGCCTGGTGATCCCGCTGGGCGAGGTCCGCCTGCACCTCGGCGAGGGGGAGCTTGGATCCCTTGGCCTCCAGTTCCCTCCACCGGCGCGAGGCCCGGGCCTCCACGGTGGCGATGAGGTACACCTTGCAGCAGGCGTTGGGGAAGACGATGGTGCCGATATCACGGCCATCCACCACCCATCGGCCCCGCTCGCCGAGCTTGCGCTGCTGGGCCACGAGCACGTCCCGGATGGCGGGGTCGGCGCTCATGGGGCTCACGAACTTCGTGATCTCCGGCGTGCGGATGGCTTCGCTCACGTCCTCGCCATTCAGGAAGTTCTTTGGGCCTCGCTGTTCCAGCTGAGCCTTGCCTGCCACCTCTGCGACCTTGGGATCTCCGAGGGAAAGTCCCGCCCGCTGAAGGGCGAGGGCCACGGTGCGGTACATGGCGCCGGTATCCAGGTAGTCCCAGCCCAGGGCCTCCGCGACACGGCGGGCGGTGGTGGATTTGCCGGCGCCCGAGGGGCCGTCGAGGGCGATGAGTTCCAACTTCGACATTGGATGATTCTAGGCGGAAAGCGGGCTGAACGCGGAGGTCGCGGAGGGGCGCGGAGGGCGCGGAGAAAAGCTGGAGAAGGGAAGAAAGAAGGGAAGAAAGGCAAGACGCAGAAGACGCAGAAAAACGCAGAAACCGCAGAATGGGGTTCGACCCATGCGGTCCTCCGGCCTCCTGAATCGGGCCGGGGCCCCTGACGGCCTTCGAGGGCCGCCCCGGGCCCCGGCCCGATTCAAGGTCCGCCTACGCGGACCTTGGCGCGAAGCGCCAGGAGGCCTTCTCCCGGGAGTCCTGCATTATTCTGCGGTTTCTGCGTCCTTCCGCGTCTTCTGCGTTCCTGCTTTTTCGTCGCTTTTCTCCGCGTTCTCCGCGCCCCTCCGCGAACTCCGCGTTCAGCCTTTCACCCCGAATGCTTCCGGATCTCCCCCAGGAACACATCCCCATACTGCGTGAGCTTCTTCGGCCCCACCCCGCTCAAGGCCAGGAAGTGCTCATCCGACTCGGGCCGGTGCCGGGCCATGAGCCGCAGCGTCGCGTCGCTGAAGACGACGTAGGGGGGCAGCCCCTTGGCGTCGGCGAGCTGCTTCCGCAAAGCGCGCAGGGCCTGGAAGAGGGCCTCGTCGCCATCGGCGTCCTCGGACTCCGGCGCGCGCTCGGGCAGGGGCACGGCGGCCTTCTTCTTGGCCACCTTGGGCGACGCGGCGATGGGGTCGTAGCCGCTGCAGGCGTCGCAGGCGGTGCCGCAGGCGGGCATGCGCTCGCCGAGGTGGGAGAGCAGGGCCTGGTGGCGGCAGCGGAAGCCATCGGCGAAGTCGTACATGGCCCGCACCTGGGCCTTTTGCGTGGCGGCCATGCCGGCGTCGGAGTCCTCCAGCATGCGGTCGAGGCTCATGACGTCGGCCCAGGAGTAGAAGAGCACGCAGTCGCTGGGTTCGCCGTCGCGGCCCGCGCGGCCCACCTCCTGGGCGTAGCCTTCGAGGCTCTTGGGCAGGTCCCGGTGGAGGACGAAACGGATATCGGGCTTGTCGATGCCCATTCCGAAGGCGATGGTGGCCACCACCACGTCGCAGTCATCCTTGCGGAAGGCCTCTTGTACGCGGGCGCGCTCGGCGGCGTCGAGCCCCGCGTGGTAGGCCTCGGCCTTCACGCCGTGCTCGCGCAGGTAGCTCGCGGTGGACTCCACGCTCTTGCGGCTTTGGGCGTAGACGATGCCGCTCAGGCCGTGGCGGGCCCGCACGAGGCGGAGGATCTGCTCCCGCACGCCGGGGCCATCGCCCTTCTTCACGGTGGCAAGGCGGAGGTTGGAGCGGAAGGCGGAGCCCGTCACGCGCAAGGGATCCCGCATGGATAGCTGGGCCACGATATCGTCCTGCACGGCGGGCGCCGCCGTGGCCGTGAGGGCGAGGACGGGCACCTTGGGAAAGCGCGCCTTGAGTCCCGCCAAGTTCCGGTAGCTGGGGCGGAAGTCATGGCCCCACTGGCTGATGCAGTGGGCCTCGTCCACGGCGATGAGGCGCACGTCGCAGTCCTGAAGCACTTCACCCAGGTAGAGTTCCAGGCCCTCGGGCGCGGCGTAGAGGAGATCCACCCCGCCCGCCTTCACGGCCCGCAGGCGGGTGCGGCGTTCCTCGGCGTCGAGGCTGGAGTTGAGGTAGGTGGCCCGCAGACCCGTGTCGGCGAGGCCATCCACCTGATCCTTCATGAGGGCGATGAGGGGGGAGACGACGAGGCTGAGACCGCCGAGCAGCTTGGCGGGCAGCTGGTACGTGAGGCTCTTGCCGCCGCCCGTGGGCAGCACGGCCAGGGTGTCGCGCCCGGCCAGCACGCCCCGGATGATGGACTCCTGGTTGGGGCGGAAGGACTCGAAGCCGAAGTGGGCCTTTAATGCGTCGCGTAGCGCCGCGGGCTTCGGGCTTCGGGCTTCGGGCTCCGGGGCGGAGGCGAGGCTGCGGCCCAAGGCCTTCAGGCGGTTGATGTCCTCGGCACCAAAGGCGGCAGGCTCGCGGCGATAGCGGTCCCGCAGGGCATCGAGGCCCGCGCGCACGAGGGCGGGGCGCTCCAGCTGCGCCTCCAGGGCGCGGATTTCATCCAGGACGGTCATCAGCAGCCGCAGTCGAAGAGGGGGCCCGCCTGGGCCCAAAACGCTTCCCAATCCTCGGCTCGGATGGCGATCGTGAACGCTCCTGCGGCCTCGGCATCAAACCCTTTGTCCCGCAGAACCTTGGCCAGATGAAGGGCGGGCTCGTGGACCTCCAGGCGGAGGGTCCCCTCCTCCAGATCCAGGAAGGCCGCCCGACGATGGGCGGCCTCGATTCGACAGAGATCCAAGTCACTCATTGGATGAATTCACCACCAAGACACCAAGAACACCAAGGAACGAAGGAATTATTTATCAGGGCTTTTCTTGGTGCCCTTGGTGTCTTGGTGGTTCAAATTTCAGTTACGGCCGTTCCGTGAGCACCTTATCGATGATCCCGTACTCCAGCGCCTCCTGGCTGCTCATGAAGAAGTCGCGGTCCATGTCCTTCTGGACCTTCTTGATGGGCTGCTTCGTATGCTTGGAGAAGGCCTCGGCGAGGTTGTCCTTGAGGCGCTGGATCTCCTTGTAGGTGATCTCGATATCCGTCACCTGGCCCTGGGCGCCGCCCGAAGGCTGGTGGATCATGATGCGGCTGTTGGGCAGGGCGAAGCGCTTGCCGGAGGTACCCGCGGCGAGGAGGTGGGCGCCCATGGAAGCGGCCTGGCCCAGGCAGTAGGTGACGATGTCGTTCTTCACGAACTGCATGGTGTCGTAGATGGCGAGGCCCGCCGTGACGCTGCCGCCGGGGGAGTTGATGTAGATCTGAATGTCCTTGTCGGGGTCTTCGCTCTCCAGGAAGAGCAGCTGGGCCACGATGGCGTTCGCCACGCTATCGTCGATGGCTGTGCCGAGGAAGATGATGTTGTCCTTCAACAGGCGGCTGTAGATGTCGTAGCTGCGCTCCCCGCGGGGCGTCTGCTCGATGACGATGGGGGGATAGTAGCCGGTGGCCATGGGGACCTCTTGATGAGTTCAGCATAGCAAGGGGTTCAACTGAACACGCAGAGGTGAGCAGAGGAATCAGAGGTGAGCAGAGAAAAGCCAAGAAGGGCCCAGGGATCGGATGGAGCCATCCAGGCCTTCGGCCTCAGGTCCAGCTTCGCTGGATCTGCTTTCCCGGGCGGCGCCCCTCTGCTCACCTCGGGCTTTTCTCTGCTCACCTCTGCGTGTTCAGTTCCCCGGCCACGCAGTCCCAAATGAAATGCGGGGCACCTGAGGCGCCCCGCATTTCATTTGCTTAACCTAGACCTACTCAGCCTTTTTCTTCGAAGCGGCCTTCTTGGGCTTCTCTTCACCCTCGTCCTTCTTAGGGGCGGCCTTCTTGGCCGTCTTCTTAGGCTTTTCCTCGTGTTCGTGTTCGTGTTCGTGGCCGTGGCCGTGGTCGCAGTCGGGGCCGTGGACGTGCTCGTGGTGGTGGGCGGGAGCGCCGCCCTCCTGCTCGGCCAGCTCGTCGCCGCCAACCCCAGCTTCGAGACCGCCGGCGTCGAAGCGCTCGATGGCCTCGCCGGCGTCGCGCTTGCGCTCCAGCTCGACGACCTTCATGAAGGCATCCTTGTCCAGGAGCTCCTCGGTGACGGTGGCGCTGCTGAGGAGACGCTCGAAGATCTTGTCCGTGCGGATGCGGCCCTTGATCTCCGTGGTGGCGCCGCGCTGCTCGAGGTTCGCCTTGAAGGCCGCGAAGGGCTCCTGCACCTTGTTCTCTTCCATGAAGGCGCGGACGTCGGCGTCGATTTCTTCGTCCGTCACCTGGATATCCTCGGCGTTGCCGATGGCCTGGAGGAGGTAGCCGCTGCGCACGGCGCGCTCGGCGTCGCGCAGGCGGTGCTGGCGGTAGGCGCTCCAGTTCACGCGGCGGGGGTCCACGCCCTGCTGCTGGACGTTCCGGGCGAATTCCTGGCAGTAGTCGTCGAGCTGCAGCCCCACCATGCTGCGGGGGGCCTCGAACTTGGCGGTGTCGAGGAGCTGGTCGAGGATGACGGTCTGCACGCGGGCCACGCCATCGCGCTCGGAGGCCTCCTCCAAATCCTTCTTCACGCCTTCCTTGAGTTCGGCCAGCGTCTGGAACTGCCCCAGATCCTTGGCGAGGTCGTCGCTTAGCTCGGGCAGCACGCGGGTGTGGATCTCCTTCACGCCGATCGTGTAGGTGATGGTCTTGCCGGCCAGGCTGGGATTGGGGGCCTGGGCGGGA
>CAYWDR010000231.1:0-4831 GCA_964457075.1 uncultured Solibacteraceae bacterium
AAGGGTAGCCAGCCCTAAACCGGGTAAATATCAGGTTGCACGCCTCTCCCACGGTTCGGAGCCATAAACACTCCACCTGCTTCGCCCCTCACGCCACCGTGATGCTCACCCAGCCACCGAGCAGGGCGACCACGGTGCCCCATTCCACGCGCTGGGCTTCCTGGTAGCGGCCCCCTTCGAGGCGGAGGAGGACGGCGACTTCGTCATCGGGGTCCACGATGAGGTATTCGGGGATGCCGGCCGCTTCATAGGCCCACCTTTTCCGGGTGACGTCCTTGCTGGCTGTGCTCGGGCTCAGGATCTCCACCACGAGATCGGGAGGGCCTTCGATGCCGCGGGGGCTGATCTTGGCGGGGTCGCAGACCACGAGCAGATCCGGGATGAAGACTCCGGCTTCCAGGAAGACATCGGTGGGGGCGTGAAAGAGCTTGCAGTCGCCCTGGCCGGTTTTTTGTCTGCCTTCGCGGAGAGCCGTCTCAATCGAGAACCCCAACTTATTGGAGATCTCCTGATGCTTCGTGCCCGGAGAGGGGGTCATGTCATAGGCCACGCCATGGATGAGTTCCCATCGGCCATCCCAGCCCTTCCAGTCTTCGAGGGTGTAGCTGGGATGTTTCGGCTGGGGAAGGCTCATGACGAGATCCTCCGGTGGTCGGTTGGGTGCGCGTTGGCTTCCAGGATAGTCGCCCCTGTGGCCAAGGCAGTGGCCAAACCGGCGCGCAGTCATCCCATCCATCCCCTTTATCCAGGCTCGATCAGCGTCCCGTGTGAGCCCTCAACGCTTCCGTGGTGGCCTCGATCTCCACGTACATGGCGCGATCCGCCCAGGGGGCGCAGGCGGCGGCGAGGCGATCCATGAGAGGCTGGAGTCTCGCGGCGGGAGCCTTGCCCAGGATGCGGATGCCCTCCAAGGCCATGCGGGCCTCGATGGCGAGCACCTGCTCGAAGGCGTCCACGGCGCGCAGGAGCTTCCGGGCGGCGATGGGGCCCATGCTCACGTGGTCCTCCTTGCCGGCGCTGGTGGGGATGGTGTCCACGCAGGCGGGATGGGCGAGGCCCTTGAGTTCGCTGACGAGGGCGGCGGACGTGACGTGGGCCATCATGAAGCCGGATTCCAGGCCGCCCTGCTGGGTGAGGAAGGCGGGCAAGTCGGAGTAGGCAGGGTTCACGAGGCGCTCCTGGCGGCGCTCGCTGATGGAGGCGAGGTCGGCCACGGCGATGCAGAGCACGTCGCAGGCGAAGGCCGGGTACTGGCCGTGGAAGTTGCCGCCGCTGCGGCTCTCCTCCGTGTCCGTGAAGATCATGGGGTTGTCCGTGGCGCTGTTCAGCTCGCGCTCGAGGATGTCGCCGGCGAAGCGGAGGGCGTCGCGGCCCACGCCGTGCACCTGGGGGATGCAGCGGAGGCTGTAGGCATCCTGCACGCGGTTGCAATCCTTGTGGCTCTCGGCGATCTCGCTCGTCTCGCCCAGCAGCTCGCGCATGCGTTCCGCCACGGCGATCTGGCCGGGGTGGGGGCGCGCGGCGTGGATGCGGGGATCGAAGGCGGCGCGGGTGCCCTGCAGGGCTTCGAGGCTCAGGGCCGCGATCTCTTCCGAAAGACCCATCAGGGTCTGCAGCTTGTGAAGGGCCAGGTTCCCCAGGGACGTGATGAGCTGGGTGCCGTTGATGAGGGCGAGGCCCTCCTTGGCTTCCAGGGTGATGGGCCTCAGGCCCGCCTTGGCCAGGGCCTCGCCGCCGGGGATGTGCTTTTCCCCTCCGCCTGACGCACGCAACGCCTGTTGCGTGCTCCCGCTCGCTTCGCTCTCGGAGTCGGAGCCTCCCCAGGCGAGCCCTTCACCCACGAGGAGCAGGGCCATGTGGGCCAAGGGGGCCAGATCGCCGCTGGCACCCACGCTGCCCTGGCTGGGGATCACGGGCAGCACGCCCAGATTCAGGCAGTTCATGAGCAGCTGGATGGGTTCGACGCGGATGCCGCTGTGGGCCTTGAGCAGGCAGTTGATGCGGGCGGCCATGAGGGCCCGGGTCTGGGGCTTCGTGAGGGGTTCGCCCACGCCCGCCGCGTGGCTGCGAATGAGATTGAGCTGGAGCTGGCGGAGCTGATCGGGCGGGATGACGACGGTGGCGAACTGGCCGAAGCCCGTGTTGATGCCATAGACGGTGCGGCCCTCGGCGAGGATGCGGTCGATGACGCCCCGGTTCGCCGTGACGGCGGCCAGGGCCGACTCGTCCAGGGACACCGGCTCGCCGACCGCGATGGCGGAGAGGCGTTTGGCGCTGAGGGTGGATCCGTCGAGTTTCAACATTCGCCCATGATCCCATGGGTGCGCGAGCCTGTATAGACAGGTATGATCAACTTGTTTGGGAGGCACCCATGGCCCTGGCAGAAACACGTATCGACCCCCGCCGCGACGAGACCCGCGTGATCCGCGCCCCCCGGGGCAGCCAGCTCAGCTGCAAGAACTGGCTCACGGAAGCCGCCTACCGGATGATCCAGAACAATCTGGATCCCGAGGTCGCCGAGAACCCCAAGAGCCTCGTGGTCTACGGCGGCATCGGCCGCGCCGCCCGGAACTGGGCCTGCTTCGATCAGATCCTCGCCTCCCTGCGCGAGCTGAACGAGGACGAGACCCTTCTCATCCAATCCGGCAAGCCCGTGGGTGTGTGGAAGAGCACGCCCGATAGCCCGCGCGTGCTGCTCGCCAACTCCAACCTCGTGCCGAAGTGGGCGACGTGGGAGCACTTCCACGAGCTCGACCGGAAGGGCCTCTTCATGTACGGCCAGATGACGGCCGGCAGCTGGATCTACATCGGCACCCAGGGCATCGTGCAGGGCACCTACGAGACCTTCGCGGAAGCGGGCCGCAAGCACTACGGCGGCGACCTCGCCGGCAAGTGGATCCTCACGGCGGGCCTGGGCGGCATGGGCGGCGCCCAGCCCCTGGCCGCCACCTTCGCTGGGGCCGTGAGCCTGAACATCGAGTGTCAGCAGAGCTCCATCGACTTCCGCCTCCGCACCCGCTACGTGGACAAGCAGGCGAAGGATCTGGATCACGCGATCGAGTTGATCAAGGAACACACGTCTAAGAAGGAAGCCATCTCCATCGCCCTCCTGGGCAACGCCGCCGAAGTGCTGCCGGAGCTGGTGAGGCGCGCGAAGCAGGGCGGCCTGCGCCCCGACCTCGTCACGGATCAGACCAGCGCCCACGACCTCATCAACGGCTACCTGCCCATCGGCTGGAGCGTGGACCGATGGAAGGCCGCGCAGCTGGACGAGACGCAGCATGCCGAGTTGAAGGCCGCAGCCGGAACGAGCTGCGCCGTACACGTCCAGGCCATGCTCGACTTCCACGCCATGGGCATTCCCACCGTGGACTACGGCAACAACATCCGGCAGGTGGCCAAGGACAACGGCGTGGCGAACGCCTTCGACTTCCCCGGTTTCGTGCCCGCCTACATCCGCCCCCTCTTCTGTGAGGGCAAGGGCCCCTTCCGCTGGGTGGCGCTGTCGGGCGATCCCGAGGACATCAAAAAGACGGACGCCAAGATCAAGGAGCTCTTCCCCGCCAACAAGCACGTGCACCGCTGGCTCGACATGGCCGGCGAGCGCATCGCCTTCCAGGGCCTGCCCGCCCGCATCTGCTGGCTGGGCCTCGGCGAGCGCCACCTCGCGGGCCTCGCCTTCAACGAGATGGTGAAGAACGGCGAGCTGAAGGCCCCCATCGTCATCGGCCGCGATCACCTGGACACGGGCTCCGTGGCCAGCCCCAACCGCGAGACGGAAGGGATGATGGATGGCACGGATGCCGTGTCCGATTGGCCGCTGCTCAACGCCATGCTCAACACCGCCGGCGGCGCCACCTGGGTGAGCCTCCACCACGGCGGCGGCGTGGGCATGGGCTACAGCCAGCACAGCGGCGTCGTCATCGTGGCCGATGGCACCGACGCGGCGGCGAAGCGGCTCGAGCGAGTGCTCTGGAACGACTGCGGCACGGGCGTCATGCGCCACGCCGACGCGGGCTACCCCCTCGCCCAGGCCACGGCCAAGGCCAAGGGCCTCAAGATGCCCATGCTGCCCTGATGGATTCCCTCCGGTTGGACACGGGCCTCGAAGCCTGGGAAGGCCGCATCGATGCAGCGGAGGGGGCCCTCGCCCTCCGCTGGCACCAAGTGGTGCGTCCCCTTCCTACGATGGCCGCGCAGGGCGCGACCATCGTGGGCTTTGCCTGCGATGAGGGTGTGCGCCGCAACCAGGGCCGCCCCGGCGCCGCCGAAGCGCCAGAGGCCCTGCGCCGCGCCCTCTCCAACCTGCCCGTGCGCCGCTGCCGCGACCTTTTCGATGCCGGGACCGTCTGTCTTGAAGGGGAGGATCTGGAAGGCGCCCAGCTCGCCTACGCCCGCCGCATCACGGAGGTGCTGGATCTCGGGCTCCTGCCCCTGGGCCTCGGCGGGGGCCACGAGATCGCGTGGGGCGCTTTTCTCGGCCTAGCCAATCACCTCTCGGCGCGGGAATCCGCGCCGAGAATCGGGATTCTGAACCTGGACGCGCACTTCGATCTGCGGGTCTCGGAGGAGGCCACCTCCGGCACGCCCTTCCGACAGATCGCGGAGGAGTGCTTCCGCCGAGATTGGCCCTTCAACTACTGCGTGCTGGGCATCAGCCCCTTCGCCAACACGGAGGCTCTTTTTGAGCGCGCCCGGGCCTGGGGCGTGCGCTTCCGGTTGGACGAGGAGATGACGGCCGCGGACCTGCCCACCGCCTTGGCCGACGTGGAGGCTTTCCTCGCCACCGTGGATCACGTCTACCTCACCTGCTGCCTGGACGTGCTGCCCG
>CAYWDR010000232.1:0-4801 GCA_964457075.1 uncultured Solibacteraceae bacterium
CCAGTGGGCGGCCCTGATGCCGATCCTCTTCCCGGCCCTGGCCGCCACCCTGATCCCCCTCGCCCTATTGGACCGGGACGCGGGCGTCCAGAAGTGGATCCGCGCCGGCGTCTATGCCGTGGCCCTCTTCGCCCTCGGCGCCTCCTTCACCTTCCTCACGGAGCTCTGGGCCAAGGGCGCCCAGCCCAGCTACCTGCAGTTGCGCCAGGACCACCTCGCGCAGTTCACGGGCATCTTCATCGTGGTGGCCGCGGCCTTGACCGTGCTCCAGTCCTGGGATCACTTCCACCAGGAGGGCTGGGTGAAGGGCGAGACGGTGAGCCTCCTGCTCTTTTCCGTCACGGGGATGATGGTGTTCGCCAGCACCACGAACCTGCTCGTCCTCTTCCTGGGGCTGGAGCTGTTCAGCCTGCCCCTCTACGCCCTCACGGCCACGATGCGGAGCCGGACCTCCTCCTCCGAAGGCGGCCTCAAATACTTCATCACCGGCGCCGTGGCCGCGGCCTGCTTCCTCATGGGCATCGTGATCCTATACGGCCTCACGGGCACCCTGGATCTGGCGCTCATGCGCACGCTCCCGGGCGCGCCCCTATCCGATCCCCTCTTCATCACGGGCATCGGACTCCTGATCGTGGGCTTTCTCTTCAAGGTGAGCGCCGCCCCCTTCCACCAGTGGACGCCGGACGTCTACGTGGCCTCGCCGCACCCCATCGCGGGCTTCATGTCCGTGGCCACGAAGGGCGTCGCCATCGTCGCCCTTATCCGCGCCTTTCCGAGCACGGGCGCCTGGGGCCTCGCCCTAGGGCCCAAGGTGCAGGCCGTGTTCGCGCTCGTGGCGGTGCTCACCCTCGTGGTGGCCAACCTCACGGCCCTCGTCCAGACGAGCGCCAAGCGCATGCTCGCCTACAGCTCCATCTCCCACGCGGGCTACCTCGTGCTGGGCCTCGTGGCGGGCACGCCCGCGGCCCTCTCCGGCATGCTCTTCTACCTGGCGATCTACCTGGCCATGAACATGGGCGCCTTCGGCCTCTTCACGGCCTTCGGGCTCGTGGGCGAGAAGGACACCTACGAGGATCTGCGGGGCCTGGGCTGGAAGCATCCCCTCATGGGCCTTTGCGCCGCGCTCATTCTCTTCAGCCTCGCCGGCGTGCCGCCCCTCGGCGGTTTCTACGGCAAGTACATGATCTTCAAGGAACTGGTGGTCACGGGCCACGTGAACCTGGCCATCCTGGGCGTGCTGGCGAGCCTCGTGAGCATGGGCTACTACCTCCGCTTCGTGGTGGCCCTCTTCCTCCAGGCCCCCACGCCCGCCCAGGCCCGCGAGGCCGCCGAGGCCCCCGAGATCCAGGCCTCCATGGCGCGGGGCACGGTGCTCGTGGGCGCCATCCTCGTGGTGGCGGGCGGCTTCCTGCAGTCGGTGCTCGTGGACGGCTTCGCCCTCCGCGCCGTGCAGGGGCTGCTCGGGCTTCGATAGATCCCAGGGTGTTTTGAGGGGATCGGGTTAAAGAAAAACGCTCGCGGAGGGGCGCGGAGAAAAGCGCGGGGGGACGCGGAGAAAAGATCCCTCGCAAATCAAACCCGCAAGGTGGTTTTTCTCCGCGAACCTCAGCCTCCTCCGCGCCCCTCCAGCTATCGGAACGCTCACGCGTTCCTCCCAGTCGCCATGCTCCTGGAGCCGGAGCCTCCCGCGAGCGTTTTTCTCTCCCAGCCCGCCCTCCGCCCCCGCCCAGCCTCCGCCTGCCCCAAATACCCGGCCTGCCTTCAACCCCATGGGACACTCAAGGGTCTTAGATCCGTTGGCTATGAGGGTTTGAATGCTGAAGAAGACGTGGATCCTGGGCGGGGCCGCCGCCATCGTGGTGGGCGGCGGCATCTATTGGCTGGCGAAGCCCTCGGAGAAGGGCCCCCAGTGGCGCATGGGCAAGGTGGAGAAGGGCAACCTCACCCAGCGCATCAGCGCCACGGGCACGCTTTCGCCCCTCGTGCAGGTGCCCGTGGGCACGCAGGTGTCCGGCGTCATTTCCGCCCTCTATGCCGACTACAACAGCCTGGTGAAGAAGGGCCAGATCATCGCGCAAATCGATCCCACCCTGGCCGATACCCAGCTGCGGGACGCGGAGGCCTCCCTGGAGCGGGCGGACACGAACCTGGAGGATGCCAAGCGGCAGATGGAGCGGGCCCAGCGCCTGGCCAAGGCCCAGCTCCTTTCCGAGCAGGATCTGGATGTGAAGGTCGTCGCCTTCAAGACGGCCTCCGCCGGCCTCTCCACCGCCAAGGCGGCCCTGGATCGGGCCAAGGCCAACCGGGCCTACTGCGATATCACGGCCCCCGTGGATGGCGTCGTCATCTCCCGCATGGCGGACGTGGGCCAGACGGTGGCGGCCAGTTTCAGCACCCCCAACCTATTCCAGATCGCCCGGGACCTCTCGAAGATGAAGGTGGAGATCTCCATCGACGAGGCGGACATCGACGAGGTGAAGGTGGGCCAGCGCGCCTTCTTCACCGTGGATAGCCTGCCGGAGCGCCAGTTCGCCGCCATGGTGAGCCAGGTGCGGCTGGAGCCCATCACCAATCAAAACGTCGTCACCTACAAGGTCGTCATCGAAGTGCCCAACGAGGCCCTCAACCGCGAGGACGGAACCCCCAAGGCGCCGGAGGCCAAGGCGGGCCCCCGGGCCGAGACCAAGACGGAGCCCTCCGTGGGCCGGCATCGCGGCGGCTCCGAGGGCGGCCGCCCCGCCGGTGGGCCCATGGACCCCGAGCAGGCCTGGGAGCGCATGAAGGATCGCCTGCCCGAAGGCACCACCAAGGAGGCCTTCCTCAAGCGCTTCAAGGAACGCATGGCGGAGCGCGGCGCGGCCATGAAGGCCGCCGCCGCCCCCACGGTGAAGCCCTCCACGGCGCCCGCTGGCATGAGCCGCCTGGAGATCGCCCGCACCCCCGGCGGCGCCGCCCTGCTGGGCGGGCCCGTCTTCGCCGGCGATCTGGCCCTGCGCCCGGGCATGACCGCCAATATCACCATCGTCACCAACCAGCGCAAGGACGTGCTGAAGGTGCCCAACGCCTCGCTGCGCTTCAACCCCGCCGCCTTCCTCCCCAAGGACGACACGAAGAAGGCCGAGGCCTCCACCCGTCCGCAGGGTGGGAGTGCGCCCGCGGGCGCGGGCCAGGTCCGGACCGCTGGCATGGGCGGGGGCATGGGCGGAGCGATGACCCGCGGCATGGCCGCCAAGCGCGAGGACAAGATCTGGGTGCTGGAGAACGGCAAGCCCAAGGCCCTCCCCGTGAAGGCGGGCATCAGCGATGGCCAGTTCACGGAGGTCTCCGGGGAGGGCCTCAATGAGGGGATCGCCATCCTCGTGGGCGTGGAGGACCTCACGAAGAAGGCCTCAGGGGCCCCCATCACGGGCGGGCCGGGCATGCCCGGCGGCGGCCGGCGCAACTAAGGGGATCCCGATGGCCATTCTCGAGTTCCTCAAGCTCGCCCTCTTCGCCATCACGCGGAACAAGACCCGCGCCTTCCTGACGATGCTCGGCATCATCATCGGCGTGGGTTCCGTCATCGCCATGATCGGCATCGGCGAAGGCTCGAAGCGCGCTTCCATCTCCCTCATCCAAAGCATGGGCAGCAACATGCTCATCATCTTCAACGGCGGCAGCAGCCGCTCGACCATGGGCCCCATGGCCATGGGCAGCGTGGAAGTGCTGCGGGAGGAGGACGCCGCCGCCATCCAAAGTGAGCTGGGCACGAGCGTCACGGCGGCCACGCCCACCGTGCGCACGGGCCGCCCCGTCGTCTTCCAGAACAACAACTACCAGTGCAGCGTCCAAGGCGCGGGCCCCGAGTTCCTCACCATCAAGGGGTGGGACACCGTCTCCGGCCGCTTCTTCAACGATTCCGAGGTACGCAGCCAGGCCAAGGTCTGCGTGCTGGGCAACACGGTGAAGGAGAACCTCTTCCCCAACGGGGAGGATCCCGTGGGCCAGACCATCCGCATCGGCAAGATGCCCTTCCAGGTGCTGGGCGTGCTGGAAAAGAAGGGCGCCAGCATGATGGGCGACCAGGACGACGTGATCGTGGCCCCCTACACCACCGTCATGCGCAAGATCATGGGTCGCGACCGCATCCAATCAATCATGGTGAGCGCCCTGGACGGCAAATCCGACCAGGCGGAAGCGGAAGTCACCGCGCTGCTCCGCCAGCGCCTGAAGGTCTCCGGCAACGACGACAATCCCTTCACCATCCGCAAGCAGGATGACTGGGTGAAGATGCAGGATCAGCAGGCGAGCGTCATCACCACCTTCCTCGCCGTGAGCGCCAGCATCAGCCTCATCGTGGGCGGCATCGGCATCTCCAATATCATGCTCGTGAGCGTCACCGAGCGCACCCGCGAGATCGGCGTGCGCCGCGCCATGGGCGCCACCCAGCGCAGCATCATGCTGCAGTTCCTCGTGGAGGCCATGGTGCTCTCCATCTTCGGGGGCCTCATCGGCGTGGGCCTCGCCTGGAGCGCCATCCTGATCCTGAAGGCCGTGAACGTCCCCGCCGTCACGGAGAGCTGGGCCATCGTCCTGGGCCTGGGCTTCAGCGGCGTCGTGGGCATCGCGGCCGGCTTCCTGCCGGCCATCAAGGCGGCAAAGCTCGACGTCATCGATGCCCTGCGTTACGAATAGGGCGGCGAAAAGCTGAACGCGGAGGGCGCGGAGGGGTGCGGAGGGACGCGGAGAAAAGCCAGACGCAGAAGACGCAGAAGAACGCAGAAACCGCAGAACAAAGCAGGCTCTCCGGAAGAGGCCTCCG
>CAYWDR010000233.1:0-4801 GCA_964457075.1 uncultured Solibacteraceae bacterium
CGGGCATCGAACTGCGGAACGCGAATGAACGCGAATGGCCCTTCGGGCCCGCGAAGTACGCGAAGACGGCCGTAAGCACTTGGCGGTCCTCCCCTGCGAGGCCGGGGCGGCGGCGGCCCAATTCTTGGAAGTCCGGCGCCGCCCCGGCCCCGCAGGCGCGCCACCTGGGTGGCGCGGGGCGAAGCCCGGAGGACCTGTAACGTCCCCGTGGGGTTCATTCGCGAGGCCCGAAGGGCTATTCGCGTTAGTCGTTTGATTCGACCTCGGAGGGACCCCATTCAAAGGGCCCCATGCCTCTCAGCCCGGCAGCCCCTCCAGCGCTTGCGCCAGATCCGCCAGCAGATCTTCCGCTTCCTCGATGCCGACGGAGAGCCGGATGAGGCTATCCGTGATGCCCGCGCGCTTGCGGGCTTCGGGGGTCATGGAGGCGTGGGTCATGGAGGCGGGGTGGGCGACGAGGCTTTCGACGCCGCCGAGGCTCTCGGCGAGGGTGAACCAGCGCAGCGTGGTGAGGAGGTGGTCGACGCACTCCTGCCGGCCGTCCTTGAGTTCGAAGCTGAGCATGGCGCCGAAGCCCTTCTGCTGGGCCTGGGCGAGGGCGTGCTGGGGGTGGGTGGGGAGGCCGGGGTAGTGGACGGTGCGCACGGCGGGGTGGGCGGCGAGGAACCCGGCCACGCGCTGGGCGCCCGCCTCGTGGGCGCGCATGCGCACCTGCAACGTCTTGAGGCCGCGGAGGACGAGGAAGCAGTCGTGGGGGCTCTGGCTCGTGCCCAGGAGGTTGTTCATGGATTGGATGCGCTGGGTGAGGGCCACCTGGCCCTTGGCGGCCACGACGGCGCCGCCCACCACGTCGCTGTGGCCGTTGAGGTACTTCGTCGTGGAGTGGACGACGAGGTCCGCGCCGAAACCGAGGGGCTGTTGGAGGAGGGGGCTGAGGAAGGTGTTGTCCACCACCGTGAGGGCGCCCTTGGCCTTCGCGAGCGCGGCCACGGCGCGGATATCCGTGAGGCGCAGGAGGGGATTCGAGGGCGTCTCGATCCACACCATGCGCGTGTTGTCCTGGAAGGCGGCGGCCACCGCGTCGAGGTCCGCCAAATCCAGGTAGGTCACTTCCAAACCATAGGTGGCCTTGGCGTGTTCCAGGGTGCGGAAGGTGCCGCCGTAGCAATCCACCGTGCAGAGCAGGTGGCTGCCGTGGGGCAGGAGGTTCAGGGCCACGAGGATGGCGCTCATGCCCGTGCTCGTGCAGGTGGCGCCCTCGCCGCCCTCGAGCAGGGCGATGGCCTCCTCCAGCGCCGCCCGCGTGGGGTTGCCGCTGCGCGTGTAGTCGTAGCCTGCGTTCGTGCAGACGTCGCGAAAGGCGAAGGTGCTCGTCTGGTAGATGGGCGGCATCACGGCCCCGTAGGCGGGATCCGGCTGCACCCCCGCATGCACGCACTGCGTGCCGGGCCGCGCCTCCGGCACGAGGGCCGGCCGCTTCGTCCACCCCGCCTGGGCCGGCGACCCCGGCGGCAGGATCGTGAAGTGGTAGGCAGGATTGCCGGGCACGTTGGAGTCGAGGTGGACGTCTTGGGTGGGGGTCATGGGGGCTCCTGTTGAAAAGCGAAACGCAGAGGCGCGGAGGCGCAGAGGCGCAGAGGGGGCAAGTTGGAAGGAGCTTTTCTCTGCGCCTCCGTGTCTCTGCGCCTCTGCGTTGGGCTTTGACTAGATCGAGAAGTACCTTGCCTGGGGGTGCCAGGCGACGAGGGCGGAGGTGGAGTATTCGGGGTCCATCTGGCAGCTTTCGGTGAGTTGGACGCCGAGGGCGTCGCCGTCGAGGAGCTGCTGGATGAAGCGGTTGCCTTCGAGGTCGGGGCAGGCGGGGTAGCCGAAGGAGTAGCGGCTGCCCTGGTAGCCCTGGCTGAAGAGGACGCGGAGGTTGGTGGCGTCCTTGGCGTGGATGGCGAGCTCCCGGCGGATGCGGGCGTGGAGCCACTCGGCGGCGGCTTCCGTGAGTTCCGTGGCGAGGCCGTGGAAGTGGTAGTAGTCGCTGTAGGCGTCGCCCTTGTAGAGTTCGTGCGCGAACTCGGCGGATCGGGAACCGAGGGTCACCAGTTGGAGGGCCAGCACGTCTCTCGGGCCGGCGTTCATTGGCGCGAAGAAATCCGAGATGCAGAGGCGCCGGCCCGAGAGCTGCCGGGGGAGGGTGATGCGGGTGAGTTCGCGCTCTGGATCGGAAGGATCGAAGACGACGAGGTCGTCGCCATCGGCGTTCACGGGGAAGTAGCCGTAGCGCACCTTGGGGGCGATGAGGCCTTCGGATTCCAATCGAGCCTTCCACTTCAAGAGTTCGGGCTCGGCCTTGTCGCGCAGCACGGCCTCGAAGGTGGCTTCGTCTTGGGTGCCCTGCTGGTAGCCCCAGCGCTGGCGCAGGACGACGAATTCGTCCAAGTAGGCGTACAAATCCTGCAAGCTGGGTTCCATCTCCCGAATGCCCCAAAAGGGGGATTCGGGAATGGCTTCGCTGTGCCGAACCCAGGAGCTCTGGCGCTCGATGGTGAGGGGGAGGGCGCGGTCGCCTCGGTGGAGGACCTGGATGGCGTCCGCTTCCTCCACCTCGGGGGCGTAGACGAGGGGCTCGCCGCCGGCGATGCGCTGCATGAGGCGCAGGCCCTCGAAGGCGTCCTCGGCGTAGAAGACGGGGCCGCGGTAGACCTTGCGGCAGTCCTTTTCCACGTAGGCGCGGGTGAGGGCGGCGCCGCCGAGGATCACGGGCACGTCGAGGCCCTGCTCCTCCAGGGTCTGGAGGTTCTCGCGCATGATCACCGTGGATTTCACGAGGAGGCCCGAGAGGCCGATGGCGTCGCACTTCCACTCGCCGTGGGCCTTGAGGATGTCCTCGATGGGCTGCTTGATGCCCAGGTTCTTCACCTCGAATCCGTTGTTGCTGAGGATGATGTCCACGAGGTTCTTGCCGATGTCGTGGACGTCGCCGCGCACGGTGGCCAGCAGCAGGCGGCCCTTGGTGGTGGCGGCGTCCTTGGGCAGCACGGGCTCGATGCGGGCGATGGCTGCCTTCATGGCCTCGGCGCTTTCCAGCACGAAGGGCAGCTGCATCTCGCCCGAGCCGAAGCGCTCGCCCACCACCCTCATGCCGTCCAGGAGCACCTCGTTGATCAGGCGCAGGGGGTCGGCGCCGCCCGCGAGGGCTTCCTCCACGTCGGCCACCACCTGGCGTTTTTCGCCTTCGATGATGTCGAGCTTGAGGCGCTCATCGAGGGTGAGGCCCTCGCGGCGATCCACCTTGGCCGTGGCCTTGGCGTCGCTGAAGCGGGCGAGGATCTCCTTGAGGGGGTCGTAGCCCTCCCGGCGGCGGTCGAAGAGGAGATCCTCGAAGACCTGCCGGGCCTCGGGCTCGATTTGGGCGACGGGGATGACCTTGGATGCGTTGAAGATGGCCAGCTCCAGGCCGTGCTGCACGGCGTGGTAAAGCATCAGCGCGTTGAGCGTGTGGCGGGAGCCGGGGGCGAGGCCGAAGCTCACGTTGGAGACGCCGAGGATGGTGTTCACCTGGGGCCAGCGGCGGCGGATTTCTTTCAGCGCATCCAGGGTGGCCACGGCGGATCCGCGGAACTCCTCGTCGCCGCTGCCCAGGGTGAAGGTGAGGGGGTCGATGATGAGGTCGCTGGGGTGGAAGCCGTATTCGTCCACGACGAGCTTCACGAGGCGTTCGGCGATTTGAACCTTGCGCTCCAGGCCCTTGGCCATGCCCTCCTCATCGATGGTGAGGGCCACGATGGAGGCGCCGTAGGCTTTGCAGAGGTCCAGGATCTGGCGGGCCTTGGCCTCGCCATCCTCGAAGTTGATGGAGTTGACGATGCACTTGCCCGGCGCCTTTTGAAGGGCCTTCTCGATGACGGGAGCCTCGGTGCTATCGATCATGAGGGGCAGCTGCACCTGCGTGACGAGCTTGGAGAGGTAGAGGTCCATATCGCGCACTTCGTCGCGGCCCACGTAGGCCACGCAGACGTCCAGCAGGTGGGCGCCCTCCTTCTGCTGCCCCTTGGCGATCTCCACGAGGGCGTCCCAGTCCTCCTTGGCCAGGGCATCGCGAAAGGCCTTGGAGCCGTTGGCGTTCGTCCGCTCGCCCACGATGGTGGGGGCGGGCTCCTGGCGGAGGGCCGTGCTGAGGTAGAGGCTGGAGGCGCTGCGTTCCAGATTCGGCGTGCGGCGGGGCGCCGCGAGGTTCTTCACCTTGGGCGCGAGGGCGCGGATGTGATCGGGGGTCGTGCCGCAGCAGCCGCCCACGATGGCGAGGCCGTGGTGGGCGGCGGCGTGGGCCACCTTGTCCGCGAAGGCCTCGGGATCGAGGGGATAGACGACCTTGCCACCCTCGTTGCGGGGCAGGCCCGCGTTGGGCAGGCAGGAGATGGCGAAGGGGCTCTGCTCCGCGAGGGCGTGGAGGTGGGCGGCCATCTCGTCGGGGCCCGTGGCGCAGTTGAGGCCCAGCACGTCGATGCCCAGGGGCTCCAGGGCGTGGAGGACGGAGGTGATATCCGTGCCCACGAGCAGGGTGCCCGTCGTCTCCACGGTGCCCTGCACCCAGAGGGGGATCTTGCGCTTCGCTTGCGCCATGGCCTCGCGGGCGGCGCGGGTGGCCACCTTGATTTGCGCGAGGTCCTGGCAGGTCTCGATGAGGATGGCGTCGGCGCCGCCCTCCAGGAGGCCCGCCACTTGCGTGCGGTAGCTCTCGAACATGGTGGCGTAGGTGGTGTGGCCCAGGGTGAGGAGCTTGGTGCCGGGGCCCACGGAGCCGATGACG
>CAYWDR010000234.1:0-4800 GCA_964457075.1 uncultured Solibacteraceae bacterium
CAGGCTCGCCTCGCTGCCGCTGGGTTCGGCGCCGTGGATGCTGTACCCGAGCCACACGAAGGCGGGGTTCCCGGCGGCGATGCGCTGGGCCGCCTCCTCCGCCACGCCCCGGGGATCCGCCAATTTCGCGTTGGCGGCCTGGAGGGCCTCCAGCCGCGCCAGGTTATCGGGGTGGGTGATCACGAGCAGCAGCTGCTCCCGGCCCTCTTCCGTGACGTTCATCAGCTCCAGCCGCACCCGATCCTTCGCCCCCTCCGCGAGGCGCCGGGCATAGGCCACCAGGGCCTCGTGGGGCGTGTAGCGCAGACCCAGCCAGGCGGGCGGCCGCGGCACCTCCGGCCGCACGGGGTGGCCGGGCAGAAGCCCTTGTGCGGCCAGGGAGAGGGTGAGTCCGGGGAGGAGGTAGGTTGGGCGCATGGGAGTCTCGGTCCCAGCGAACCACGGCGGCGCGATCGAGGGAAGGGCCGGGGGTCAGGGAAATCAAAAGAAAAAGAGTCGACAGAATGAACAGAATAAAAAAGCCAATGGACTGAATGTTGACTGGTTATTCAACCGGAATTTCCAAGCCCACCTTTTCTTCATTCTGTTCATTGATCTTTTCATTCTGTTCATTCTGTCGACTCTTTTTCCTGAGCTCTCCAGAACGTCTCCCAACCCCCGTTCGGCCACACAGGTCGACGCGGTATCACCCTTCCAAAAACGCCGGCCCCGCCTGCGTGATCGTCCCCGCGCCGAAGGTGATGAGGAGGTCCCCGGGATGGGTGAGCTTGCGGAGCACGGCGGGAAGCTCCTCCACGCGGCCCACGAGGTGCACTTCCTTTTGGCCGTGGCCGCGCAAGGCATCCACCACCGTCTCGCCGGCGATGCCGGGGATGGGGGGCTCTCCGGCGGCGTAGATGTCCGTGACGACGACGACATCGGCCTCGAAGAAGCAGCGGCCGAATTCGTCCAGCAGGGCCTTCGTGCGGGTGTAGCGGTGGGGCTGGAAGGCGGCCACGATGCGGCGATCGGGGAAGCCGGCCCGGGCGCCCGCGAGGGTGGCGGCGATCTCCGTGGGATGGTGGCCGTAGTCGTCCACCACGAGCACGCCATCCCGCTCGCCCTTCCTCGTGAAGCGCCGCTCGGCGCCCGTGAAGGAGGCGAGCGAGGCGCGGATGATTTCGCGATCCACGCCCAGTTCGAGGGCCACGCCCAGGGCGGCCAGGGCGTTGAGCACCATGTGGTGGCCGGGCACCCCCAGGGAAAACGCGCCGAGATCCTCGCCGAAGGCCGTCACCTTGAAGTGGGTGCGGAAACCCTCCTGGCGGATCTCCCGGGCACGGAGATCTACCTGGGGATTGGTGCCGTAGGTGTGCACCTGGCGCTTGAGCTTGGGCCGGATGGCGGCGGCGTTGGCGTCGTCCATGCAAAGGAAGACGGAGCCGTAGAAGGGCACCTTGTTGCCGAAGACTTCGAAGGCCGCTTCGATCTCCGCGAGGTCCTTGTAGTGGTCCAGATGCTCGCGATCGATGTTCGTGATGATGGCGAGGCTGGGGTTAAGGAGCAGGAAGGAGCCGTCGCTTTCGTCGGCCTCGGCCACGAGGTAGGGGCCCTTGCCCAGCTTCGCGTTGCTGCCGATGGTGCCGAGCTTGCCTCCGATGACGATGGTGGGGTCGAGGCCGCCCTGACTGAGGATCTGGGCCACCATGCTCGTCGTCGTCGTCTTGCCATGGGAGCCGGCCACGGCGATGCCGTACTTCATGCGCATGAGCTCCGCGAGCATCTCGCCTCGGGGGATCACGGGGACCTTTTGAAGATGGGCGGCCACCACCTCGGGGTTGTCCCCCTTCACGGCGCTGCTGATCACCACGACTTGGGCGCCCGTGATGTGGTTTGCATCGTGCCCCAGGTGCACGGTGATGCCGAGCCCCCGAAGCCGCTCGGTGGTGGGGCTTTCCTTGGCATCCGAACCGGAGACTTGATACCCCAGGTTCGCCAGCACTTCGGCGATGCCGCTCATGCCGATGCCGCCAATGCCCACGAAATGGATATGCTGAATCTTCCCGAACACGCGCCGCCCCTCGATTTCAGGTTCCAGAATACCTCTTCCCTGGTGCCTGGATCGTAATTGGCCCATCTTTGGCATTGGGTGGAGTCCAACCCACTCAGGAGGCCCCCATGCGTCCCTTCCTATCCATCGGTCTATCGCTTGCCGCGAGTGCCGGCCTCATCGCCCAGGAAGGCCGTGTGGCGCGTCCGCGCCCCTCGATTTCCGTGGATCGCCCCTCCGGCGTGGTGGGCGGCACGATGCGCGGCGGCTTGGAGCGGGCTCCCCGAGGCGGTGAGCCCGGCCGCGCCATCCACCGGGATTCCGAACCCCGCAGG
This sequence comes from uncultured Solibacteraceae bacterium, assembly GCA_964457075.1. GTDB lineage: Bacteria > Acidobacteriota > Holophagae > Holophagales > Holophagaceae > JAFDVN01. The sequence goes on from CAYWDR010000234.1 coordinate 2,365, forward strand.
GTCAGCCAGCCGCCCATGCGGAACCGCTTGGCCGATTCCGCGGGTTTCGCGTCCTTCGGTTACCGCGAGCGTTGCACCGTGCTTCCCACCGCCATGTACTGGCGGCAGCATGACCTCATCGAGGAGATCCGGATGCACGCGCGGCGTGGCTTCATTCCGGTGATGCCGTTCCCCGACGAGGCGACGGAGTATTCCCACTACGCCATGTACTCCACGGGCTGGCGGGTCTACGGATTCCTGGTGCCCGCTGGCGGGACGCTTCGCGTGGATCTGAACCACGCCAAGCCCGCGTGGTTCCGCACCGTGTGGTGCGACAAGTGGGGCGAGTACCGGCCGGGCATGAAGGTGAAGATCGGCGATCCCTCGGCCCTGTACCAGAACCCCGAGCCCACCGTGCAGGCCGTGTACCTGATCGTGGACGACCCCGGCCAGTGGTCCACGGAAAAGGATCCCTACGTCCTCAAGGTCCAGCGGAGCTGGGATCCCAAGGCCCTGAACGCCGAAGGCGTGAATCTGGTGGCGGGCATCTGGAACACGCCCAAGACCTTCATGCCCGAATTCCGCTAGGCCCAGGGGCACTCATTCGTCACTTGGATCCGGAACGCGCGGGGCTCCACTTGGAACTCCGCGCGATCCCTCGCCGCGATGGGCTCTCCATCCAGGTGCCAGGGCATCGGGCGATCCAGGGTGAGCACGGCCCGGCCCAGGCGGCCCTGGGCCCGCAGGGCGCTTCGGCCCGATTCGCTGAAGAGGGAGAGGCCTTGCGTGAACACCTCCACGAAGCCGGGCTTGCGAAGCGTGGACCATGTGAGGAAACCATCCGTGGGGTTGGCCTGGGGCGTGAGCCAAAGGCCCATGCCGTGGGTGGGCAGGTTGGCGATGCAGAGGCTCCAGGCTTCCGAGGGCAGGCCGGGCTCGGGGCCGTCCCAGGCGGCGCGGAGGCGCTCCCGGGCGGAGACGGCTTCCGTGCGTGGCGGCACGTCCGTATCCCAGGTGAGGGCCGCCCGCTCGTTGTCATTCCAGAGGCGGAGGATATCCCGCAGGTAGCCGGGGAGGCCCCGCCCCTTGCCGTTGTGGAATGCGTGGGCCACCTTCCCCTCGAAGCCCGTGCCGCAGAGGTTGATGAAGGGTTCGCCGTCGAGGAAGCCCAGGTCGATGCGCGCCTCGCGGCCCTCCAGCAGGCGGATGAGGGCGCCGGCGGGATCCAGGGGGGTGCGCAGGCCCCGGGCGAGGCCGTTGCCGCTGCCGCCGGGCAGGGAGGCCATGGGCACGGGGCAGCCCGCCGCCCGCAGGGCCTTCATGGCGTGGTGGTTCGTGCCATCGCCGCCCCAGAGGATGATGGGGCCCTCCGCCTTTTGCGCCGCGGCGATGTGGGGCTCGAAATCCCAGGGGGCGCCGAAGGGCACGCATTCCACGCGCTCGCGGATGGCCGCGGGCAGGCGTCGCAGCAGGGCGTCGGGATCCTTGGTGCCGCGGCCGGCGGCGGCATTGAAGAGGATGGGGAGTCGAGTCACAGTTCGTAGGCCTTCATTAGTTCGGCGCCGCGGGTCTCCAGGCGGAATCGCCGGCCGCCCAGGGCCGCTTGGGGATCGGGGGCCAGGTACCAGGCCTGGCCCTCGCGAAGCACGACGTGCTTTTGCATGAGCAGGAAGGCCTGCTTCTGCTTCAGCCGCATCATGAGGGCGGAGGGGTGGAAGGGGTTGAATGAGAAGGGCACGCGTCTGGCGTCGGGGAAGGCCTCGCAGGCCCCCACTTCCAGGGACCACACGCGGACGTACTTGGAGAGCTCCGTGAGCACGCGGCCATCGGTGACGGGGGAACCCCCGGCGGGAATGGGCCCGGCCTTCACGCGGTGCTGCCGCGTCCACGGGGTGATGTTCGCCTCGTAGGCGTGCTGGGCCAGGGCCCGGGCCGCCACGCAGGCGAGGATCCAAAGGATGGGCGTGAAGACCAAGGCGCTGCCCCAGGTGCCCAGTTGCCTAAAGAGTCTCAAACGCCCTCCTGGAACCGGCGGGGCGGGGCCTCCAGATGGACGGGCAGGGCCGTGACCGGGTGCGTGAACGCCAGGCGCCAGGCATGGAGGCCCAGGCCACCCTCGTCCTCGGCGCCGCCGTAAAGGGGATCGCCCAACAGCGGGAGGCCCAGCAGGGCGAGGTGTACGCGGATCTGGTGGGTGCGGCCCGTGTGTGGCGTGGCCACCACGTAGGCGCCCGGCTTCAGCCCTGCGGCCTCCTCGGCGGTGGCCGGGCGCAGATCCGTGCGGGCCTCCCGGGGGTCCATCAGATCGCCGATGCTGGCGAAGCGCCCCGGGTTCGCCTGGCGGAGCCGCCCGATGGGCGCGTTCACGGAGATGGGGCCGGGCAGGGGCTTCGAGGTGCGGGCAAGGTAGGTCTTGGTGATGCCCCGGCCTTCGACGGCCTGAGTGAGCCCAGCGGT
>CAYWDR010000235.1:0-4789 GCA_964457075.1 uncultured Solibacteraceae bacterium
CCCGTCACCCTCCTCATCCTCGATGGCTTCGGCGACGGGCCGCGCAACGCGTTTGACGCGACGCTTCGGGCGGAGATGACGCACCTCAATGCCCTGCGCGCAAAGTACGCCTGCACGCAGCTGGAGACGAGCGGCGAGGCGGTGGGCCTGCCGCCGGGGCAGATGGGCAATTCGGAAGTGGGCCACATGACCATGGGCGCAGGCCGAGTGGTGTGGCAGGAACTTTCCCGCATCGACAAGGCGATCCGGGAGAACACGTTCCGCCAAAACGCGGCGATCGCCGCGTTATTGGCGGAGTTAAAAGGCACTGGAAAGCGGTTGCATTTGCTGGGACTCGTCTCTGACGGCGGAGTGCATAGCCACCAGAACCACCTCGTGGCCCTTGCGCAGTGGGCGCAGGAGGCGGGCGTGCCGACGACGATCCATGCCCTGCTGGATGGCCGCGACACGGCGCAGAAGTGCGCGGACGGGTTCCTCCAGTGGCTGGGCTTCCAGCTGCGCAGCTGCCCTCTCGTCACGGTGGGCAGCCTGCAGGGGCGCTACTTCACCATGGATCGCGACAAGCGCTGGGAGCGAGTGGAAGCCGGGTGGAAGCTGATGGTGGACGGTGAGGCCCCCTTCGAGGCCCCCGACGCCCTGGCTGCCATCCAGGCCGCCTACGATCGCGGCGAAACGGATGAGTTCGTCAAGCCCACCAAGCTTTCCACCTTCCACCCCATCGCCGACGGCGACGGCGTGCTCTTTTTCAACTTCCGCGCCGACCGCGCCCGCCAGTTCAGCCATGCCCTCGTGAACCCCGCCTTCGACGGCTTCGTGCCCCAGCACCGCCCTTCGGTGAAGCTCCTCACCTTCACCCAGTACGACGCGGCCCTGGAACCCTTCGCCACCGTGGCCTTCCCGCCCCAGTCCCTCACGCACATCCTCGGCGAAGTCGTGGCCGCCCACGGCGGCAAGCAGTACCGCACGGCGGAGACGGAAAAGTACCCCCACGTCACCTTCTTCCTCAACGGCGGGCGCGAGGAGCTCTTCCCCGGCGAGGACCGCCACATGGTGCCCAGCCCCAAGGTGGCCACCTACGACCTGCAGCCGGAGATGAGCGCCGCGGAGGTGACGGGCGGCCTCGTGAAGGCCATCCACTCCGGCAAGTACAAGCTGCTCGTCTGCAACCTGGCCAACGGCGATATGGTGGGCCACACGGGCGACCTCGCCGCCACGACGACGGCCTGCCAGGTGCTGGACGGCTGCGTGGCGCAGATCGCCGCCGCGACCCTGGCCAAGGGGGGCGCGCTCCTGCTCACCGCCGACCATGGCAACTGCGAGTGCATGCGCGACGAGGCGGGCAACCCCCACACGGCCCACACGCTCAACCCCGTGCCTGGCCTCATCGTGGCGGCGGGCTTCGAGCAAAGGCAGCTGCGCGGCGGCGGCACCCTGGCCGACGTGGCTCCCACGCTGCTTAAGCTGATGGGCCTCGATCAGCCCCCGGAGATGGAGGGCCTGAGCCTGTATTAGGGCTATTTGCCGCGGTTCGTGCTGCGGCTCTGGGTCATGGTGCTCTTCACCGGCTTGGTGCTGGCCTTCACCTTGGGGGCGGGGGCCTTGGATACGTTCTTCGCGCCGGGCTGGCCCCCATCATGCTCGGCGGGCTTGGCGCTCGACACGGTCTTGAGGAGGTCCAGGGGGATGGGGAGCTTGGGATTGGCCATGCAGCTACTATCGCACCTCCGGCCATCCCTCCCCAATTCCGGACCTGAATGCGAAGGTCCGGCTACTTCCGCCCCGTATGAAGGGCGACGATACCCCCCGTCAGATTCCGCCAGGCCACGTCCTGAAAGCCCGCCGCCGACAGCTCGGCGGCGAGGGCCTTCTGCGCGGGGAAATTCCGGATGCTCTCGGGCAGATACTCATAGGCGCTGCGATCGCCGCTCAGCCAGCCCCCGATGCGGGGGAGCACCTTGAGGCTGTACCAGGTGTAGAGCCCCCGGAGGCCGGGCAGCACGGGGGTGCTGAACTCCAGGATGGTGAGCTGGCCCCCGGGGCGGAGCACCCGGAGGAATTCCGCGTAGGCCTTGGCCCGGACTTCCACGTTGCGGATGCCGTAGCAGATGGTCACGCCGTCGAAGGTGGCGTCCTTGAAGGGCAGCCTTTGGGCATCCGCGTCGGAGCTGGCCCAGACGAGGCCGTCGAGCCCCTTCTTCCGGAATTTGCCGGGGCCGAAGGCGAGCATGGCGTGGGTGAAGTCGGTGCTCACCACCTCCGCTCCCCGCCGGGCCAGGGCCACCGAGGAATCACCCGTGCCGGCCGCGACATCGAGCATCCGTTGGCCGGGACCGGCGCCGCTGATCCGGGCCATGCGGGCCCACCAGTAGAAGTCGATGCCCCCGGAGAGCACGTGGTTGAGCAGGTCGTACCGCCCGGCGATGCCGGTGAACATCTGCTGGACCTGTTTTCCCTCGGGCACGGGGACCTCCATCCTCCAGTAAACCAGAGGGCCCGGCACCGCCGGGCCCTTAGTGGCTCTGGACCAAGCTGGATCAGCCCCGGCCGCGGCCCTCCCGCCTGGGGGCCTCGGGCCTGGAGGCGGGTGGCGAGGGACGGCTTTCCTGGCGGGGGGCGGGGGGAGCGGGGCGGCTCTCCTGCCGAGGCGCGGGACGCTCATCCACGCGAGGCGCGGGGCGGCTCTCCTCCCGGCGGGGACGATCCTCGAATCGCTCCCGAGGGCGATCCTCCGGCCGCTCCCGGGGGGCATCCATGCGGCGCTCCCGGCCCGCATCCCGGTCGAGATCCCGGGGTCGATCCACGGGGCGCTCGATGTGTCGATCCGCGGGGCGCTCGGAGGGACGGGGAGAGACATCCCGTCCCTCGCGGCCCGCGTCCGGCCTTCGGTCCACGGGACGATCCATGGGACGGTCGGTGGCGCGGGGGCTAAGGTCCCGGCCGGGGGCCGTATCCCGCGGGCGGTCCGCGGGGCGTTCGATGGCTCGATTCGAGGGCTTCAACCAGCCCCGGGTCCGATCCGCGTCCGGGCGCGGGGTGCGGTCTTCGAAGGGCACGCGGCCCTCGGGCCTGGGCGTCGCGCCGGGGCGGCCGGAAGGCACTCCGCCGCCGTTCCCGGCGGGGGCGGTTTCGCGCCGGAGGATGCTCCGGCCCGTGGTGGCGCGGGCGTGCTGATCATAGGACGCGAGCCGCGTGCGGGCCTCGTCGCGGTGGAAGGCCCGCTGGAAATCGGCGGGGTTGCGGAGATCCGTGGGGCGCGCCATGAGGGGCGCGCGGCTCCAGGCGGGCGCCGTGGACCGGCCGCCGCCCCAGTTCGACGTCCCCCGGGGGTGGAACGCGGCGATGGCGCCGCGATCGCGGTAGCAGTGGCGGCCCACGTTGTAGACGTTGATGTGGGAGAAGCTCACCACGTTCCAGGCGCCATAGCCGTGCCATGCGCCCCAGCCCCAATCGCAGGGGGCGTTGTAGTAGTTCAGGGGCGCCCATCCGGCGTAGCCGTCGTGGTAGCGCCAGGCCACCCAGGCGGGGCTGTAGTAGACGCCGGGGATCCAGTACCAGCCGAGGCCCAGGCCCCAGGCCCAACGGCCATGGTGGTAGGTCATGTAGCCCCAGGGCTCGCTGCTCACCCAGGTCATCCCGCCCGGGTAGGCGGCCCAGCGGCCGCGCCAATAGGGGCGCCACTCCTCCTCGGTGACGGAGGGCTTCCACACCCAGCCGTATTCGTCGCTGTGGACCCACTCGCCGTGCTCATCCAGCTCATCCGAGTAGTGGCGCAGCTCGGCGGGGACGCGGTCCCAGCTCCGGCCACGGCGCGCCACGGCGGCGCGGTCGGACCAGCGATCGAACTCATCCTCCTCATATGTGTTGAAGTCGCGCACGCGGTCCAGGCGGTCCTGGGCGCCGTACACGGTAAGGCGCTCGCCGCCGCCGATGCGGGCCTCGTCCCGCTCGTTGCGCACGGTGACGCGGCCCGCGTGCACCTTCACCCGCAGGGTCTTATCGCGTTCCACCTCCACGGAGAAGCTGCCCTTGTCCAGGCAGGTCACCTGGGCGCTGGGAGTATCGATGCGGAACTTCGCCTCGCTCTCGCCGCCGAGGGTCACGCGGAGGCGGCCATGATCCAGGCGGAGGAGCACCTGGCGCTCGCCCTTGGCGTCCTTGAAGAGGGCCGCCACGGTGAAGCGGGTGGCGCCGGCGAAGGAGATGCGGCTGCCATCCAGCAGTTGCACGATGCCGCGGCCCTTGCTCTCCACCACGTCCCCCTCGCCGATGGGGGTGCCCCGGTTCAGCTCTTCGTCGAGGTCGCCCTTGCGGATGCGAACCTCCCCCTCCAAGGCCCGCACCCGGGCGTAGCGTTCGGGGGCCTCCCCCTGGTAGGACTCTTCCTCCTGGGACCCTTCCCGCTCTTGTCCAGACATCTCTGGACGCGCCTGCGCGGCCAGAGATGCTGTGCTGAGCACTCCGGGGAGGCTGAGTAATAGAAGGGCGGGAATTCGAAGGTGGTCGCGCATGGGTTCCTCCCTGGGAGGGTGCCTTCAAAAGGTGGAAGGCTCCCTTGAAGATGATTCCGTTTCCAGCTTTAAGCCATGGACATGCCAACCCTCGAAGGGGGCCTAGAAGGGTGAGAGGGCCCCGCCTTTGGGAGGGGCCTTCTCCCGCGAGCCGAGGTGGATGAAGGTGGGCAGCAGGGCCACCCAAGGCAGGCTCCAGGCGGGAGGGCGGCCTCCCGTGGCCACCAGGAGGCGATCCCGGCCGAAGGTCAATTCGTGGCTCTCCCCCGGGGGCAGGGGCA
>CAYWDR010000236.1:0-2973 GCA_964457075.1 uncultured Solibacteraceae bacterium
TCACGCAGACCCTGCGCAAGCTGGAGGAGGATGGCCTCGTGAAGCGCACCATCTACCCCGAGGTGCCGCCCCGCACGGAGTACTGCCTCACACCCCTCGGCGAATCCCTGAAGGAGCCCCTGCGCGGGCTCTCCCAATGGGCCATCCAGCACCTTCCGGAGGTGGAGAAAGCCCGGAAGGCCCACGCGAAGAAGAAGGGGCCTGAGTCGCTCACCGCGTAAAACGCGCCAAATCCTCCGGGGTATCGAGATCGTCGCCGCCCCGGGGGAAGGCTATGCCTGTCGCACCGCCCAGGAGGCCCTTGGCGCCCACATCCCCATCGCAAGTCTGAAGCTCCGGAAAGAGGCCCTGGGGAAAGATCGCGGGGATGCCCAGCCGGCCCTCGTAGGCGCAGGCGGCGGGGCGTTGGGGCTCCAAGCGCCAGGACGCCACGAGCCGACGGAGCAGATCCGAATCGACGGCGATCTGATCCACCACCAGGACGAGGGCGGCCTCGGCGCCCGGGGGCAGCGCGCCGGCACCGGCCCGGATGGAGGTCCCCATCCCCGCGTCCGCCCGCGGATTGGGGCAGGGAATCACGTCGAGCCCGTCCAGCGCTTCCAGGTAGGGCCTAGGATCCCGGGGCAGCACGACGATCACGGGATCACAGCCCGCCTCCAGGGCCATGCGCGCGGCGCGGCGAAGCAGGGGCTCTCCCGCGAGGGCCACCAGCTGCTTCGGCTGGCCCAGCCGGCGGGAGGCGCCCGCCGCCAGCACGATGGCCGCGATCACAGGCCCTCCGAAAGAGGGCGGGCGGAACCGCCCTCCAGCGCCGCCTGCACCTCCGCGAGGATCGACAGCGCCACGACCTCCGGAGCCCGGGAACCCAGATCCAGGCCCACGGGCGCGTGCAGCCGCGCATCCACCCACCCCAGCTCGGCCTTCAAGCGCGCGCATCGGGCCCGGGATCCCATGAGCCCCACATACCCCGCATCCGAGGCCATCAACCGCCGCAATGCATCCAGATCCTTGAAGTAGTTGTGGGTGAGCAGCACGACGGCGCTGCGGGCATCCAGAGGAAGGGAGGCGACGAGCTGCTCCGGATGCCCCGCCCGGCGGACATCCACGCCGGGAAATCGCGCCTCGGCCACGAAGCCCGGTCGATGATCCACCACGCCCACGAACCACCCGAGGGCCTTCGCGAGATCCGCCAGCAACCGGCTATCTTCGTCCCCGCCCCAGATCCAGAGGGCCAGGGGGGGCGGCAGGTGGAGGTCGGGGGGCTCGGAGGGATCCACGACTCGGATTTCCAGTTCCGCCGCCCGGGGCAGCAGGAGGCCGACCCCTTCCCGGCGGGCCCAGGCCTCGCCGGCCTGGCGCATCCAGCTCGGTGGGCGCCCGGGCTCCACCCGCGCGACCCGCACCGTCAGCAGGCCCTCGCAGCCCATGCCGCTGCCCCACACGAGATCCGCGTCGCCGCGCAAATCGAAAGTGAGCAGGCGCGGACGCCCATCGGCCAGCACTTCCCGGGCCCGCCCCATCACTTCCCCTTCCAGACAGCCGCCGCTGAGGCTCCCCCGGATCACCCGATGGCCATCCGTGAGGAGGTGGGCGCCCGGACGGCGATAGCCAGCCCCCTCCACCGCCACCAGCGTGGCGAGGGCGAGGGGCGCTTGGGCCTCCTTGAGAAGGCGGTGGATGTCCTGAAGCTCCTTCACGCTTTCAAGACTTTCTCAGGCGTGAAGGGCATGCTCCGCAGGCGCTTGCCCGTGGCGGCGAAGACGGCGTTGGCCACGGCGGGCGCGATGGGCGGCAGGCCCGGCTCGCCGATGCCGCCCGGCGGCAGGTCGCTGGCCACGAGGTGGACTTCCACCTTCGGCATGTCGGCCATGCGAAGCACGGGATAGTCCTTGAAGGACTGCTGCATCACGCGGCCCTTATCCACCGTGATCTCGCCATGAAGGGCCGCGGAGAGGCCGTAGACGACGGCGCCCTCCAGTTGCGCCCTCACGTTGAGGGGATTGAGCACCTGGCCGCAGTCCACGGCGCACACGACGCGGTGGACGCGGATCCGGCCGTCCGCCCCCACTTCCACTTCCGCCACTTCGGCCACGTAGGTGCCGCATTCCAGGTAGGGGTGGGCGGCGATGCCGCGCCCCCAACCCTTGGGGAGGGGCTTGCCCCAGTCCGATTTGGCGGCGGCCAGCTCCAGCACGGCCCTGAGGCGGGCGGGGTCCACGGTATCGCGCCCCACCTTGTGGGGGGCCCGGTGCATGAGTTCCAGGCGGAAGGCGAGGGGATCCTTCCCGGCGGCGTGGGCCAGCTCGTCCAGGAAGCACTCGGTGACGAAGGGGTTGAAGCTGGCCGGCACGGCCCGCCAGAACCAGAGGGGCACGGGCGTGTCCGATTGGGCCCACTGCACTTCGAGATCCGGCACGGCGTAGGCGAGATCCGCGGCGCCGCTCAGTTCCGTGGATTCGGGAGGCCAGGGCAGGCCCGCGGCCTGGGCGATGGAGGGGCCGGCGAAGCGGTGGCGCCAGGCCACGAGGGCTCCCTTCGCATCCAACCCGCCCTCGATGCGGTGGAGGGTGGCGGGGCGATAGCCGTCGTGGCGCATGTCGTCCTGGCGCGTCCACTGCACCTTCACGGGGGCGCCCACGGCCTTGGAGCAGGCCACCGCATCCATGAGGAAGTCGGGCATGGCCCGCCGCCCGAAGCCGCCCCCCAGCAGGGGCACGTGGACCTCGATCTGATCAGCCTTCAGACCCGTGGACTTGGTGATGGCCTGCAATGACCAGCCCGGCGCCTGGGAGGGGGCCCAGATATCGCAGCGATCCTTCTTCACGTCGGCCACGGCGACCATGGGCTCCATGGTGGCGTGGGCGAGGAAGGGGGCGTCGTAGATGGCCTCCAGTTTCTTGGCCGCCCCCTCCAGCCCCTTCGATGCGTCGCCTTCGGCGCGGACGATCTTCCCGGGCGCCTTGAGACGCTCCT
>CAYWDR010000236.1:2983-4755 GCA_964457075.1 uncultured Solibacteraceae bacterium
GGGTTTGCGGTTCTGGCGGCCGCCGTCACCTGGGCGGTGACGCGGCCATTGCCCTCCCCTGCCGCCGGGAATTCCAGCCATCCTCCGTCCGGCTTGCGGGGATCGAGCCGGGCGAGGCCCGGAGGGCCTCCGGCCCAGACGAAGCCAGCGTCGTCCACCTGCGCGGCCGGCCCCTCGTCCCATTGGATCGTGAGGAATTCCCGGCCGGAAAAGGCGCTCCAGGTATCGATGGCCACGACGGCCACGCCGCTGGGCACGGCCACCACGTGTTTCACGCCCGGCTGCTTCAAGGTGGCCGAAGCGTCGAAGGACTTCAGCTTCCCGCCGAAGACGGGGCAGCGCTCGATGCTTGCCACGAGCATGCCGGGAAGCCGCACGTCCGTTCCGAATTGGGCCTTCCCCGCGACCAGGTCGGGACCATCCAAGCGCAGGGCGTCCTTGCCCAGGATGCGGAAGTTCTTTTTCGCCTTGAGGGCCGGGGCCTTGGGCGGAGTGAGCTTGGCGGCGGCCGCCACGAAGGTGCCGAAGCCGGCCTTCTTCCCCCCGGGGCCATGAATGAATCCTCTCTCGGCGCGACAGTCGGACTTGGACACCTTCCAATCGTCGGCTGCGGCCTGGAGGAGCATCTCGCGGGCCTGGGCCCCCACGGTGCGGAAGGCCTGGGTGGTGGTGCGGGTGGTCTGGCTGCCGCCCGTGACGCCCAGATCCCCGAAGCGCGGCGCCGTGCTGGCCTGCTTCACGTTCACCTTCGTCCAGTCCGCCTCCAGCTCTTCGGCCACGGCCATGGCCATGCTGGTGCGCACGCCCTGCCCCATCTCGCTGCGCGTGGCCCACACGGTGACGGTGCCGTCGGGATCGATGCGAAGGAAGCCGTTGGGTTCCAGGGCCGCGGCCTTGGGGGAAGGCTTGGGCTCGAAGCCCTTCACCGTCATGGGGACGTGGAAGGCCAGGGCCAGGCAGCCCGTATTTTGGAGGAACTCGCGGCGGGTGGTCATTTCGCACCCCCCTTCGCGGCCATGTGGATCGCATCCCGGATCCTCAGGTAGGTTCCGCAACGGCAGATGTTCTCGGCCATGCCCGCGTCGATTTGCGCGTCCGTGGGGTGGGCGTGCCGCTTAAGCAGGTCGCAGGCCTGCATGATCTGGCCCGGCTGGCAGTAGCCGCACTGGGCCACGTCGCAGGCGATCCAGGCCTTCTGCACGGGGTGATCCCCCTTGGCGCTGAGGCCTTCGATGGTCGTGATCTTGCCCTTCACCTCGGAGACGGGCAGCTGGCAGGCCCGCTGGGCCTCGCCATCCACATGGAGGGTGCAGGACCCGCAAACCCCCAAGCCGCAGCCGAACTTGGTGCCCGTGAGACCCAGGTGGTCCCGGAGCACCCAGAGGAGGGGGGTATCGGCTGCGACATCGACGGCGCGGGAGCGGCCGTTGATGGAGAGGTTGAAAACCGGCATGGCTCACCTCGAACGGGAAGGACTTGAGGGGGACATCGTACTCCCCTCGGGGGGAGGGCGCATGTGGGGGGAAAAGCGGAACGCGGAGGGCGCGGAGGGGCGCGGAGAACGCGGAGAAAATGAAGAAAAGGAAGGAATGGAAGAAAAGGAAGAAACGCAGAAGACGCAGAAGAACGCAGAAACCGCAGAAGGGTGCCCCACCCACGCATGCACCCGGCCTCCTGATTCGGGGCGGGGCCTGGGACGGCCTTCAGGGGCCGTCCTGGGCCCGTGCGATCGGCACGATCAACTGAATGGAGGTGCAAAACCTAACCTGAGG
>CAYWDR010000237.1:0-4696 GCA_964457075.1 uncultured Solibacteraceae bacterium
CTGGATGGCGCGAATAGGGGCCAACAAAAGGAAGGATTATTGCGTGACAGGCCCTAAGGGGAGGCTCAAGGATAGGCGAGCGAGGTCGCGGCCGTGGCTCCGGCTTCCACCAGCACCTGGGTGCCGACCTTCCTTACGGGAGCCGCCCCCGACGTGCTGCGCTGCGCGGACACCCCGTAGGTGCCCGGGGCAAGGCCCGAAATCAGGGCCTGATCCTGGCTCGGGGTCGTGGCCATGGTCTGGGTGCGGACGATGAGGGTCTGGGATCCGGACCCGCCAGTGCTCAGCGTTTGCCGCAGTTCCGTCCAGGTGCCTTGGGAGGATGTCGAGGCGGGGGTGAGCGTGATGGAGAGGGAGCCCGGGGTCTGCACGGCGCCGAAGCCTAGATCGGCCGTATAGGTGGAGGCGGAGGTGGCATTCACGGGTGCCGCGGCCACGGCCGCATAGGCGCTGCCGGATCCGGCAGGCTGGCTCACCACGAAATAGAGGCTCCCCGTGGGCAGGCCTTCCAGGGCGTAGTTTCCGGAAGCATCGCTGAGGGCCCGTCGTTGCAGGGCCGCCAGGCCGCCGCCATCCACGGTTTCGGCGAGGACTTCCACACCGGCCAGAGGGGTGGTTCCGGCGCTGAGGCGGCCCGCGATGCGGGCGGAAGCCCCCAGCTCGTAGGCTCGGCCCGTGGCCTGGAAGGTGGTGGTTCCATCCGCGCGGGATTGAACGGCCTGCTGGCTGCTCAGCATGATCTGGGCCGTGACGCTGCCCGAGGCGGGCACGGTCACCGGGCCGCTCACCACCGTGGTGACGGGCATGGCCATCAAGTGTCCGGCGCCTCCGGTTGGAACCACGTAGGCGGGTTGGTTGATGGCCGACTGGTAGTTCACGGTGGCCCAGGTGAGGCGGAACTGGGCGTAGGTTCCGGCCGCGATGGCGGCGGCGGGCAGGATCACTTCGCCATGCCCGTTCTGGAGGGCCATCAAATCGAAGGTCGCCTTGACGTTCCCCAGGGGTGCCCAGGTCGTCCCATTGGAAGAGGCCTCCACCTTCTCAAGACTCACCACGGCCTGGCTATACCCGGGAAGGCTATCCGAACCCAGCCGGAGGGTCAGGGTGCCCGAGGGGGTGGACTGGCTGGATCCGCCGCCCCCGCAGGCCAGGGTCAAGGCCATGGCGAGCAGGGTGGGCATGAGGGGGCGAATGGGCATCGATGGCTCCGGGAGGGGTCCAAGCTTCAGCCTAGCGGCTGAAGCTTGGAGATAGGAACTCCAGGATGGAAGAAGGGGGTCGAGGCCCTTACAGCGCCCGGACCGCCGCGACTTCGTTGGGATGCAAGAATCGCCAGGCGCCGGGCTTGAGCAGGGGATCCGCGATGGGGCCGAACTGGATGCGGCGGAGCTTGTGGACGGGGTGGCCGATGGCTTCGAACATTCGGCGGATCTGGCGGTTCTTGCCCTCCGTGAGGGTGACTTTGAGCCAGGGGTTCTGCTGCTTGTCCATGACCTCGATGGTGCAGGGCTTGAGGCGGCGGCCGTCGAGGCGGAAGCCACCGCTGAGTTCGGCGATCTGCTCCTTGGTCAGCGCGCGATGCACCTTCACGAGGTAGACCTTGGGCAGCTCGTGATCGGGGCTCGTGAGGCGCTCGGCCACGGCGCCGTCGTTGGTGAGGAGGAGCAGGCCCTCGCTATTGAAATCGAGGCGGCCCACGGGGTAGAGACGGGCGTCGATGCCCTGGACCAGGGCCATCACGGTGGGGCGGCCCTGGTCGTCCTTCACGGTGGTGATGTAGCCCACGGGCTTGTTCACGAGCACGTAAACGGGGGCCTCCCGCTGGATGGGCTTGTGGTTCACCGTGATTTCGTCCCGGAGGGGGTCGGCCTTGGCGCCCAGCTCCGTGACCACTTCGCCATTCACATGCACGTGGCCTTCGAGGATCAGCTCCTCGCAGGCGCGGCGGCTGGCGATGCCCGCGTGGGCGAGGATCTTCTGCAGGCGTTCCAGGTGGCTTTGGCTGGCGGCGCCGGGACGGGGCGTGGAGGTCTGCACGCGGCCGGGCTTGGTGATGATGGCGGGCTTGGGGCGGTGCTGCGAGCGGGCCGGCCGGGCCGCAGCTCCCTCCTGGGGCGGGGCGGAGGCGGGCCGGGCCGGTCGGCCGGCCGGCTTCGGTGCGCCCGGGCCGGCGGGCCGGGAGGGGCCGGGGGACGCCTTGACGGCAGGCCTGGAGGGGCGGGGGCCGGAGGCGGGCCGCGAAGCGCCCTCATTCCCAGGCGCCGAGGGCCGCGCCGGCTTCGTGGAGACCTTGTGGCCGGGCTTGGCCGCGCGCTTGGCGGGGGCGGGCTTGTAGGCGGAATGGGGGCGTCGGCCGCTCATGGGGACTCCTTCGGCGTCGTCGCGACGCGGACCAAGTAGTTTCCCATGCTTCAGGAAATCGGCTACCGCCGATTTCCTGAAGGGGTGTCCAGGCGCTTGCGGGCGTCCCGTTCGGCCTTGAGGTTCTTCTCGAGGGCCTTGGTGGTGTCGTCGTCTACGTGGCCCTCGACGCCGGTGGCCTTCGCATTCCCGGGGGGCGGTTCCGGACCCTCCGGTAGGGCGCGAGGGCGCAGGGGGCGGGCATGGGCCTGCCACAGGTCGGCCTGGGTGACCAGGGCCCAGCCCAGGGCGGCGAGGAAGGCGCCCGCGAGGAGGAAGGCGAAGACCTTCGAGGACTTCCGCACCTCAACCTTCCTGGAACCACCGGCTGGCCCGGTAATCCGCCAACAGGGCATGCCAGGCTACCTTGGCCACGATCATGAGGGGCACGGCGAAGAGCAGGCCCACGAGGCCGAACCAATGGCCGAAGGCCACGAGGGCCAGCAGCACCTCCAGGGGGTGGAGCCCCGAGGCGCGGCCCACCCATACGGGCGTGAGGTAGAGGGCCTCCACCTTTTGAACGAGGGTGAAGACGAAGACCACGGCGCCCAGGTAGCCGGAACGCCCCCCATCGAGGTAGGCGAGCACGAGGGCCGGCAGAAGGGAGGTGAGGTAGGGCGTGTAGGGCACGAAGTTGGAGAAGCCGGCGATGAGGCCCAGCAGCCAGGCCCAGGGTACGCCGAGGAGGGACAAGGCCGCGGCGTGGAGCGCCGACATGACCAGCGCCACGGCCAGCTGCCCCCGGATGTAGCCGCCGAGCCGCTGGTGGACGTCGAGGGCCATCCGCTGGATCCGCTCCCGGTGGCGGGGGGGTGCCACGTCGAGCAGGAGGCCGAGGAGGTCCCGCCCTTCCAGAAGCAGGAACCATAGGATCACGGGGACGAGGAGCAGTTCGAGGGAAGTCAGCAGGAGCCCGAGCAGGCCACCGCCCGTCGCCCTTAGCCCCTGGACCAGCGTGGAAGGCTCGATGCCCTCCACCAGCTCCCGGAGCTTCGCCGCGACCCATGGGTAGCTGGAAAGCCAAGGGCCCAGCTTGATCCGGGCCTGGGCCTGCCAGTGCGGCATGCTCTCCAACAAGTGGGAGCCCTGGAGGAGGAGCCACGGAATCAATATCCAGAGCAGGCCGGCGAGGCTACCCACCGTCCCCAGCAGGGCGATCCCCGCGGCGAAGGAGGGGCGCATGCGGTCGCATAGGCGGTCGACGAGGGGGGCCAGCAGGTAGGCCAGCAGCGTGGCCACGATGAAGGGCAGCAGGGCGTAGCGCAGGAACCAGATGGCGAGGAGCACGCCCAGGCCCGCCGCCGCGAAGCGAAGGGGGATGCGCCGGGCCCCTTCCATCACGCGGGCCTCGGGGTGGTGGTGGCCCGCCAGAAGTAGTGCAGGCCGGAAGCCAGCACGAAGGCCGCGCAGGACCAGTAGAGGTAGGGAAAGGCCCATAGGGTCCAGGGCCGGGGCCCCATGGCGTTGGCCAGCAGGCCAAAGCTGAGCGCCATCAGCTGAACGGTCGTGGTGACCTTGCCCAGGAAGGAGGGGCGGAAGATGTCGGTGCGCCAGTTCCCCATGTGGGCGACGGCCGTGAAGCTCATGAGGACATCTCGGGAGATGGCGAGGATGGCCACCCACACGGGTACCGGCGCCGCCATGCCCGCCGTGCGCCAGGTCATCAGGATGAAGGCGGTGGTGGTCAGCAGCTTGTCCGCGGCGGGATCCAGGATGGCGCCCAGGGCGCTCTTTTGGTCGAAGGTGCGGGCGATCCAGCCGTCCAGCAGGTCGGTTATGCCGGCTCCGGCGAAGATCAAGACCGCCTCCAGGTGGTGTCCGTACCATACGGAGATGGCGAAGAAGGGCACCGCCAGGATGCGCAAGAGCGTGAGGGCGTTGGGGACGGTCATGGGTGGGTTCAGCCTAACGGGAGGAGGCCCGGCCCGGAAATGGCCGACTTTGACTTGCTGTGCCTCGAATCACCTTGTCCATCCGTCCCGGGTCGTTACACTTGGAATTGGAGTTGAGACAATGACTCAGGATCAGGGTATTCCCCTCAGCAACCTCCAACCCGGTCAAGAGGGGGAGGTGGTGGGCCTGCAGGCCCAGGGCCCCATCCGCCAGCGGCTGCTGGAGATGGGCTTCATCCGGGGTGCCCGTCTGAAGGTGGAGAAGCTGGCGCCGCTTGGCGATCCCATGGAATTGATCATCAAGGGCTACCACCTCAGCCTTCGCCGGGAGGAGAGCTCATGCATCCTAGTGGCGCTCACGGCTTGAACTCCTGAATCCCCGAAGGCGGTCTGACCCATGTCGC
>CAYWDR010000238.1:0-4656 GCA_964457075.1 uncultured Solibacteraceae bacterium
GCCTCCTGGCGCTTCGCGCCAAGGTCCGCGTAGGCGGACCTTGAATCGGGCCGGGACCCGTGACGGCCCTCGAAGGCCGTCCTGGGTCCCGGCCCGATTCAGGAGGCCGGACGCTCGGGTGGGTCGAACTCCCTTCTGCGGTTTCTGCGTTTTTCTGCGTCTTCTGCGTCGCTTCTTTCTCCCCAGGAATCTCAGCTTTTCTCCGCGTTCTCCGCGCCCCTCCGCGCCCTCCGCGTTCAGCTTTTCGCCGCCCCTGGATCCCCGGCCCCCATGCGGGCGTGACCTGCGAGTGATGTGCCCGCTCCTCCCCAGGGCTACCCTGAGCGAATGGCATCCTCCCGCCTCCTCACCCGGCCCTTCCGCCTGACTTGGGCCTTCTATTTCTGCCTCTTCGCGGTGGGGTATCAGCTCTATCCCGTGATGCCTCTCCATCTGCGGGATCTCGGTGCGAGCCTCGCCGAGAGCGGGCGTTTCATGGCCCTCTTCATGATCGGCTCGGGCGTGGGCGCCCTGTTCACGGGGCCCTTGGGCGACCGCCTCGGCCCCCGCCGGGTGATGCTCGGCGCGAGCCTCCTTTGCGCCGCCTTTTTCGGGGCCTACGCCTTCGTCGCCGCGCCCTTTTGGCTGCTGGCGCTGGCCCCCTTCCACGGCGTCGTGTGGAGCGCCCTGCGCACGAGCGGCGTGAGCAAGGTGGGCGGCCTCCTGCCGGACGAACACAAGGCCGAGGGCCTCACCCTCTTCGGATTGGCGAGCCCCGGTGGGGTGGCCCTGGGCCCCCTCGTGGGTCTCTTCCTATTTCCGCGCCTGGGCATCCATTGGCACATGGGAATTCTCTCCCTCGGCTTTCTCGGCGAGGCCCTGCTGGCCAAACGGCTTCCCGAGGACGGGCCCACGGGCCCCAGTTCCCCCCTGTTTCAGGCCCCGGAGCCCTGGCTTTGGCCCGTGGCGGGGCTCCTCTTCGCGCTGGCGCTGAGCTACGGGCCTATGCCCCCCTACGCCGCCCAGGAGGCGAAGGCGCTGGGCCTGGCCTGGCCCTCGGCCCTGCTCACCTGCTTCGCCCTGGGCATGGTGGGCCTGCGCTTCCTCCTATCCGCCACGGGGCTGGGCCGCGACCCCTTGCGGCTCCTGCCTTGGATGCTGGCCTTGGCCGCCGTGGGCAACCTGCTGCTCGTGGCCCTGCCCGGCGGACTGGGGCGGCACGTGCTCGGCGCCCTCGTGTACGGCGCGGGCTACGGCATGGTCCACACCCTCGTCTTCACGGCGGTGCTCATCAAGGCCATGCCTTCCCGGCGCGGCGCGGGCGTGGGGCTCCTCTACTTCAGCTTCGACGCGGGCAGCGCCCTGGGGGCCTTCGCCATCGGCCCCGTCATGGAACGCTGGTCCTTCCGCCACGGGTGGGCGGTGGGGGCATCGGCCCTGCTGCTGGCCCTCCCGCTGGCCAAGAGGCTCGCCCGGCGCTTTGGCGTGAGAGATTGAAGGGATGACCGATCGCCCCCTGTGGTCCCGCGACTTCGCCCTCGTATGGGCGATGACCTTCCTCACCTTCTTCGCCGCCTTCCAGCTCTTCCCCACGGTGCCCTTCCGCCTCGGCGAATTGGGCCTGGATCTGGGCGCGCGGGGCCGCTACATGAGCCTCTTCACCCTCGGCAGCGCCATCGGCGCCCTCGTGACGGGCCCCCTGGGGGACCGCCTGGGCGCCCGGCGCATGTCCATGGGCTGCACGCTGGGCTTCGGCGCCTTCCTGCTCGCCTACCCCTGGCTCAGCAGCGTCTCGGCCTTCCTTTGGATCGCCTTCCCCCACGGCGTCGTGTGGAGCGGCGTGCTCACGGCCACCATGAGCCTCCTGGGCCGCGTGCTGCCGGAAGAGGGCCGGGCCCAGGGCCTCTCCTTCTTCGGCCTGGCGAGCCCCGGAGGCGTCGTCGTCGGGCCCGTCGTCGGCTTGTGGAGCTTCCACGCCCTGGGCTTCCTGCCCATGTGCGCGAGCCTGGCCGCCGTCTTCGGCGTGCTGGCCTGGCTGGCTCGCAAGCTGCCCTCCGATCCGCCCGCCTCCGCCGTGCCCACGCCCTTCCAGCTCCCCTCGGGGACCGTCGTCGTGCCCTGCCTCATCCTCTTCCTGACGGCCCTGGGCTACGGCACCTTCAGCACCTTCACGCCCCAGGAGGCCGCCGCCGCGGGCCTCAGGGGCCCCTGGGCCGGCACCTTCCTCACATCCATGGCCGTAGGCATGCTGCTCATGCGCCTCGCCATGGCCCGCACGGGCTTCGGCTCCCGGCCCATCCGGCTGCTCCCATGGATGCTCGCCGGAGCCGCCGCGGGCATGGCCTTGCTGGCTGTGCTCCCCGGCACCCTCTGGCGCCACGCCCTCTCCGCCCTCCTCTACGGCGCCGGCTACAGCATGGTGCATACCCTCGTGAACGCCCGCCTGCTGGAAATCATCCCCGCCGAGCGCCGCGGCGGCGCCTTCGGCGCCCTCCTCTTCGCCTTCGATAGCGGCATCGGCCTAGGCAGCTTCGCCCTCGGCGCCTTCATCGGCCGATATGGATTCAGGCCCGGGTGGCTGCTGGGCGCTGGGCTGATCGTGCTCAGCTTGCCCATGGCGGCACGGGTCGGGAGGTCTAAGGAAAACGAGTCGACAGAATGAACAGAATGAAAAAACCAATGAACTGAATGTGGACTGGGAAGCCGGGTTTCAACCCGGACCTCAACACCACGTTCATTCTTCTTATTCAGCTTTTCATTCTGTTCATTCTGTCGACTCGTTTTCCTTTTCCTTGGCGCCGGGATTGAGCATCAGCCCTAGGCCCGTCGATGCACCCTCGCCCCCGTGTGGGAACCCTGATCCGTGGGCTTCACGATGAGCTCGTCGATGTTGACGTGGGCGGGCAAGGTCGCCACCCAGCGCACGCACTCGGCGATGTCCTCGGCCTTCAGGGGGGTCATGCCCTTGTAGACGCCTTCGGCCTTGGCTTCGTCCTTGAACCGCACGACGCTGAACTCCGTCTCCGCCATGCCGGGGTCGATGCTGGTGACGCGGATGGGCTCGCCGCAGAGCTCCAGGCGCAGGGTCTGGGCCAGGGCCTTCACGCCGTGCTTGGAGGCGCAGTAGACGCCGCCGCCCTCGTAGGTGGCGTGGCCCGCCGTGCTGCCGATGAGGATCACGTGGCCCCCGCCGGATTTCCGCAGGTGGGGCAGGCCCGCCTGGATCGTGAAGACGAGGCCCTTCACGTTCGTGTCGAGCATCTGATCCAGATCCGCTTCGGGGATGCTCTCCACCTTATCGAGGCCCCGGGCGAGGCCCGCGTTGCAGACGATCAGGTTGAGGCCGCCGAGGGCCTGGGCCGCGGAGTCGGCGAAGCCCTGGATCTGGCTCCGCTCCCGCACGTCGCAGGTGCCCGCGTGCACCTGGGTGCCCTGGGTCCGCAGCTGGGCCGCCAGGGCCTCCAGGCGTTCCCCCCGCCGGGCGCAGAGGGCGAGGTCGAAACCCTCCCCGGCGAGGGTGCGGGCGATGGCCTCGCCGAAACCGCTGCTGGCTCCCGTGATGAGGGCGATGGGGCGCATGGGACCTCCGTCCCCCCAGTGTACTGATCAGAACTGCCGCACGACGTTGAAGCCCAGGGCCCATTGGGAACCGGGCCGGGGGCCGCCGTCGTGGTCGCCCGAGAAGATTTGATTGGGGGTCGTGCCCGTTTGCGTCGTGCCCGCCAGGGTGAAGCGGTGGCCGCGGGTGCGATAGGTCAGGCCCAGGGAGTAGCCCGCGTGATAGGCCTCGGGCAGGCCGGAGGGCTTGGCCACGTACTCCCCCACGAGGAGGAACTCGGTGGAGAGCTCGGCGCGGAGGGCCACCCCGGCGTTGAAGCGCCCGCCCCGAGCGGAGGGCCTTCGTCCCCAAGGGTCCGAATCGAAATCGAAGTGGCGAGTGGCCGTCGTCGTCACATAGGCCGGCACGAAGGTGGCCGTGACGGGCCCCCAATTCAGGTCCAAGGGCAGGCTGAGGGTGCCCCCCACGAGGCCCACCTCCCCCCGGGGGAAGTCCTGCCGGCGCACCACCTCATCGAAGCGTTCCACGCGAAGGGCCCAGCCGAGAGAATACGTCCGGATCAGCCGCTGCTGAAACCCCAGCGTGAAGGTCTTGTTATCCGCCGTGCGGGTGATGAAGACGTTCAAGCCCTTGATGGGCGCCACGCCAAAGGTGAGCCCCAGCCCTGCATAGGCGTAGCCGTCCAATCCATAGGCGTCCTTCCCGCTCCCCTTCACCGCCTGCACGAAGCGGTGGGTGAAGGCCACGCCCACGTCCCAGCCCTCCAGATGGCCCGCCGTGGGCAAGTTGAAGGCCAGGGGCACCTCCGATCCTTGGGCGGCGAGGGGAAGGGCCAGGAGAAGGGCGGAGGAGAGGGCGGGGACGCGCATGGGCACACCTGTTGCGAGTGCCTCCAAGGTGCCACCGTTCCCCGGCGGCCGCCCCCTCCGGTTCGAGAATTCCGAACCCTCCGGTCTTTCTTATCCCAATAAACAGCAAGGGCCGCAAATGCGGCCCTTGCTGTTTATTGGGAGGTGCGACCTAGATAAGTGTCTTCGGATCCACGTACGTCAGCTTCTGATCCCGGGCCACGGGCTCGCAGGTCATCTGGCCTTCGTGGGTGTTGAGGCCCAGGAGGA
>CAYWDR010000239.1:0-4649 GCA_964457075.1 uncultured Solibacteraceae bacterium
TGAGGGTGCTGCTGCGTCCGTAGCTGAAGAAGGGCAGGGCCATGCCCTTGTTGGGAAGGGCCCCCGCCACCATGCCGACATTGACGAGGATGTGCAGGGCGAAGATGGCAGCGACGCCAGCGCAGAAGTAGAGTTCTTCGGTGCTTTTCGCCAGGCGGGCCGTGTCGAGGATGCGCAGGAGCAGGGCGCCGAAGAGGGCGAGGGCGATGGCCACGCCCACGAAGCCCCGTTCCTCGGCCCATACGGCGAAGACGAAGTCCGTCGTCTTCACGGGGAGGAAGTTCAGCTGCGTCTGGCTGCCGGCGGTGAAGCCGCGGCCCAGCACGCCGCCGGCGCCGATGGCGATCTTGCTTTGGTGGATCTGGTAGCCCTTGCCCTGCAGATCGCTCTCGGGATCCAGGAAGGTTATCACCCGCTGCTTCTGGTAGGGCTTGAGCACCTTCTTCCAGGCCGCCACGCCGCCGAGCGAGAAGAGCAGCAGGCCGATCACGACCCACTTCGCCTTGAGGCCCCGGATGAGGGGCACGAGGGCGAGGGTGGGCGTGAAACTGAGGGCCATGCCGAGGTCCGGCTGCTTGAGCACGAGCACCATGGGGAGGAGCACGAGGGCGGCGGCCGTGAGGAGATCGAAGGCTCCCACCTGATCCGCGGGCCGGTTGCCCAGGCGATGGGCGACGAAGAGGAGGGTGAGCCACTTCATGAGTTCCGAAGGCTGGAACTGGATGCCCCGGAACTCGAACCAGCGGGCGGCGCCGCCCATCTTCTTGCCCGCCACGAGCACGAGCAGGAGGAGGAGGAGGCCGCCCACGTAGAGGCCGAGGCTGACCTTGAAGACGCGCGTGGGGTCCATGGAGGCGAGCAGGGCCACCATCGCCGTGCAGGCCAGGGTGAAGACGCCCTGCTTCATCCACAGATCGGCTTGCGAGGTGCCGTGGCTGGCGCTGAAGAGGGTGAGCAGGCCCAAGGCCGCCAGGGCCGCCATGATGGCGAGGAGGCCGCGATCGAGGCCCTTGAGGTACTCGCGCCAGATCACTGGGAAGCCTCCTCGGGTTTATCCGCGGGTTTGAAGCGGTCGGGGATCTTGCCGCCGGGCGGGGGCAGGGGGTTTTGCAGGCGATCCACGCACCAGTACTTCACGGCCTTGGCGGCCATGGGGGCGGCGGCGGTGGAGCCGAAGCCCGCGTTTTCCGCGATGAAGACGAAGGCGATCTGGGGGTTGTCGCGGGGGGCGTAGCCCGCGAACCAGGCGTGATCCTTCAGTTCCTTCGCCTGCCGGGCGTAGTGGGCCCGATCCACGAAGGTGGCCACCTGGGCCGTGCCCGTCTTGCCGGAAAAGGGGATCTCCTTTGCGATCTGCCGGACGAGTGGGTTGGTGGCCGCCGTGCCACTCTCCACCACCTGGGCCAGGCCCTGGTCGAGGTACTCCCAGATCCTGGGGTCCAGCCCCGAGTCCTTCATGGGGGGCGCGGGCGCGGGCTCCACGAGGTTGGTGCTTTCGTTGCGGAAGCCCCAAAAGAGGTGGGGCGTGAGGAGCTTCCCCCTGGTGCCCAGGAGGGCGTAGAAGCGGGCCAGGCCGAGGGGCGTGAGGCCTACGGCCCCCTGGCCGATGCCCACGCTGATGGTCTCTCCGGCGTACCACTTCTCATGCCGGGCCTTCCACTTCCATTCGCGGCTGGGCACGCGGCTCGCCTTCTCGAAGGGGAGGTCGATGCCCGTGGGCACCGTGAGGCCGTACTTTTCCGCCACGGCGAAGATATCGTCGATATCCATGCGGGAGGCCACTTCGTAAAAGTAGACGTCGCAGCTTTGCGAGATGGCCTGGACGAGGCCGAGGCCGCCGTGGCCCGTGAGGAGGTCGCAGCGGAAATCGCGGCCGTAGAAGTTCTTCTTGCCGCCGCAGTAGATCACCGTCCCCGGCGTGATGACGCCCTTCTCAAGGCCCGCGATGGCCATGAGGAGCTTCCACGTGGAGCCCGGCGCGTAGATTCCTTGAGTGACGCGGTTCACCATGGGCTTGGAGGGGTGGCGGATGTAGCGGTCCACCATCTCCTGGCTGAGGCGGTTGAGGAAGATGTTGGAGTCGTAGCTGGGGCTGCTGTAGAGGGCGAGCACGCCGCCATCGCGGAGATCCAACACGACGGCGGCACCCTTCTCCTCGCCGAAGGCCTCTTGGATGGTGCGCTGCAGGCCCGCGTCGAGGGTGAGGTAGAGGCTGCGGCCGGCCTTGGCGGGGGCCTGGCCGCTGACGGCGACTTCCCGGCCCAGCTGATCCACGAGCACCTTTTTCGCGCCGTCGGCGCCCTTCAGGCGCTCATTGGAGGCGCGCTCGAAGCCATCCTTCCCCACGATCTCGCCCAGCTGGTACTGGCCGGGTTCCTTCTTCATGAGGGTCTCGTCCACTTCCCCCACGTAGCCGAGCAGATGGCCCGCCAGCTCGTCGCCCAGGTAGACGCGGCGGGGGGCCATATCCACGCCGAGGAAGGGGAAGCGGCTGCGCACGCGCTCGGCGAGGGCGATGCCCGCCTCATCGAGGTTCTCCATGAGCACGAGGGAGCGCCCCTTGCTGCCCTGGCGCCAGGCGTGGATCTTCCGCTTGAGGGGATCAGGCTCCAGGCCCAGGGCCTTGGCCAGGGACTCGATGACGGCGGGATCCTTGGGCAGATCCTCCTCGGCGATGACGAGGTGGAGGGCCTTGCGGTTGTCCACGAGGCGGTGGCCGTTGCGGTCGTAGACGATGCCCCGGGGGGCGGGGACGCTGCGCGCCTTCACGGCCTGGCTTTGGGCCAGCTGCTGGAAGTCGCCGTGGCGCACGAGCTGCAGCCATGCGTAGACGGCGAGGAGCACGCCCACCATGCCCACGGCCGCGGCCTGGAAGACGCCGAGGCGGCGGGTGAGGAGACGGCGGTCTCTGGGATCCATCAGGGCCGGGCGGGCTGATCCCGCCAGGTGAGGTAGGCCCACAAGGGCCAGCTGAGGACCACCCATGGCCAGGCCTTGGCCGAGGGCATGGTTCCCGCGGCCAGGTAGACCATGGCTTGGGTGAAGAGGAAGAGGCCGAGCGCGAGGCCAAGCTGCCGGATCATCCAGCGGAAGCGGGAATCGGGGGGCCAGTGCTCCGCGAGGAAGGCGGCAACGAGGGCCATGGTGAGGGCGGCGCCAGGGGAGCCGCCCAGGCGGGGGTAGAGCTTGAGGCTGCCTTCCAGGGCCCAGCCCGGGGCCGCGGCCAGGAGCCCCGTGACGAGGTAGCTGCGGGGATCCGGCGCGAGGGCCACCACCGTGATCACGTGGAGGATCAGCTGCAGCCGGGGCCAAGGGGCCGCGAGGAGCACGGCGAGGACGCCCAACAGGGCCAGGAAGGCCCGGGTCTGGAGGGAGAGGGGGGGCTTGCGCAGGGACATCAGCGCACCGCCTTGGGGGTCCGTGGCGAGGGCTTCAGCGCCGGGCGCAGGCTGGGCTGGACCTCCAAGGGCGGCTCCAGCGGAAGGAGGAGCACGAGGCGCAGGCGATCCAGGGGCGCCGCCAGCTGAACGCGGATCTTCAACTCCAGCTCCGTGGGCCTCACCTCCGTCACGTAGCCCACGAGGAGGCCCCGGGGGAAGACGCGATCCAGGCCTGACGTATGCACGGCCTCGCCGGGCTGCACCACCTCCTGGGGGTTCACGTAGCGGATTTCCGCGCGGCCGTCGCCCAAGCCCTGCAGCACCCCCGTGGCGCGGCTGCGGGTGAGCATCACGCCGATGGCGGCGTTGGGGGCGTCGGCGGGCAGGATGAGGGATTGAGTGGAGGCCACGGACCAGATGCGGCCTACGATCCCCTCGGGGGCGATGACGCCCTGATCGGGGCTCCAGCCACGGTCCCGGCCGCCCTCCAGCACGAGGCCGCCGAAGGCGCCGGGCCGGGTGCTGCTGAGGATGCGGGCTCCTTGGAGGTCGAGGGGGATCTGCACCTTCAATCCAAGCAGCCGCTTGGCCTCCTCGGCCTCGGCGTGAAGGGGGGCGAGGCGGGCCGCTTCCACTTGCCGATCCACCAGTTCCTGGCGCAACCTTCCGAGTTCGGCGCGGGCGCTTTCCAGATCCGCCGCGCGCTGGGCGCGGGTGGAACGCCAGTCGTGGAAGCCCGTGGCCATGCGCTGGAAGGGATGGGAGAGGGTCGCGGCGGCCTGGCTCCAGGTGCGGTCGGGCACGCGTCCCAGGAGCACCCAGGCGCCGTGGCCCAGCCAGAGGGTCATCAGGGCGTAGCGGCGGCGCCCCGTGGGGGTCCAGCCCCAATTGGACGGGCGCGCGGCCATGGGTCTCCCGATCAGTCCATGATCTGGATGCGGCGCAGGAGGGGGATGTTCTCCAGCAGCAGGGCGGTGCCGCGCACCACGGCCGTCTGCGGATCCTCGGCGCGGAAGACGGGCAGGTGGGTCTCCTTGCGGAGGCGCTCGTCGAGGCCCTGGATGAGGGAGCCGCCGCCCGTGAGGCAGATGCCGCGGTCGATGAGGTCGGCGGCCAGCTGGGGGGGCGTCTCGTTGAGGGCCTTGCGCACGAGATCGATGATGGCGTTGATGGGCTCGGCGAGGGCCTCGCGGATTTCCGCGTCGTTCAGGGTGAGCGTCTTGGGCAGGCCCTCGAACTGGTCGCGGCCGCTCACTTCCATGGTTCGCA
>CAYWDR010000240.1:0-4635 GCA_964457075.1 uncultured Solibacteraceae bacterium
TCGCGTGCGAGTCCGGAGACCGGTCCAGGACCTTGACCCCCGCCGTGGGAGCGGGAGGTGCGGCCCCCAAGGCCTCGCCCCCCCGCGCCGCGGCGCCATGCGTGGAGGCATGATGGGCCTGCGTAACCTTTCCCTGATCCTGGTGGCTGGCGCCGCCCTTCCGCTTGCGGCTCACGCCGAGGATGGCGACAAGCTAAAGCCCAAGGCCGAAGCATCGGCCACGGTGACGGTGACAGCCGAGGCCACTCCCGTGGAACTGGCCAAGACGCCGAATCCCGTGAAGGTGATCGACGCGGAGGCGATCCAGCGCTCCGGAGCGAAGACCCTGGCGGACTTGCTGACCTTTGAACTGCCGGGCCAGGTCTCCGCTTTCGGAGGACCCGGAGCCGGGAGCCTCTTGAAATTGAATGGCAGCCGAAATTCGGACACGGTGGTGCTCCTGGATGGCATACGGATCAACGATGCGACGGGCCTGGGCCTGGACCTGACCCGCATGGGCCTGGAAGGCATCGATCGCGTGGAGATCCTGCAGGGGCCCGCATCCACCCGCTACGGCGCCGACGCGCATGGTGGGGTCATCGCCCTCTATTCCGCCGGCTCCCCCGCCGCCGGATTCACGGGGACGGCCTCCCTCGGCCTGGGCACCAAGGGCATTCGGAGGGGAACCTTCAACCCCGCCTACAGCTGGGGCAATGGCTGGGTCCGCTCCGGCATCCAGGCGATGGAAGAGGCGCTGCCCACCTCCACGCCCAAGCCTTTCCGGAGCATCGGGGGCAGCCTGAATCTCGGCCAAAGCTGGGGGGAAAGCCTTCTGACCACCCTGACCTATCGCAACCACTACCTCGGATCTCCCATCCCCTACAACTGGGACTACGGCACCTGGCCGCTTCCCCCGGCCCGGTCCTACGAACCCGAGCGGGAGTACAGCCAGCGCTCCGAGCAATTGGTGGGGTCTTTGAAGTGGACGCTGTCTCCCGCCTGGGCCGGAGACCTGGCCGTGGGTCACCTCACCGACGAGCGGAAGGAACCCAACTACGGAATGGTGGGCCAGCATCGCCTCCTCAGCCAGCGCACCCAGGCCGTGGCCAACCTGAACTGGAGCGGGGCCCGTTCCGGGGTGGGCTTCACCCTCGATGCACAGGAAGAAGCCGGAAAGTCCGTCGGCGCCGCGGGCATCTCCAAGGGCATCGGGCGCCACAGCGCCCTCGTCGGAGAGGCCCACCTGGAACCCTTCGAAGGTCTTCGGCTGGTGGCCAGCCTCCGCACCCAGGAGGATCGAATCCAGATCAAGGACGAGGACGGGACCCAGGTGGCCGAAAACAAAGGTAGCCAGGCCACCTACAAAGTGGGCGTCAATGGGATCCTCCCGGGCGGATTCCGGGTCTACTTCTCCCACGGAAGCGCCTACAACACGCCCCTGCTATATCAGGTGCTGACGAACCAGTTCGCGGGGCTTGCCAAGCTGGACAACGAAACGAGCCGGACGACGCAGGCCGGCCTTCAGTGGGAGCGGCGCGGCTGGTCCGCCCGCCTCCAGGCCTCACGGACGATCTACGACCACGTGGTGACCTACGATTGGGCCTCCGGTGGGTATCTGAACGCCAACGACCTCCGCATCCAAAGCCTGGAAGGCGCATTCGGACGTCGGACCTCGAGCTGGGGCGTCGAGGTAACGGCCCGCAGCCAGGAAGCCCGCCGCACGGACCTGCCCGAGTCCCAGCAATTCCTTGGGGGTGGCGCAGCCGGGCGCCCCTTCGCCCAGTTCGGCCTCCAAGCCTTCCTGAAAGTGGGGACCCTCCGTCTCGACGGACGCTGGGCCCGATCGGGGGGCGGTTACTTCTGGTTCGACGACAAGTCAGGCCTGGACGCGAACAAGACCCACTTCAACGATGTCGCCCTCTCGGCCGCCTTGGAACTGGGAAGCGCCTGGACGCTGACCCTCCGCGGCGAACACCTGCTCCAGCCCCGAACCACGCGCGAAGGCTGGCTGGCCGCCGAACACCTTGGTCGGAACGACGCCTACACCATCCCCGACTTCCCGGCCCAGGGCCCCACCGCGGCTCTCGAGCTGCGCTACCGTTTCTGACATGCGCCTCCTCCTTTCCTTCCTCCTCTGCGCGGCGGCCTGCTTCGGCGGGCCGCCGCGCAGGGTGGTCTCCCAGGCCGTGGGCACGGATGAACTCCTGCTCGCCCTGGCGGATCCCGCCCAGGTGGCGGCCCTCAGCCACATCAGCCGGTCGGAAGAATTCAGCGCGGTGGCGAAGGCGGCGGCGGCCTATCCGCAGCTCAAGGGCGGGGACGCGGAGGATATCCTGCGCTTCCAGCCCGACCTCGTGCTGATGACCTCCTACAGCCGGGCGGAGCTGGTGGCCCAGGTGAAGCGAACGGGGGTGAGGGTGCTCGTGATGGAGCGCTTCGAATCCCTGGAGGACGCCTACGCCAACCTGCGGACGCTGGCCGCGGAGCTGGGCCACCCGGAGCGGGCGGAGGCCATCCTTCAAAGCTGCCGCCAGCGCGTGGCCGTTCTGGCGGCAAGGTTGAAGGGGGTAAAGCCCGTGCGCGTGCTGGCTCCTTCCACCTACGCCTACACGGCGGGATCGGACACGACGTTCCAGGACCTCTGCGATCACGCTGGGGCGATCAACACGGCGGCGGAGGCGGGGCTCAAGGGCCACGCGCCCACGCCTGGCGAACAGCTGCTCGCCTGGCGCGTGGAGGTGCTCGTCATGACGGGCAGCTCCTGCGAGGAGGCCCTGGCCCGCTACCGCACGCTGACGCCCTACCGCCTCCTGCCGGCCCTGCAGCAGGGACGCTGCGCCCTCATCGCCCGCAACCTCATCAGCAGCGTCACCCACCACCGCATCGACGCCTACGAACAACTCGCCCGCCAGCTCCACCCGGAGCGCTTCCGGTGAGATCCAGCCGCTTGGCGCTGCCCGTCACGGCCCTGATCCTCGGGCTGTTGTTCGTGGCGGCGCTGGGCGTGGGCGACCTGCCCCTCGCCCCCTCCCGCATCTGGGCAGGCCTCCAAGGGCAGGATGAATTGGCCCGCACGGTCCTCCTCCAGATCCGCCTGCCCCGGGCCCTCGTGGGGATGTCCGTGGGGGCGGCGCTGGCGGCCTCGGGCACGGTGATGCAGGCCTTCTTCCGCAACCCCCTGGCGAGCCCGGGCCTCCTGGGCGTGAGCAGCGGCGGGGCGTTGGGCGCCGTCCTCGCCATCGCCCTGGGCTGGGCGGGCAAGGGGCTCCTGCCCCTGCCCCTCGCCTCCATCGCGGGGGCCTTCGGCGCCACCTGGGCCGTGCTGCTCCTCAGCCGCAAGGGCGCGGGCATGGAGCGGCTCCTGCTTTCGGGCGTGGCGCTCAACGCCTTCCTCGGCGCCCTCACGAGCTACGTCCTCATGAGCAGCGCGGGCCTCTACGAACGCAGCGCGCAGATCATCTTCTGGCTCATGGGCGGACTGGAGGATCGCACCTGGGAGCACGTGTGGATGGTGCTGCCCGGCACGCTGGTCGCCTGCGCCCTCCTCCTGCCCCTGGGGCGCGCCACCAACCTCCTGAGCCTGGGCGAGACGTCGGCGCAAAGCCTCGGGGTGGACGTGCCGCGTCTGCGCCGGGGCCTGCTCGGTCTCTCCACCATCCTCACAGCCCTCGCCACGGCCGTGGGCGGCGTCGTGGGTTTCGTGGGCCTCGTGGTGCCCCACATGCTCCGCCTCGTGCTGGGCCCCGACCACCGCCGCCTCCTGCCCCTCTCCATGCTCGGCGGCGCCGCCTTCGTGCTCGCCTGCGATTTGGCCTGCCGGGTGTTCACGCTCAAGCTCGGGGTCGTGACGTCGCTTATCGGCGGACCCTTCTTCCTATGGCTTCTGAGGAGGAGGCCGGCATGAGGGGGGGGTACGGCGGGCGCATGGGAAAGGCTGAACGCGGAGGGGCGCGGAGAAAAGCGAAGAAAACGCTATTGAAAAGGTTCATCAGGGACGTGCCCGCTCGTCGAATGGAACTGCAAACGCAGAAGGCGCAGAAAAACGCAGAAACCGCAGAAGGGCTCCGCCCCATCCGCCGCCATCCCGTGTCCAGGCGGGGCCGGGCGGACTTTCGGGGGTCCGCCCGGCCCCGCCTGGACACGCAGGTCCAGCGGCGCTGGACCTGGGGCCGGAGGCCCGGATGGCTTGCCGAGGACCCCGATGGCGCGTTTGGTAGTGCTTTTTTCTACGTCTTCTGCGTTTTTCGGCGTCTTCTGCGTTCCGTTTTTTCCACCCCACCTAGCCCGGTAATCCACCTCCAAACTCTTTCTCTTCTTTCCTCCGCGTTCTCCGCGCCCCTCCGCGCCCTCCGCGTTCAGCTCTTTTCCCATGGCAAGCCCGGGTGTCTCCCATGACCCCCGCCCTGGAAGCCCACGCCCTCGCCGTCCCCGGCCGCCCCGGCCCGCTGGAACTGGACCTGCCTGAGGGCTGCCTCGCCGCCGTGGTCGGTCCCAACGGCGCCGGGAAATCCACGCTCCTGCAATCCCTCGGTGGCCTGCTGGAAGCGACCGGCCGCGTGGCCTGGCACGGCCGCGAGCTCTCCAACCTCTCCATGCTGGATCGCGGCCGCACCTGCACCTGGGTGCCGCAGGAGAGCCGCTTCGAGTTCGACTTCC
>CAYWDR010000241.1:0-4590 GCA_964457075.1 uncultured Solibacteraceae bacterium
GGGTGCAGCACCTTGGGCAGGGCCGACTTCATCCGGGTTCCCAGTCCTGCTGCCAGGACCACCGCGACTGTGGACATACGTTCCCCCATCTCGACTTACTCCTAGTCTGGCACAGTCTCTCAGCCGGTTGGGGCGAGCAATGCCAGGAGGCTCTGTACGAATTCTTGGCTGGGGAAAGGCTTATCAAGGAACCCGAGCCTGCGGAGGCCCAAGGAGCCGGGATTCACGGGCAGGGTTTCGCCGCTGCCCAGGACGAGGGTTGGCAGCGGCTCCCGATGGAAACTCCGCAGGGCCCGCTGGAAGCGCATGAGCTGGGGGCTGCGCTCCAGCACGAGAAGATCGGGGATGGGCAGGTTGCGGCTGACCTTGAGCATGTCCTTCAAATCGGCGAAGGCCTCCGCCTCCCCGCCCTGGTTCCGCACGAGGGCCACCAGCGCGTCGCGCACGCCCGGATCCTGATCCACGATCCAGGCCCGGCGGCCCGTAAGAGGGTCCACTTGCACGAGCACGGAATCGTCCACCACGGGAAGGTACACGGAGGGCCATAGGCCCCCTTGGGGATCCTGATCGAGCTCGAGCATGCCCCGGCCCGCGCGGACGGCCTCCTGCAACCACGCGCTGCCCAGCAGTTCCTTGGGCACGCGGCCGGGAGGGCCATCCACCTCCACGCCCATCACGCCCCAGGTGCGGCCTCCCAGGACGCGGCGCGCGAGGGTGAGGGTGAGGGTGCCCTTGGTGATGGCCTGGCGGGCGTGGAGCAGGAGGTGGGTGGCGATCTTCTTGATGGATTCTGGGCTTGTGCGGAGGAGCATGTCCGGCCCCTGGTGGCCGATTTTGAAGTGGGGCGGCAACATGCGCTGGAGCCAGGGAATGAGAGCGTCCATGGCGTCGATGGCCGGCAGCTCCACGTCCGGATCCACCTGCTGGGGCCGCACTTTCTGGGCGGCCACGAGGATCCGCTCCGCCGCGGCGCGGGTGAGGGGTTCCTTGGTGTTCCCGAGGATCTGCTCGGCGGCGGGGAGGATGGCGCCCAGGGTGTTGGCCAGGCGTCCCGCCGCGCCTTGGGACTCCAGGAGTACGGCCCCGCCCCGGGTGCCGCGCAGGGCCAGGGATGAAGGTTCGGGGGAGGAGATCCAGACGAGGGCGAGGTTGCGATCAAAGGTGACGGCCTCCAGGGTGATGGGGGACCAGCCGCCCTCCGCGTCCGCGAGGGTGCCACCGGCCTTGCCGCAGCCATGCTGGAGGAGTTGGGCTTGGAGATCCTCCCACACGGGCTGCCCCTCCCCTTGGATGAGCTGATTCAGGCGGTAGCCCCGCAACTGGTGCCGGGGCAGGCCCACGACCCGGGCCACGGGGCCGTTGGCCTCCAGCAGGAGCCCCTTCTCGTTCACGAGGAGCATCCCTTGGCTGGCCTCCAGGTTGAAGGAGAGCGTGGGGCCCTCGGGGCGATCCCCACGCTCCATGAGGGAGAGGGCCGTGCGCAGGGCCTCGCCCCGCCCCTCCACCCAGGTGCCGTTGGCCCGGAGCCAGAGCAGCTGCTGCAGCGCCACGAGGCCCAGCAGGATGCCGGACAGGGCCGCCGCGGGCCAGGGAAGCCGGGGCAGCTCGTCCGGCCATGGGCGCAGCATGAGCGACCCCACCGTCATCGTGAGCCCGCCCACGATGGGCATGCGGATCTGAAGCCACCGCCCCTTGGCGAGCGCGTAACAAAGGTCGGAGAGGAGGAGCCATAGGAGGGCCTCGCCCACGGCCGTGGCCCAGAAGGCAAGCATGCTCTGGAGGGGCACGTTCAGCTGGGCCATGAGGAGCATGCTGAACACCGAGGCGCCGCCGACGCCGACGCCAAGCCGCCGGAGCCCCTGCCCGCCTTCGCGGTGGGCCTGCAGGAAGAGGGTGAACCCGAAGAGGGCCCCGCCCATGTGGGCGGAAGGGAAGGGCACTCCCACCAAGTGGGGCCACGGCAGGGTGAGCAGGGAGAGGATGCCGCCGAGGAAGTAGCCGTAGCTCAACCCCACGCGGCCTTTCCGGCGGAAGATCCAGAAGCCCATCCAAGGAGGAAGGGGCAGGATCAGGGCGAACATGAGGCTGGTGAAGCTCATCTCATCCCTCCATCGGCCGGGGAGGAGAAAGGCTTTCGGCCTGCCACATTCCGCGCACCACGTTCAGGCACCAAAGCCTTCCCTCCCGGGTTTCGGCAAGGCCGAAGGCGCGGGCCACCCCCTTCAACCGATGCTCCCGGATCCAAGGGGGGAGGTCGAAGGCCTCGCCCAGGCTGGCGACCCGCCCTCCGGCGGGTGGAATCCACAGCTGGCCTTCCCGTTCAAGGAACACGGCCGCGATGGCGGTCTCAGCCACAGTGCCATCCGGCCATAGGAGCAGGGCGTCGTGGGCGCCGGCCTCGCGGGCGG
Organism: uncultured Solibacteraceae bacterium; assembly: GCA_964457075.1. GTDB lineage: Bacteria > Acidobacteriota > Holophagae > Holophagales > Holophagaceae > JAFDVN01. The sequence continues at coordinate 2,409 of CAYWDR010000241.1, forward strand.
CCCTGAGCAAGGACACGGACCAGGCCCCATCGGCGCCCTTGAGGCGGGGCTTCGCCCCAGGCGGGAGGGGGTGGGGCATGGGGAGCAGCCGATAGGGGGAAGGCGTCTCCGGGAGAACTTCCCAGGCAGCCCAAAGGCGGCCGCCCGTGGCGTCGAGCCGGATCCGCACCATGCCATCGGGGGCGGTGGCCAGGCGCTCTTGCAGCGAGCGGAACGCCGATTCGAGCCAGGAAGCGTCCGGTGCGCCCGTGGCGAGCCGGCCCAAATGGGCCTCGGAATACACGATGCGACCACCTTCAAGGCGGGCCGCGCTTCTTGGGCAGGGGCCCTCCGGGGGAACGGAAGCCGGGCCGGGCCCGAAGGGAATGGGCTCAGAGACCAGGGAGGACCTCGGCCCGCCAGGCGGCTCCCTTGGCGCGGCCCGCCAGGCGCACGGCCAGGGCCGTGGCCTCGAGGAAGTTCGTGGGATCCGCCACCCATTTGCCGGCCTTGTCGAAGGCGGTGCCATGGTCGGGGCTCGTGCGGATGAAGGGGAGGCCCAACGTGAGGTTCACGGCCCGCGCCGGCTCGAGCACCTTCATGGGGATGAGCCCCTGGTCGTGGTAGAGGGCCACCACGAGGTCGAATTCCCCCCGGGCCGCCCGGTTGAAGAGGCTATCGGAGGGTAGGGGCCCGAAGAAGCGGGGCGCGGGCCGGGTGAGCGTGGCGTCGTCGCCGTGGCCTCCCGAGACGACTTCGATATCCCGCCCGCCTCCGAAGGGAGCGGGGGTGGATGGGAAGATCTGCCAGCCCTCGGGGATGGGCCCCGTCTCGAAGGGGGAGGCCACCCGGGCGTAGGGTCCCGCCGACTCACGATCGAAGTTGAGGAAGGAGGCCTCGGCTTGTACGAGGGCCTCCTCCAGAAGCACTTCCTCGGTGCCGAAGGCCCCGTTCTCGCCGGCGTGGGGGTTAAGGGCGCATAGGGCGACACGGAGATCCTTCTTCCCCGTGAATTGGATGAAGCGATCGGCGGCGAAGCTGAGGGTCTCCGCCACGGAGTCCGCGTCGAGGTTTTCCACCACGGAACGCAAGCTCTGATGCACCGTGTGGAGCACCACGGAGAGGCGCGGGCTGACGAAGGCCATGCGCGTGATGGGCGAGCCTGAGAGCTGCTGGAGGAGTTCGGTGTGGCCCGGAATGTCGTAGCCCGCGAGGTGGGCCGCGGATTTAGAAAGGGGCAGCGTGATGAGGGCGTCGGCCTCCCCCGCCATGATGATCCGTGTGGCGGCCTTCACCGCCTCCACGGCGGCGCGCCCGGAGACGGCGCTGCCCTGTCCCAGGCAGAGGAGATCCTGGGTGATATCAGGCGTGGGATCCAGCCACAGGGCCTGCCCGGCCATGCGGGGCTCGTGAAAGTCCCGGGAGGTGCTCGTCCACAGCCCGAAGGCCTCGCCCTGGAATCCCTCGGGAGCCGGACCCTGGGGATGGCCCCAGCGCCAATGCACCCGCTGATCCGTGGTGCCATCGAGCAGATCCGCGCCGGCCTTGGCGCCCACGACGACGACATCGGCCCACACATGGAGGGCATGGAGCACGCCCAGGAGGATCTCCGGGCCCACTCCGCAGGGGTCGCCGAGGGTGATGGCGATCCGGGGGCGGCGGGGGCTGAGGTTGCCGGTCACGGGTTGGGCCCTACTCGAAAGTCTGCAGATCCAAATCGGGGACGCTGGGCTCGTCCTTCTTGGCGGGGCGTCCCCGGCGGATCCGGGGTTCCTCGTCCTGCTTGTAGATGTACTTGATGTTGTGCTTGGGCACGAGGAGGTTGGGCTCCTTGATGCGGTTGATCTTCAGGCAGTGTTTGTCATACCACTCGATGATGCCGCGCAGCTTCTCGTCGTTGTGCAGCACGATCACCATGGGCGTCTTCGTCTGCATCTGCTTGAGGTAGTAAAAGCTCTCGGCGTTCGTCTGCTCTGGAGGCGCGATCTTGCGCCGGGGGCTGCCGAGGCCCTGGGGCGCCGTGGGGGCGCTGAGATCCGTCACCGGGTTCGGCGCGCCGCCGGCCGTCACCGGGGAGGGCGTGGGCGTGATCGCCTCCAAGCCTCCGCCCGGGCGCGGGGTGTGGCCCATGCGTTCCTTGATCTCGGTGAAGTTGGGACGGATGAGCTTGCGGTTCATGGCGGATCCTGTGAGGACCTGGTCC
>CAYWDR010000242.1:0-4565 GCA_964457075.1 uncultured Solibacteraceae bacterium
CCATCCACCAGCAGAGCCCCCGGGCCCACAAGCCCTTCGTGGCCATCCACTGCGGCGCCATCCCGGAAACCCTGCTGGAAGACGAACTCTTCGGCCACGTGAAGGGCGCCTACACGGACGCCCGGACGGACCGCCCCGGCCGGCTGGCCCAAGCCGAGGGCGGCACCCTTTTCCTGGACGAGATCGGCACCATGCCCCTGGGCCTGCAAGTGAAGCTGCTTCGCGTCCTGCAGGAGCGGGAGTACACGCCCCTGGGCTCCACCCGCACGGTGAAAGTGGATCTGCGGGTGGTGGCCGCGACCAACGAGAACCTCGTGAGCCAGGTGGAGCACAAGCTGTTCCGGGAGGATCTCTACTACCGGCTGAACGTCATTCCCATCCAACTGCTCGCCATCAAGGAGCACCCCGAGGACATCCCCGTCCTCGTGGCCCACTTCATCCGCAAGTTCGCCCGGGAGCTGAACCAGCCCGTGAAGCAGGTGGAGCCCTCCGCCCTCCGGGCCCTGGAGGCCTACCCCTGGCCAGGCAACGTGCGCGAGCTGGAGAACGCCATCGAGCGGGCCATGGCCCTGGGCTTGGATCCGGAGCGCCTCATGGCCCAGGATCTGCCCGCCGCCATGGCCGGCGATATCCCGGCGGTGGGCTTCCCCGCCATGGGCACGCCCACGGATTTGCCCGCCTTCCTTTTGGAACTGGAAAAGCGCTTCATCGTCGACGCCCTTCAAACCTCGGGGTGGAACAAGAGCGAGGCCGCCCGCAGACTGGGGATGGCCCGCACCACCATGCTCCACCGCCTCCGGGCCCTGGGGATCCCCCTCGAAGCGCCCCTTCCGACCCAAGAAACCTGATGCCGACCCAAGAAACCTGATGAGATTCCTGATCCCGATCCTGCTCACGTCCAGCCTGGGGGCCTGGTCTCCCCGCATGCACGAGACCCAATCCGTGAAGGCCATGCGGATGATCCCGCGCCCCATGGCCGCCTTCCTGCGGGCCCATCGCGAGGCCTTCCTCGAAGGCGCCCGGGGGGTGGCCTCCTATGAACCTCCCACGGCGGAGGCGGTGGCGGCGCAGTTCCGCACGGTGGTGCGCATGAGCGAGGAACGGCGGGCCCCGGATGATATCGCGCGGGATCTGGGCGTGCTCGCCCGGATGGTGCAGGCCCTCCACGACCCCTCCTGCCGCCTGGGCCTCGACCCCCTGCGCCTGGCCTTCGAGGCCTACGCCGATCAAAAGCTCCCCAATCTGCTGGTGACCTCCGAGCCCTTCTGGGCCGTCAAGGGCGAACTGGATCCCACCCCGCGTCTCGCGGCCTGGCACGACCAAAAACTGAGGCGGCACCAGCATCTTCTGGGCCACTTCGATCTCCAAAAGGGCCAACCCGTGGGCCCTTGGGATGATCTTTCGGTGCCCTTCGCCCAGCTCCAGCTCAGCTTCTCGAACGGCATCCACGCCACCGCCAACCTTTGGATCCTGCTCTGGCGGAATTGCGGGGATGCCTGGGCCCTTCCCCCTTCTTGAAGCGTGGGCAATTCCCGACTTCTGTCATATCTTTTCTCAATCATTCTGGAGCCATCCATGGCCACCTACACTCGCACCGGGTCCTTCCTGCTGGCCGGCCAGCTGGCGAATGATCCCTTCGGCAGCATCCACCGTGCGGTGGTCACCACGGGCGCCGCCTTCGAGCGCCACATGCTCGTGCGCACGTTCTCCGATGAGATCGTCCAGGCGGGCATGAACACCCGCCTCGCGGACGTGATGAAGGCCGCTCAGGTGCTGGGGGGCTCCCGGGCCTACGGCCAGGGCTACCGCACCGAGGCCGGGAAGGTGCCCCTCGTGGCCTGCGATTTTGTCCCCGGCCGCAGCCTGGCGCAGCTCATCGAGAAGGCCCGCCTCGAGCAGATCCCCTTCGGGGTGGATCATGCCCTTTCCGTCATCCAAGGCGTAGCTCAATCCGTGGTGCAAATGCACGGCAAGGGTCTCACCCATGGCGCCCTCAGCCCCCACAGCGTGTGGGTGAGCTTCGAGGGAGCCACCCAGCTCCTAGACGCCCCCTATGCCGCCTCCATGGCGGCTCTGGCGCCCAAATCCGTCACGGTGCAGACGATCCTGAGCCCCTACTTCCAGGGCGGCAGCCAGCCCCTGGCCCGGGATCTCTTCGGCATCGGCGCGATCCTCTTCGAGCTGCTCACCTTCGAGAAGCTGCCCGTGGGGCTGGATGCCGTCAGCGCCGCCCTGAACCGGGGGACCCTGAAGGCGGCTCAGGAGGACACCCCCCTTCCGCCTGAGATCAAGGCTTTCCTCGCCCGCCTCCTGCTGGGCACGAACCCCTTCTCCAACATGGAATCCTTCAACCAGGAACTGGAGCGGGTCCTCTACGACGGCGACTTCAGCCCCACCACTTTCAGCCTCGCATTCTTCATGCACACCCTCTTCCGGGAGGAGAACGATAAGGACACGGCGGCCGTGAAGGCCGAGCAGGCGGAGAACTACACGGGCTACACCGCCGTGGGCGACGCCATGCGCAGCGGCGCCGGCCGGGCCGAGCACATCGATACGCTTCAGGAAGAGCAGGAGAAGAGCAAGAAGAACGTGATCCTCGGTGGCGTCGCCGCCGTTGCCGTCCTTCTGCTCGGCGGCATGTATTTCATGGGCCGCAGCCGGGAGAACCCCGAGATGGCCGCCCTCCGCCAGCAGCTGGCGGATCTGCAGCGTCAGCAGGCCCTGCAAGAGCAGGCCAAGATGGATCTGACGTCCAAGCAGGACGCGGAAAAGATCAAGGAGCAGAAGCTCCAGGAGCAGCTCTCCCAGGCCAAGAGCGCCGCTGAAAAGGAGGCCGTCCAAAAGCAGCTGGAGGAGAGCAAGCAGAAGAAGGAGGAGCTCGATCGCCAGGCCAAGGAGCTGGCGGATCGCCAGAAGCAGCTGCAGGCGGCCCAGCTGGCGGCGGCGGCCAAGGCCCAAGTGGCCGTCGAGCCCCCCAAGCCCCAGGCGCCCCCGCCACAGCAGGCCCAGAGCAACCCCGCGCCCGCCCAGGCCGCTCCGCTCTCGCCCGCGCCCATGCCCACGGCCCCGGCGCCCGTCGAGAACAAGCCCGCCGGTCCCGTGGTCGAAGTGGCCCCCTCGTTCGCCACCCAGGTGCCTCCGATCTTCCCCCAACGGGCCCTGATCCAGAAGTGGGAGCTCACCAAGGAGCACGTCGTCCGCCTGAAGATCTTCGTGAACGAAGCGGGCCAGGTGCTCACGGTCAAGGTGGTCGATGGCGTCCCCGGCAACTTCGGGTTCGACGAAGCCGCCATCACGGCGGCCAAGCAAAGCACCTTCCAGCCCGGCACCCGCGACGGCAAGCCCGTGAAGGCCTGGACCGAGGTTCAGTTCAAGTTCCCCAGGCGGCGCTGATCTTCACTCCCCACTAAAAACGGGCCCCGATCGGGGCCCGTTTTTAGTGGGGAAGGCGGTCATCCCTTCTGGGCCGCCTCTCGTGCCAGCTGGTCCACGCGCTCGTTTTCGGGATGGCCGGCGTGGCCTTTCACCCACTTGGGGCGCACATCATGGGTGCGGGCCACCTCGTCCAGGCGCTGCCACAGCTCCGCGTTCATCACGGGCTGGCCGTCGGCCTTTCGCCATCCTTTGCGCTTCCAGCCGGGCAGCCATTCGGCCAGGCCCTTCACCACGTACTGGCTATCGCTCACGAGCAACACCTTGCAGGGACGGGAGAGGGATTCCAGGCCCCGGATGACGGCCATCATCTCCATGCGGTTGTTGGTGGTGCCGGCCTCGAAGCCGCTCCCCTCCTTTTCCTTGGGGCCCTCGGGGGTCTGGATGCGCAGGAGGTAGCCCCATCCCCCGGGGCCGGGATTGCCCAGGCAGGCGCCATCGGCGTAAAGTTCGACCTCGGTTTTAAACGCGCTCACAGATCCTCCGGCATCCTCCAGGCTACCCTGTCCCCGGAGGCGAGCTTGATTCCCTGGATCCGCGTGATGGAAGCACCCCTGGATGCCGTGGCCCTGCGGGACGCCATGGAGGATCCCCACGCCGGGGCCCTCGTCCTCTTCGAAGGCCGGGCGCGCGACCACCACGAAGGCCGCCCCGTGCTCCAGCTCGCCTACGAGGCCTACGTGCCCATGGCCGAGAAGGAGCTGGCCCTCCTCCGGGAGAAGGCCCTGGAGCGCTTCGGCCTCACCCGCTGCGCCATCCACCACCGCATCGGCGCCGTGCCCCTCACGGAGGCCGCCGTCGTCGTCGCCACCAGCAGCGCCCACCGCGCCGAAAGCTTCCAAGCCGCCGCCTGGATCATGGACGAGATCAAGCAGCACGTCCCCATCTGGAAGCGGGAGACGTATCGGGATGGGTCGGAAGCTTGGGTGGAGTGCACGCATCGCTTCAGCCTGGGCGGCTGAAGCGGGGCTTCGGGCTTCGGGCTCCGGGCTTCGGGCTCCGGGGTGAAAAGGAGGCGGGGCTTTGCCCCGCGATGAAATGTTTAGTTGCGGGCGCGGAGCGCCCGCCTCAGTTTCCTGCCCGAAGCCCGAAGCCCGAAGCCCGAAGCCCGAAGCCCGAAGCCCGAAGCCCGA
>CAYWDR010000243.1:0-4539 GCA_964457075.1 uncultured Solibacteraceae bacterium
GGCCGCCTCAAGCACGCCGAAGATGTCTACCGCAACCGCCTGGAGTTCGAGCTCGACACCATCCTCAAGATGGGCTTCCCCGGCTACTTCCTCCTCGTGTGGGACTTCATCGCCAAGTCCCGGGAGATGGGCATCCCCGTGGGCCCGGGCCGCGGTTCCGCCGCCGGCAGCATCGTGGCGTGGTCGCTGATGATCACGGATATCGATCCCATGCAGTACGATCTGCTCTTCGAGCGCTTCCTGAACCCCGAGCGCATCAGCATGCCCGACGTGGATATCGACTTCTGCCGGGACGGCCGCCAAAAGGTCATCGACTACGTCACGGACAAGTACGGCCAGGATCGCGTCTCCAACATCGTCACCATCAACCAGCTCAAGACCAAGGCCGTCATCAAGGACGTGAGCCGCGTCTTCGAAAAGGACTTCAATTTCGCCAACACCCTCACCAAGCTCGTGCCCCAGGAGCCCGGCAAGCCCATCACCGTGGGCGAGGCCCTGGAGAAGTCCGACGAGCTGCGCCAGCGCTACGACTCCGATCCGGAGGTGCGCAACATCCTGGACATCTCCGCGCGCCTGGAGGGCCTGGCCCGCAACACGGGCGTGCACGCGGCGGGCGTCATCATCGCCCCCGAGGAGCTGACCCAGTTCGCGCCCCTCAGCAAGGACAAGGACAACAAGGTCATGGTGCAGTACACCATGATCGACGCCGAGCGGGCCGGTCTCCTCAAGATGGACTTCCTGGGCCTGGAAACGCTCACGCAGATCGCGAAGACGCAAGGCTACATCGCCCAGAAGCTGGGCCAGCCCATCGATATGCTCAGCATCCGGGGATTCGACGATAAGAAGACCCTCCAGCTCTTCGCCAACGGCGAAACGGATGGCGTGTTCCAGTTCGAATCCGGCGGCATGAAGCAGCTCCTGCGAAAGCTCCAGCCCGACCGCTTCGACGATCTCATCGCCCTCAACGCCCTCTTCCGCCCCGGGCCCCTGGGCGCGGGCATGGGCGAGGAGTACGTGGAGCGCCGCCACGGCCGCAAGCCCGTGGTCTACCCCTTCCCCCAGCTGGAGCCGATCCTCTCGCCCACCTACGGCGTGATCCTCTACCAGGAGCAGGTCATGCAGATCGCCCAGGAGGTGGCGGGCTACACGCTCGGCGAGGCCGATATGCTGCGCCGCGCCATGGGCAAGAAGGATCTCGAAAAGATGAAGAAGGAGAAGTCCAAGTTCGTCGAGAAGGGCGCCGCGCGCGGCTACGACGAGCGGAAGGCCTCCGAGCTCTTCGACACCATCGAGTACTTCGCGGGCTATGGATTCAACAAATGCCTTCACGGAAGCACGCGCCTCCTCCACGCCCGCACGGGCGAACTGAGGACGATGGAGGAGCTGTTCCGGGAGCGGATTCCGTTCGAGGTGCATGCCCTGGGCGGGGACTCGAAGCTGCGGATCCGCCCCGTCGTGGACGTCATGGAGAATGGCGTCAAACCCGTCTTCGAGCTCCGCACCACGCTGGGCAACCGCATCACCGCCACGGCCAACCACCCCTTCCGCACGCTCGAGGGTTGGACGCTGCTCGGGGAACTGAAACCCGGGGACCGCATCGCCGCCCCCCGCGCCCTGCCCATCGCCGGAGACCTGGCGTGGCCCGCCCACGAAATCGTGGCTCTGGGATGGCTGCTCTCCGAAGGCAACACCTGCCATCCCACCTGCCTATACGTCTACAACAACGACCCCGCCGCCTGCGGGGACTTCACCCTGGCCGCGGAGGCCTTCGCCGATTCCGTGGCTCGAACCGCGGCGCGATCCAACGGCCGGTTGGAGGTCTGCGTCAGCACGGGACGGGATACCCGATTCAAGTCCGCGGGCTCCGTGGCCGTGCTCGAGGAGGAGGCTCCCAAGCGCAGCGGCCTCTACCGCTGGGCGGAGGGTTTGGGCCTCCTGGGGTGCAAGGCCCATGAGAAGCGCGTGCCCACCGAGGTGTTCCGCCTTCGGGAGCCGGACGTGGAACTGTTCCTGGGCCGCCTCTGGTCCGGGGATGGCTTCGTCGCGAACGCGACCCTGAAGGTGCCCTTCTACGCCACCTCCTCCGAGGATCTGGCCTGGGGCGTGCAAACCCTCCTCCTCCGGCTCGGGATGCCCAGCCGCATCCACCGGAAACGCTTCAAATATCGAGGCGGTGAGCGCACCGGATACACCGTCAACCTCCTGGGCGCCGGAAGCCTGGATACCTTCGCGCGCCGCATCGTCCCCCACCTCGTGGGGCGTGAAGCCCAGGTGGCCCACTTGGAGGCCTACCTCGCCACGACGGAGCGGGGCCTCAGCAGCAAGGACACCGTGCCCGCCGAGGTTCGCGCCTGGGTCGACGAGGCCCGGCAGGCGCGCGGATGGACGTGGAGGCAATTGGAGGCTGAAAGCGGCCTGAGCATGAAGGAGTTCTACGGGCAGGGATCCGCCCGCAAGCGCGGATTCCGCCGGGAGACGCTCGCTCGCCTGGCGGCCTTCCTCGGCGCCGAGCGGGTGGAGCAGATCGCCCATTCCGACATCTTCTGGGATCGCATCGAGGCCATCGAACCCAAGGGCGAGGCGATGACCTACGACCTCACGGTGGATGCCGACCACAACTTCGTGGCCGAAGGGCTCCTCGTCCACAACAGCCACTCCGCCGCCTACGCCATGGTGGCCTACGAGACGGGCTACCTGAAGGCCAACTTCCGCACGGAGTTCATGGCGGGCATCCTCTCCACGAAGAGCCAGCGCACGGACGACGTGGTGAAGTACATCCAGGATTGCCGCGCCACGGGCATCGACGTGCTGAACCCCGATATCAACAAATCGGGCCTCGACTTCACCATCACGGGCGAAAGCCAGATCCGCTTCGGGCTCTCCGCCATCAAGGGACTGGGCGACGCCGCCCTGGAGGCGATCCTGGAAGCCCGCGGGAAGGAGGGCGGCTTCCAGGACTTCTTCCACGCCCTCAAGGCCACGGATCTCCAGAAGGCCAACCGCAAGGTGTGGGAGTGCCTCATCAAGGCCGGCGCCTTCGATAGCCTGGAGCCCAACCGCGCCGCCCTGCTGCACGGCCTGCCCGAGGCCCTCAGCGCCGCCAACAGCGGCGGCGGCCCCGATCTGGGCCTCACCTCCCTCTTCGACGAAGCCGAACTCAGCAGCCTCGCCGCCGAGTGGCGCCTGCCCGAGGACGTGGAACCCTGGGGCCGCATGGAGCGCCTCGCCGCCGAAAAGGAGACGCTGGGCATGTACGTCTCCGGCCATCCCCTCGACGACTACGTGGACGCCCTCAAGGTGCACACGGAAGGCGGCATCGGCCGCCTGCAGGAGAACGTGGCCAGCGGCCTGCGCCGGGATGGCGACGAGATCACCCTGGGCATCATGGTCGCCGCCTGCCAGTTCAAGACCACGCAAAAGGGCGAGCAGATGGCCATCCTCATGACCGAGGACGCCACCGCCAAGCTGGAGATGCTCCTCCTGCCCACCCGCTTCGACCGGAACACCAAGAAGCGCAGCCGCCCCTTCGAGGAGAACAGCCACCACCTCCAGCAGGACGCCCTCCTGCGCGTCACCGGCGAGCTCAAGGTGGAAAAGGTCCAGCGCAACAACCCGAATGCCGAGGAGGGCGAGGAGGACGAGCAGGACGTCCTCAAGCTCTTCATCTCCAAGATCGAGCCCCTCGCCGGCTTCCAAAGCCAGGGCTTCACCGGCGCCGTCATCCGCCTCCCCGTTGGCGAATGCCCCCCCAGGCTCTTCAAGGTCCTCGCCGAACTCAAGGGCAGCCTCCCCGTCACCTTCGACTACCGCAGCAAAGACGGCCTCCACGCCAAGGTGAAGGCCGGCCACGAAGTCCGCATCAAGCACGACCCCAACCTGGCCGAGCGCCTGGCCAAGGAGTGCGGGTGCGCGTTGAGTTGGACGTACTGAGCCCGTTCCAGGCAACGAAGTCATGGATGGAAATCCATATCCCGAAGGGGAGTCGAGGTTCGCGCTCTCACCTCCTGCCACTTGCCACCTAAGCCGCTTAGGTCAAGCTTGGCCTGAGGGGCCTGGTATCTCCAGGTCTGCTCCCTTGCCGGTGCCACATGGATGCGAACTGGAAAAATCTTCAGCGGATCGCCAAGCGGCTGAGCAAGGAGTACCCGGATGCGGTATTCATCGGTGGTGTGGCCGTGTCGGCCCACTCCGCGGCCCTTGGCGAGAAGTTCCTTGAATCGAGCCACGACATCGACCTCTACCTTTCCCAGGTGGGCAAGAGCGCCATGCGGGACCGGTATGAGATGACCCGCAATGCCAACCTCGGGAAGAACTCCGCCCTGGTGGACGGCGAAGACGTGGACATCTACGTCGAACTCCAGCATCCGCTCGGCGTGCCATATGACGCGATCGCCAGCGGCTCCGAGGTCATCGACGGCATGCGGGTGGCGGCCCTGGAGCACCTCCTCGTCCTGAAGCTCGATGCCGCGAAGAACCGCTGGGGGATGAACCGCCTGGAATTTCTTGGACAGCGAGTTGAGTGTATTCATGCCGCCGCCC
>CAYWDR010000244.1:0-4525 GCA_964457075.1 uncultured Solibacteraceae bacterium
CCCGAGATCCACAGCGCCTTCCGTGCCCGGCGCGGCCATGGGTAGACCACCCGGGCCCCCGCTCCCTGGTAGCGGTCGTACCGCAGGCCTTGGCGAATGAAGATCCGCTTCAGGGACATGGACGCTCCGGGAGTTTCCGGAAGACTAGCAGCTCAATGGGAGAGGAGGGGTTCCAGGCCCTTCCAGATGGTCTCCGCGACCTTCCTGGCACCAGCTTCGTTCGGGTGGATGCCATCCGCCTGGTTGAGGGCCGGATCCATCGCGACACCCTCCAGGAGGAAGGGGACGAGGGTGGCGCCTTCCTCCTTCGCCACGCGAGGGTAGAGGGCCGCGAATCGCGTGCGGTAATCGGGGCCCAGATTTTCGGGCATTTGCATGCCCGCGAGCACGAGGCGAGAGCCCTCCGATTTGCCCCTGCGGAGGATGGCGCGGAGGTTGGCTTCCGTCTCCTTCAAGGGCAGGCCCCGCAGTCCGTCGTTGGCCCCCAGCGCCACCACGAGAACGTCCACCTTCCGGCGGTAGAGCCAGGACAGGCGGACGAGCCCCCCGGCCGTCGTATCGCCGCTGACGCCCGCGTTCACCACCTTCCAGCTCCGGCCCTCGGCGGCGATGCGGGCCTGGATCAGGGCGGGATAGGCCTGAGATTCCGGAAGTCCAAGGCCCGCCGTGAGGCTATCCCCCAGGAAGGCCACCGTGTGGCGGGCCTGGGCCGCTGGCGGCGGGGAAGGCGGGAGCGAGGCCTGGGCGGGCCCCTTGGAATCGCAGCCGAGGAGGAACAGAAGGGCGGGCAGCATCATCCGGTTCATCAGGCAATCCTGCCAGATAGTCTGAATTCCCCGGAGGCCCCTTGATCCAGCTCGACCGCGTGACCAAGGTGTTCGACGCCCCCGGAGGCGAGCGCCTCACCGTCCTCGAAGGCGTGGAACTGACCCTGCCCACGGGCCGGGCCGTGGCCATCCAGGGCCCCAGCGGCAGCGGCAAGAGCACGATGCTCGCCCTCATGGCGGGCCTGGAACGAACCACCGAAGGCCGCGTGATCGTCGACCACCAGGATCTGGGGCGCCTCGACGAACGGGGCCGCGCCGCCTTCCGCGCCAAGCGCCTCGGCTTCGTCTTCCAAGCCTTCCACCTCTTGCAACCCTTCAGCGCCCTCCAAAACGTGGCCATCGCCGCGGAGATCGCGGGCGTGGACCGGCCCCTGGATCGCGCCCGGGAAGTGCTGCGCCGCGTGGGCCTGGAGGGGCGGCTGGAGCACGTGCCCTCCCAGCTCAGCGGCGGCGAATGCCAGCGGGTGGCCATCGCCCGGGCCATCGTGGCCCGCCCTCCCATCCTCCTGGCCGACGAGCCCACGGGCAGCCTGGATCCGCGCAACGCCGACGGCGTCTTCGAGCTGCTGCTGGAGCTGCAGCGGGAACTGGGGAGCACCCTCGCGCTCGTCACGCACGATCCCCACCTGGCCGGCCGGCTGGAGGGCCGCGTGGTGCTTGAGCGCGGGCGCATCGCTTCCACCGAGGGCCTCGCGTGAACCCCGGAAGCTGGGCCTTCGCCGCCCTCATGGCGGGCCGGGAGGCCGCGCGGCAGAAGGGGCGCCTCCTCATGGTGGTGCTCTGCCTCGCCGTGGGCTTCGCTGCCTTCGTCGCCACCTACGGCTTTTCCTCCCGGGTGCTCCGGGCGGTGCAGGCCGAGAGCCGCAGCCTGCTGGGCGCGGATGCCGCCGTGAACGTGCGGGGTCTCATGGCGCCCGAGCTGAAGGCGAGGCTCGCGGGGGATCCCGCCATCGCGAGCCTCGCCCAGGTGGTGGACTTCCCCACCCTCGGCTCGACCGGCGAGGGCGCCGCCGAGAAGGCACGGCTGCTGGAGGTGCGGGCCCTCGAAGGCCCCTACCCGCTTCAGGGACGCCTGGAGCTGCAGGGAGGCACGGCCTTTCCCGCGGCCCTCGCCCGCGGCGTCGTGGTGGAGGGTTCCCTCGCCCAGGCCTGGGGCCTCATCGTCGCGCCCCCAGGCGCGGCGGAGGCCGAGCTCCTGGCCGGCGGCCAGGGCCTGCGCCTCGGGGGCCGCGCCGTGCCCATCTCGGGCATCGTCGCGCACGATGACGCCCGTCAGGCGAGCGCCTTCGCCCTGGGTCCCCGCGTCTATCTGTCCCTGGCCCAAGCCCGGGACTTGGGCCTCGTCACCTCCCGGGCCCGCCTCAGCTCCCGGCTGCTATTGAACCTCCGCCCCGGCACGGAACCCGAGGCCCTGGCCCGCCTCAGGGCCGCCGCCCTCGGACTGGAGCCCAAGGCGCGCATCCAGTCCCACGAGGAGGCCGCCGCCCAATTGGCCCAGCCCCTGCGCAACCTCAACCGCTTCATCCGCCAGCTGGGCCTGCTCACGCTGCTCCTGGCGCTGCTGGGTTCCTGGGCCATCCTCGCCGCCTTCCTGGAGGGCCGGCGCCGCGACGCCGCCATCCTGCGCTGCCTGGGCGCGCCGCCGGAGCTGGCCCGCCGCTCCTTCGGCCTGCTCACGGGGGGGCTGCTGCTTTCCGGCGGCGCCCTTGGCACGCTCCTCGGCCTCCTTGCGGCCCGGTGGATGCCCCAGGCCCTGGCGGAGCTGATCCCCCCCGCCCTGCGATCCACCACGCCCCGGGCGCCCCCCCTGCTGGAAAGCCTGCTGGCCCTCGTGCTGCTGGGCCTCATGATCTCGCCCGCCCTCGCGCGCCTGGGCGCCACTGCGCCCCTCACCCTCCTGCGGGAGGGCGCGGAACCGCCCGTGCCTCGGAGCACCGCCCTCGTCGCTTGGGGCGGCGCCGCCCTGCTGGCCGCCTTCCTCATCCTTCGCAACGCGCCCACCCTCGGCGCGGGCCTCGGCACCCTCCTCGCGCTTGCCCTGCTCCTGGGCGCCCTCGCGGGACTGCTCCGGCTGCAGCTGGGGCTCTTCCGCCGAAGCGCCGCCCGCATGCCCCTGGGCCTCCGCCTCGCCTTCGGCCAGCTGGGCGCGCGCCCGGGCGTTTCCACGCTCGTCATGAGCGTCATGGGCCTCGCCCTCTTCCTCCTCCTGGCCGCTCACTTCGTGAAGGCGGATCTCGTGGCGCCCATCCTCCAAGCCAAGGCGGGGGATGGCCGCCCCAACGTCTTCCTCCTCGACGTGCAGCCCAAGCAGGTGATCCAGGTGCGCGAGCTGGCGCAGCGGATCACCGGGCACGAGCTGCGGGAGGCGCCCCTCGTGCGGGCCCGCCTGCGAGCGGTCGGGGGGAAGGCCGTGGAGGACGCCGTGGATCAACCCAAGGACGGCTCGGGCAAGGAACCCACGCGGGGCGCCCAGTTCCGCACCCGGGAGCAAAACCTCACGTGGCGCGCCCGCCTGGGCCCCGCGGAACGCGTGACCTCGGGCCGCTACTGGGCCGAGGACGGCCAGCCCCATGCGGAGTTCAGCCTGGAGGAAGGCTTCGCCAAGGAGATTGGCGCCCGCCTGGGCGACGAGCTGCGCTTCGACGTGCTGGGCCAGGAGGTGCGCGGCACCGTCACGAGCCTGCGTCGCGTGAACTGGCAAAGCCTCGCGCCAAACTTCTTCATCGTGGCCCACCCCTCGCTGCTGGAAGGCGCACCGGCTGTCACGCTTGCCGCGCTGGAAGCGCCCGAGGCCGCCATGCGCCAGGCCCTGCAAAGCGCCCTCGCCCGTGAGGCCCCCAACGTCACGGTGGTGGATCTCGCCGAAGTAGGCGCCAAGGTGGGCCGCGTGCTGGACCTCGTGAACCTCGTGGCCACGGCCCTCGCCACGCTCATGCTCGCGTCGGCCCTGCTCGTCCTCTCCGCCAGCCTCCTCTCCAGCCGCTTGGGCCGTCAGCGGGACGTGGCCCTCCTCCGCACCCTCGGCGCCGGCGAGCCGCTCCTCCTGCGCAGCCTCGCCTGGGAGTTCGGCCTCCTAGGCGGCGCCGCCGCGTTCACGGCCGGCACCCTCGCCTGGATCGGCAGCTGGCTCTACGCCCGCAAGGTGCTGGACCTGCCCTCCGATCCGAGCCCCTGGCTCGCCCTCCAGCTGCTGGGACTCGCCGCGGCGCTCACGCTCCTCGTCGGCTTCCTCGGCAGCTGGCGGGCCCTGAGGGCGGAGCCGCTGGCGGTGTTGCGGGGGGAATGAGCCGGAGGTCGGCCAGCGTCAATTTGGAATGTGCGCACAGCGGTAATTGTCGTCGCCCGGCGGCAGTGAGTGGTTAGGCGGGTAGCTCGTATGGCTTAAGCTCTGCCAGCAATGTTTCGGGAGCAATATCTTGCTCATTGGGCCAGGTAACCGCGCCAAAGAGAATGCCCACCTGATTGAAGTAGTGGACATCGTTCAACTCTCGGAAGATACCCTTGTTGAGATAGGGCTTCATGTCGAAGACCCCTTTGCGCCCATCCTGGATCTCCAGGTAAATGCGGAAATCGGGAAGCGGTTTTACGGTTTTGACATCCCAGTACATGGCAACCTCACAGCGGCGCGATCTTGTATGGCTTCTCACTAGTGTCCGGTTCCCGAGGTAGGTCGCCGCTGTAGATCCACTGATCGTGCG
>CAYWDR010000245.1:0-4499 GCA_964457075.1 uncultured Solibacteraceae bacterium
CTCTGCCACCTCCGCGTCCCTCCGCGAGCGTGGTTTTGTCAAACGCACCGAGAGCCCATTCCATTAAGTGAACGGTATTGGCCCTAAGCCCACCCTCCCCCAGCGCGTAGCCAGGCTCTCCCGACCCGTGCCGGTCATCCATTTCAGTGAGAGCTCATGCCCTTCCGGTCTCTATTCATCAATCCCTCCACGGGCATCCTGCGGGCCGGCTGGAGGATCCCCTTGCTGGTCCTGAGCGTCGCTCCCCTCCTCTTCGCCGTAGGGCGGCTCTCCAAGTTCCTGCGGGCCCACCTGGCGGGGGCCCCCCTCGCCGTCGGGAGCGCGGTGACCGGGCTGGCCTTCATCCTCGGCGCGCTGTGGGTCTACCGCACCTTCGCCCGGGTGGTGGAGAAGCGGCGCGAAGTGCCCGAACTGAAGGTGGACGGGGACACGCCCCGCCATGCGGGAATCGGCCTCCTCCTCGGCGGGGGCGCGATGATCCTCATCGTCTGTGCGCTGGCCCTCACCGGGAGTTACCACGTGGAGGGCCTCAACAGCCCCCTGGTCCTGGTGAAGGCGCTGTTCTTCTACCTCCCCCAGAGCTTCTCGGAAGACTTCATTTTCTGCCTCATCCTCTACCGCCTGATCAAGGCGGGGCTGGGCCGCCAGGCCGCGCTCCTCGTGGCCCCCTTGCTCTTCAGCGCCGCCCATCTGGGCAACTCGAACGAGACCATGCTGGGCCTCCTGGAGATCTTCACCGGGGGGGTGCTGATGTACTACGTCTACGACCGCACGGGCAGTTTCTTCACGGTGTGGATGCTCCACTTTTCCTGGAATTTCACCATGAACGGGGTATTCGGCCTGGCGAACAGCGGGCAGGCCATCCCCGGCTTCATCCGGTCGCGGGTCAACGGCCCCACCTGGCTCACGGGCGGCGCCACGGGCCCCGAGGCCTCCGTTCTCGCCCTGGGCCTGGACGTGCTGCTGTTCGCCCTGATCTGGAAGCTATCGGATCAGCGGCTGCGGGCGCGACTGGCTTAGGGCTTATGCGCGGCCTGCTATGGAATGAACTGTCAGTCATCCTCTACCGTTGAGAAGCTTTGCGCAGCCAACTGCTGAGGGGAGAAGGACGATGCGAATGGGGCCTTGAAGCTAATTTGCCTGATGACCGCGCCTCTCTGCGCGCAGATCTTTCCGGCGGACAAGTACCGATCAATTTTCTGGGACGGCAATGCCCCCGTCCTCTATGATTCCTTCGACCATTCGATCGGAATCGCCGACCCCAAGCACCCCGGCAGATTGCGGAAGGTGGAGTTGGGTGGTTCGAAGGAACTTGTGGCCTTCGAGACGGGCACCTATTGGGCCCAAAACAAGCTGATCTCCACCAACCCCAAGAGCAAGCCTGTTCGGCAGGTCTTTTCCAGCCGGGACATAAAGGAATGGACCCTGGAAGCCTGGATCCCGATCACGGAGGAAGTGGACGTCGATGAAATCCACCCTATCCGTGGGGATAGGTTCCTCCTCATCGCCTTTACTCGAATTGTCCACGACGGGAAATCCTCACGCTTCGCCTTGGCCACCCGGAAGGAAGACAAGGGCTTGGTGATCGACGAGGTTCTTGAGATGGGGCTTGCCAAGCCATGGGCCGCACAGAAGAAGGAAGAAAACCTCGCCAGTCACTTCGGGGTGAATTCGGATTAGATGGCCCTGCTGCTATCCCCGACCTACGTCATGCGCACGCCGTCGCACTTAGCCGTCGTCCACACCCTCCCTAGCTTTGTATGGCTGATGGATCTCCGCAGAGAGCACCCATCCATGGACCTCCTGAAAATCTACAGCAGCATCAAGGAAAACATGCTTTTGGGTACGGCACCCCTGGGGAACTGCATACTCGACGCACACCCTGAGGCGGATGGCCGATTCCTCTTCGCCACAAGGTCAGAGAAGGCAGTGCTCTTCACTGCGATGCAACAGCCCAAGCCGAAGGACGCCAAGGATATCCAGGATCCACTCTTTAAAATGGATCTAGCGCTTCATCAACGGCTCTCCGTCACGGATGAGCCCGATCTCGAGTGGTGGGAATTGGATCCCTGGGAAAAGAACTTTCTTGAAAGGCCGACGCCCGCAGGCATCCCAGAACGTCTGACCAATCCGGAGGAGGTCCGAAGATTTCGCTTTTGGTACACGGTTTCTGGGCATGTAGCCAGCACCCTTTCCAGGTACGTTCCTGGTGGATCATCCATGAATCGTAGCGGCGGGCCCGGAACCCCATGAGGTCGCAAAAGGCGCGCACGGCCTCCGGGTGGGAATGGGAGGATCGGCAGAGGTAGGCGATGCGGTGCTCCCGGTCCAGGCCCCGCGCCGTCATCGTCCACGCGCAAATCGCCCTCGCCAGCGACTGGCTGGCGCGGGAGGCCTTCCGCATCGAGAAGATCGTCGGGAGCCCTGAACTCCAGGCGATCAAGAAGGCGCTGGGGTAAAGCTGGATCGCGAATAGCGCGAATAAATGCGCGAATGGCCGCGAATAAATAATCTTCTATTCGCGGTCATTCGCCTTATTCGCGTTATTCGCGTTATTCGCGATCTTCAGTTCCTAGTGGTGCCGCGACCCACCCCGACCCGCGGGCCGGGCGCCGGACTCGGAGCGGGAACCGCTGCGCTCGCCCTGGGGGCGATTGCCGGAGGGGCGGCCACCGGAGGGGCGTGAGCCGCCGGCGGAACGGCCGCCGCCGCCGGGGCGGGGGCCACGTGGGCCTCGGCCACGGCCGTTTTCGATGGGTTCTGGGACGTAGTTGGGATCCTGCTCGAAGCCGGGGACGAGTTCCTTCTCCAGGCTGCGCTTGAGGAGCTTCTCGATCTCGCGGAGCATGCCGTGCTCGGCGCGGTCCACGAGGCTCCAGGCTTCACCCTCGGCGCCGGCGCGGGCCGTGCGGCCGATGCGGTGGACGTAGTCCTCGGGCACCTGGGGGAGCTCGAAGTTGACGACGGCCGGGAGCATGTCGATGTCCAAGCCGCGGGCGGCGATATCCGTCGCCACGAGGGCGCGGATGCGGCCGCCCTTGAAATCGGTGAGGGCCTTCACGCGGGCGCTCTGGCTCTTGTTGCCGTGGATCGCCATGGAGGGGATGTCGGCGTTGGAGAGCTGCTCGGCGAGGCGGTTGGCTCCGTGCTTCGTGCGGGTGAAGATGAGCACCTGCTCCAGTCCCTTGGCGTGGATGAGGTGGGCGAGGAGGTGGCGCTTCTTGGGCTGATCCACGAGGTGAACCGTCTGTTTCACGCGGTCGGCGGTGGTGTTCCGCGCGGCCACTTCCACGATGGCGGGGTCCTTCAGCATGCCCTCGGCGAGGCCGCGGATATCATCGCTGTAGGTGGCGCTGAACAGCAGATTCTGTCGCTTCGTTGGCAGGAGTTTGAGGATGCGCTTGATATCGTGGATGAAGCCCATGTCGAGCATGCGGTCGGCTTCGTCCAGCACAAGCACTTCGATGGAGTTGAAGTCCACGAAGCCCTGGCCGTGCAGATCGATGAGGCGGCCCGGAGTGGCCACGAGGATATCGACGCCGCGGCGGAGGCCATCCTGCTGGGGGCGCTCGCCCACGCCGCCGAAGATGCAGATGCTCCGCACGGGCATGTGCTTGCCGTAGGTGCGGACGCTCTCTTCCACTTGGAGCGCGAGCTCGCGGGTGGGAGTGAGCACGAGGACGCGGGGCGCCTTGCCCTTGGGGCCTTCCAGTTTCTGAAGGAGGGGCAGGGTGAAGGCGGCCGTCTTGCCGGTGCCCGTCTGGGCGGCGGCCCGGAGGTCGCGGCCCGCCAGGACGACGGGAATGGCCTGGGCCTGGATGGGGGTGGGCGTCGTGTACCCTTCTTCGGACACGGCGCGCAGGAGCTCGGCCCGCAGGCCGAGGGTATCAAAGGACATGGGTTGCTCCCGGAGTGGGCCTCCCCGTCATCCCAGTGAATGGGCGATGGGGCCCGGTCGGGGCATGCAAAAAATGAGCGGGCGGCTGACCGGCGCCCGCTCCGCTTCCTTGAGTCTACACGAAAGGGGCCTGATTCCCTACCCCGGGCCCACGTTGGGTGGGGCCCGGCCCGATGGGCCGGGGCCTGCGGTCAGCCCTTCAGGCGGGCCACCACCTCGCCGAGGGGCCAGGTCTCCTGGGTGCCTGAGGCGAGATCCTTGGCGGCCACCACGCCCTGCTCAAGCTCCCCGTCGCCCAGGATGAGGGCGCGGCTGAAACCGAGGCGGTTGGCGGTCTGGAGGGCCTTCTTGAGGTTGGCGCCCCGGGTCTCCACCTGCACGGCGGCCCCTTCGGCCCACCATCCCCGGGCGAGGCGCAGGGCTTCGGCGGCGGCCTGCTCGCCCATGGGGATGAGCAGGGCGGGCCGGGGCTCGGGACGCTCGCCTCGCACGGCGGCGAGGATCATGGCGAGGCGGTCCAGTCCGATGGCCCAGCCGAAGGCGGGCGTATCGGGGCCGCCCAGGTGCTTCACGAGGCCGTCGTAGCGGCCGCCGCCCAGCA
>CAYWDR010000246.1:0-4483 GCA_964457075.1 uncultured Solibacteraceae bacterium
AGGCCCAGGCCGCGGAGCAGGGCTGCGATCAGGTGGTGTGGCTCGACGCCGTCACACGCAACACCATCGAGGAAATGGGCGGCATGAACATCTTCTTCGTCTACGACGACGGCAAGAAGGTCACCCTCGTCACCCCCAAGCTCACGGGCACGCTGCTTCCCGGCGTCACCCGCCGCAGTCTCCTACAGCTGGCGAAAGACCTGGGCTTCGAAGCCGAGGAGCGCACCGTCACCGTGGACGAGTGGAAGGACGCCATCGCCACCGGCCGCATGACGGAGGCCTTCGCCTGTGGCACCGCCGCCGTCATCACCCCCATCGGCCAGGTCAAGAGCAAGCGCGGCGACTGGACCATCCACCACAACGAGAGCGGCCCCATCACCATGAAGCTCCGCGAAGCCATGCTGAACCTGCAGCACGGCGTCAAGGCGGATACGCATGGGTGGATGCACAAGGTGCTTTGAGGCTCTGGGCTCTAGGCCCTAGGCTTTAGTTGGCGCCGACCCATCCGTTGGGTCGGCGCCAGCCAGAGCCTAGAGCCCATAGCCGAGAGCCATCCATGTCCAGAGCCCATCTCAAAGACGAAGTCTTCATGAACATGGCCCTGGAGCTCTCGCGGCTCGGGACCTGCTGCCGCCTCAAGGTGGGTTCCGTCCTGCTGCGTCCGGATGGCGGCATCGCGTCGGCGGGGTACAACGGGGCCCTGCCGGGGATGCCCCACTGCACGCCGGAGACCTGCAAACCGGGGCAGCGCTGCCTGCACACGAGCCATGCGGAAGAGAACGCCCTCAGCTTCTGCGACGGCCACGTGACCACCGCCTACGTCACCCACGAGCCCTGCCTCACCTGCGCCCGCTCCCTCATCCGCCGGGGCGTGCGGCGCGTCGTCTACCAGCACGCCTACTCGAGCATCGCCGATCAGGAACGGGCCGAGCGCCAGGCCATCCTCGAGCACTTCGGCGTGGCCTGGGAGCAACTGGCGCGCATGGGGGAGCAGGCCTGATGGGCAAGGGGAGGCTGGAGGCGTTCAGCGACGGCGTCATCGCCATCCTCATCACCATCATGGTGCTGGAAATGAAGGTGCCGCATGGCGCCGACCTCGCGGCCCTTCGCCCCGTACTGCCCGTCTTTGGAAGCTATGTGCTGAGCTTCGTCTACCTGGGCATCTACTGGAACAACCACCACCATCTCTTCCACGCCGTGAAGCACGTGAATGGGCCCATCCTCTGGGCCAACATGCACCTGCTCTTCTGGCTCTCCCTCGTCCCCTTCACGACGGGCTGGATGGGAGAGAACCACTTCGCCGCCATTCCCGTGGCGGTGTACGGCGTTTCCCTATTCATGGCCGGTGCCGCCTACACCCTCCTCACCCGCGTCCTCATCCACCGCCATGGCCCCGATTCCCCCCTTGCCGTGGCCTTGGGCCGGGACGTGAAGGGCAGGATCTCCATCCTCGCCTACGCCCTCGGCATCGCCGTCGCCTGCCGGATTCCCTGGCTGGCCATGGCCCTCTACGTGACGGTGGCCCTCATGTGGCTCGTGCCGGATCGCCGCATCGAGCGGGTGCTCCAGGCTTGAACGGCCGTGGAATTTTCGAAAATGCGGCGAATATTTCGCCTATCGTCTTGACAAAGCGAAATTGAAGCGAAAACTAGGGTGCGGAGACTCTCATGCGCACCTTTGGCTACCAGCTTCCCGGCTACTTCATGGAATACGGCCCCGTGGCGGCCGATAGCCTCGAATCCGCCAAGGCGGAGATCCGGCGCCGGCTGCGCTCGCCGCGCCTGCCTCGGGGCATGCGTGTGTGGGACCTCTCGGAACGGCCCCTCAAGCGCTGGGTCGTGAACGAGAGCCTACTGGGCCAATAGCTCGTCCACCCAGGCGCTGACGAGCTCCGTGGCCCGGCCCTGGCGCCGCTCCCGGAAGGCGCTGGCGGCGGCACTGGGCTCGAGATTCAGTTCCACCGTGTGGCAGGTGGGCCCCACGGCCTCCACGAAGCCCGCGGCCGGATAAACCACCCCGGAGGTGCCGATGGCCGCGAAGAGATCCGCCCCCTCCAGCGCATCGAAGATCCTCGGCAGCTCCAGGGGAATCTCCCCGAACCAGACGATGTGGGGCCGCAGGCGGGCCTTCCGGCCGCAGGCGGGGCACGGGGTGGCCTCGGTGAGAGCCTCCTCCCAAGGGTGGATGGTGTGGCAGTTCGTGCAGCGGGCCTTCCGCAGCTCCCCGTGCATGTGGATGAGGTTGCGGTTCCCGGCCCGGTCGTGGAGATCGTCCACGTTTTGGGTCACGAGCAGCATGGGCCCCGCCCACTCGGCCTCCAGCCGGGCCAGGGCCATGTGGGCGGCATTGGGGCTTACGGCTTTCAGTTGTTCCCGCCGGGCGTTGTAGAAGCCTTGAACGAGGGCCGGGTGGGCGGCAAAAGCCTCCGGCGTCGCCACGTCTTCGACGCGGTGGCCCTCCCACAGGCCCCCGGCGTCCCGAAAGGTGCGCACCCCGCTCTCGGCGCTGACCCCAGCGCCCGTGAGGATGACGATGGAGCCGCCCTGGGGGATTCGCATGGCTCATCTTAAGAGGCGTTCCACCTCCCTCGGGTACACTCGCTGGATGCGCTTCCTTCCAAAGGGATACTTGGAGCTTCGCCTGGGCATGGATTCCTAGGCGAATTTGGCGTCTTAACAATTTTTAACATCTGCGAGACGATGACCTTCCTGTGGCATTTCTGGAGGTCCCCTTGTCCGTTTACGCCGAACCCGCCATCCGCCTGAATCCGGACTTTTCAGTGGCCCAGGTGGATCTCGGGCGCCGCACGGTCGTCATGCTCTACGATGCCTCGGAAGCCGAGGCCACCGAAGGCACCCTCCTGGAAACCCTGCCGTGGGTGGATGAATAGCCTCGGCTTCCCCCCTTCCCAGGAATCGAAAGGCCGCCCATGGGCGGCCTTTCGATTCCTGGGAAGGGGGGAACGGCCCTCGAACCATGGGCTGCTGCGCCCGAGGGATTTGCGGATATCGTTTTAGGTTCTCCACCGGGTCCTATTTCTCCAACCGCTCTTTCGTGGGTACTCGCAGATGCCTTGGTCTTTGACGCGCAAGCGCGCGATGGTTCTGGCCCTGGGCCTATCCGTGATCGGGCTGGGGATCGGGGCCTACATGAAGCTCCGCCGCGACGTCGGACGCGCCCATGACGGTCCCTTGCGAGCCACGGCTCCGCTGCAGCTCGTGCCCCTGGCCCGCATTGATCATTCCTTGGAGCGCTGGGGCGGCGGCGAAGTGGAGGGCGTCGCGCTCATGCCTGCGTCGCTCATCACGGCGGGTGCCTTCGGCGTCGCCGATGGGAAGGGGGACTTCGGCCCGAGCCTGCCGACGTTGCGGGCCACGGCCCTGACTTCCTGGCGCGATCACGCGGTGGTGGGACTCGCCTCGGGCGGGCTCTTTCTCTTCCGGGAAGGGCAGTGGGAGGAGCTGCGCACGGGCTTTGGCCCCCTGCATGTGCGGGCGCTGATGGAGGGCGCCGGCGGCGAGCTCTGGATCGGCGCCCGGGAAGGCCTATTCCGGGCGGCCTGGGCCGCCACCACCCTCGACCGCGTGGATGCGTCGCCGGTGAAGTCCATCGCCCTCGGCGAGGGCGGCGCCGTGTTCGCCGGGGGCGAGGCGGGCCTGCGCCGGGCGGAGGGACTCCGCACGGTGGACGTGGCCACGCCGGATCCCTGGATCGAATGGGTGGGCGTTTCGGGGCGCGATCTGGTGGTGGTCACCCCCCTGGGCCTCGCCCGAGGCCCGGCGGAGGGAACCCTCTCGCCGATCGCCGGCGGGGAGGAGGTCAGCGATGCCGCCGTGCTCGGCCCGCAGCTCTTCGCCGTGGCCCAGGGCCGCCTCCTCCGTTTCGAGAAGGGCACTCAGGGCTCGGAGGAGCTGCTGGCCGCGCCGGCCCGCCGCGTCTTCGCCAGCCAAGGCGTGCTCTTTGCTGATACGACCCGCGGCCTCTTCCGCCGCGCCGCTTCGGGTTGGGTGATGGCCCGGCCGAGGCCCGCCTCGCTCCCGCCCGGCCCCTGCCACGTCAACGCCCTGGCGATGCTGGATTCGCGGGTCGTGGTGGGCCTCTTCAACGGCGGCCTCGCCGTGGGAGCGCCCGCGGGGCAGGGGAAGGCGCCCGCGTTGAACTGGTCGGCCGTTCCCGGGAGCGCCGCGTGGGGTGTGAACGCGCTGTTGAACGGCGGCGGCAGCCTTTACGTGGCGAGCCTGCGGGGCGCGGCTCGATTCGACGGACAAAAACTGAGGCCCTTCGAAGGCGGCGATTCCGGCGCGGCCTTCTCGCTCGCGCCCACGCCGGGCGGCGTCGCCGTGGGTTTCGGCCAGGGCGTGGCGCTGCCCGGAGGCCGCTTCCTCTCCGCCTTCCATGGGCTGCCCGGCAATCAAGCCCTGGCGCTGGCCGCGGGCGAACAGCTCTTCGTGGGCACGCCCACGGGCCTCGGCGCCATCGCGGG
>CAYWDR010000247.1:0-4461 GCA_964457075.1 uncultured Solibacteraceae bacterium
TTCGGCTTCGTGGCCTGGGGCGCCATCTACTACTGCGTCCCCCGCGTCACCGGCAAGCAGTGGTACAGCCGCCGCCTGGCCAACGCCCACTACTGGCTGAGCCTCACCGGCACCATCATCATGATGATCGCGCTCACCGTGGCCGGCCTCGCCCAGGCGGCCGCCTGGGAGGAGGGCACGGTCGTGTACCGCACCGTGATCCAGGTCGCCCCCTTCATGGGCCTGCGCGTCTTCAGCGGCGCCCTGATCGTCACGGGCCAGGTGCTGCTGGTCTACAACATCCTGATGACCGTGTTCGGCGCCGAAGCCGCGGACACGATGGATCCCCAGGACTGAGTCGAGGAATTGACGATGACCACCCAACGCGCCAACTACCTCTACCCCGCCATCGGGATGGGCCTGATCCTCAGCGCCATCATCTTCGTGGTGGTGCTCGTGCCCCGCTGGACCTTCCGCCCCGCCAAGCCCAAGGACCTCCGCGACTACACGGCCCAGGAACTCCGCGGCCGCGACGTCTACACCCGCGAGGGCTGCTGGTACTGCCATTCCATGGCGAGCCGCCCCCAGGATTGGGATCACGGCGTCAAGAGCAAGGCCAGCGACTACTACTACGACTACGCGCACGTGCTCGGCTCCGAGCGCAGCGGACCGGATCTCGCGAACATCGGCGGCAAGTTCCCCGACGAGTACCACGACCAGCACCACCGGGATCCCCGCAGCGTGAAGCCGGGCAGCATCATGCCCCGATACGACTACCTCTCCAAGCAGGACATGACGGATCTCATCGCCTTCCTGCAGGGCAACGGCCCCAACGGCACCCGCGCCACGGACGTCCACAGCGGCGAGCTGAAGTGGGCCTTCTTCACGAAGACCTGGAACGAGAACATGCCTTCCGTGCGCACCGTGCCCCGCTCCGAAGTGAAGCCCGGCATGGAGATCATCCGCGAGATCAGCGCGGAATACGTGACCGTGAAGGGCCCCCGCGAGGGCTGGGAATGGGTCGCCAACTGGAAGCACGGCGTCCGCGAGCGCGAGGAGATCGCCTTCAAGAACTACGAGGCCCATCCGGAGACGCCCTACAAGTACACGGCGGAGATCGAGGAGTTCATGTACGGCACCTCCCACGAGGCCCAGAACGCCAAGACCCCCCTCAACGCGCTCGCCACCAAGGCCTTCGCCAACGAGGAGGAGCTCCACCACGCCCGCGCCGAAAACCCCGACGCCGCCTCCTGGACGGAGGTCTCCTTCAAGGAGCCCGAGGTGCCGCCCACGGACGTCGTCGGACTCAAGGCCCTCGAAGCCCGGCGCGTGGTCGCCAACCAGGGCCGCGGCATCTACAACCAGAAGTGCTCCGCCTGCCACGGCCTCGACGGCAACGGCCACGGCTGGGCCAGCGCCAGCATGACCAAGCGCGCCGCCAACTTCTGGGAGGACAAGTTCCAGAACTACAAGACGGACACCTGGTACTGGCGCATCAGCCGCGGCGTCCCCGCCACGCAGATGCCCCGCTGGGAAATGACCCTCGGCGCCGATCAGCGCCTGTACCTCACGGCCTTCCTGAAGTACCTCTCCCAGAACAAGGGCCTGGGCCAGCTGGCGGGCAGCGATGCCCCCAACGCCGGCGCCCCGCCGAGCGCGGCCGTCCCCGCCTCGGCTCCCGCCGCCCCCAAGGCCAAGTGAGGAACCCATGAGCCAGGACCCCAAGAACGTCCACGACGAGGAACCGATGGAGGAGGTCTCCGGGACCCGCATCGGCCATGGCAAGGCCCCCTTCGCCCTCGTCCTCCTCTACCTGATCATCCTCGTCTGGGCCGTCCTCGCCTGGATCCGCCCCAGCGGCACTTAGACCCGAGAGAGGACGCGACCATGCAGATCAAGATGACGCCCACCCTGCCGGCCATCGCCCTGAGCCTCCTGGCCCTGGGCTGCGCCAGCGGCGGCCTCGGTTCCAAGAAGGCCCCCGCCGGCGAACTCGTCCAAGCAGCCAACACCGTGCCCGGCGGCCTCGAAGGCATGGAGCCCGAAGCTCCCTATCCCCTAGGCCTCCCCTCCGCCATCAAGGGCCGGCCCCTATACCAGGCCAACTGCGCCTCCTGCCATGGCACCTACTACACGGCCCAGGAGCGCCTGGATTTCGCGGAAGGCAAGCCCGAGACATTGGCCCGCTGCAAGTCCGAGGGCCGCGAAGTGGGCAACGCCCATGAGAAGGCGAAGGTCGGGCCCGACTTCTACAGCCGCGATTGGCGCTACCAGCGCACGCCCGCCGAACTCTACAACTTGATCGCTTACGGAAGCGATCGCGTCGTGGCCAAGGGCAACGCCTTCGTCCCCGCCACCGACGCCGCCGGCAAGCCCCTGGGCAAGCTGCACCCCGGCGCCGACCTCAAGCCGGGCAGCGGCTGGATCAACACCATGAAGGACAACCGCGGCAACGTGATGGTGGCGGCCAACGATCCAATGCCCATCTGGCACACCGTCTACTACGCCTGGTCCCGCTCCGTCGCCGGCGCCAGCCCGCAGCGCTTCAAGGAGGCTTGGGACGTCTACGGCCAGAACTGCAACGTGTGCCACGGCACCATCGGCAAGGGGGACGGCCCCCTCGCCCGCACCATCACGCCGGCCCCCTTCAACTTCCACAACCGGAAGGCCATGGCCGAGCAGACGGATGAGTTCCTCTACTGGCGCATCTCCGAGGGCGGCCAGTTCAAGACCATTCCCGAGTCGATCCAGAAGACCATGAGCCGCACCGCCCTCGGCCTTTACGTCCACCAGTGGTCCGCCATGCCCGCCTGGAAGGGCGTGCTCACGCCCGAGAAGCGCTGGCTGGCCGTGGATGGCGTGCGCTTGAAGTCCTACGAGCAGGATTGAGGAGACGACGATGCAAGAGAGTACCCGCCGTACCCTACTCAAGACCCTGACCGCCCTCCCGATCATCGGCGGCGCCATCGAGCTGCAGCACGTCATCCTGCGCTACTTCAAGCCCACGATGTCGGGCGGCCTCAAGGCCCTCGTGGCCGATCCCGATAGCGCCGGCTCCTCCGAGCAGGAGATCGCCGAGCTATCGGAGCTGACTCAGCCTTGGGATTCCAAGGAATTCATCTACGTCCGGAAGTCCGTGGAATACAGCAGCCGCAAGTACCAGGGCGCCAAGATCCCCGCCTTCATCGTGCGGCTGCCCGATGAGTTCGTGACGGATAAGAAGGATCCCAAGGCCCGTTTCGTGGTCGTTCAGCGCATCTGCCCCCATCTGGGCTGCACGTTCAGCTTCATCAAGGATGATCAGGAATTGGCGGGCGGCTTCAACTACAAGGCCCCCGCGCCCTTCCATCCCTTTTTCGCCTGCCCCTGCCACTTGAGTGTCTACGATCCCACGCGCCCCCAGGCCATCGCGGGCACGGTGGCGGGCAAGCCGTTCGATAAGCTTCCGGGCAAGGTCGTTTCCGGCCCCGCGCCCCGTCCCCCGCGCACCATGGCCTTCGATATCCGAGGATCCAAGATCGTGATCACGGATACCGAGGGCGGCGGTGTGGGCTAAGGCTGGAGATACTCAGATGCTGACCAAGTTCTGGAGCTTTCTGCAGGGCCTCCTCCCCCGCCGCGGGGTGCTGGGCCATGTCTATCACGGCGTGCTGAACGCCCCCGTCAACTTCTTCCAGTGGTTCATGGAGCGCTGGGACAAGATGGACCTCTTCGACGAGACGCACGTCGAAAAGGCGAAAACCAACCCGTGGTACGCCATCGGCGGCATGTGGTACTGGGTGTGGATGCTCGTGATCGCCAGCGGCGTGCTGCTGATGATCTACTACGTGCCCGACACCAGCCAGGCCTTCGTATCCATCGAGCGCATGCAGGCGAACTGGAAGTGGGGCGAGATCCCCATCGGCGCCCTCATCCGCGGCATCCACAAGTACGGCGCGGACGCCTTCATCATCCTCGCCACCATGAAGGTGTATCGGATCTGGTTCACGGGCGGCTACAAGAACGGCCATGAGCTGAGCTTCGTCATCGCCCTCCTGCTGCTCATCGTCGGTATGTATTCCGGCCTCACCGGCTACCTGCTGATCTGGAACCAGCGCGCCCTCTGGGCGACCAAGGTGATGGCCACCTTCCCCACCTACCTGGACCAGAACCCCAGCTGGATCCCCGGGGGCGACTTCATCAACTGGACGAACCAGGGCAAGACCACGGCCCAGATCCTCCTCGGCGGCACCTCCATCGGGCCCGCCACGGTGACGCGCTTCTACGCCTTCCACTTCATGCTCAGCTTCCTCGTGCTGATCTTCTTCGAGCTGCGCGTCTACCACCGTGGATTCAAGCGGATGAACATCAGCCGCTGGTCGAAGTTCATCCTCTTCATGCTCCTCGCGGGCATGGCCATCCTCATCCCCGCCGCCCAAGGCAGCCCGGCCAACCCCGAGGTGACGCCCAACCCGATCCTCAGCGATTGGTACTTCCTCGCGA
>CAYWDR010000248.1:0-4436 GCA_964457075.1 uncultured Solibacteraceae bacterium
AGAAGACGCAGTTCATCTTGCAGACCTTCACCTCGTCCGCCGCCAGATCCACGCCCAGGCCATCGCCGCAGTTCTCCAGCTCCGCCAGCTCCTCCTGCCCGTTGGGCTTCTTCCAGCGCACGAGGGTCTCGTCCCGCTGGCTCACGAGGAACTGGTAGTTCAGCTGATCGAGGACGGGCTCGCCGTTGATCTCCAGGATCACGTCCCCCGGCTCCAGGCCGGCTTCCGCGGCCAGGCTATCCGCCTCCACCGCGATCACCTGCACGCCCTTTTGAGCCATCGAGCCTCCGACCTTTCAGTTTCGGGCCGAAAGCCTTGGGATTCAAGGAATCCGCGGGTGCGATAGGACCCGCTAGTCCTCTTTCCGGTATACCAACTTGTAGCTGAACGGATTTGCCAGCTTCGGATGCTCGTAAGTCACCTGCATGGCGAAGCTCCGGCCATCGGGGCGCATGGTGTAGCGGTAGGTGAGGGAATAGCCATCGCCTTTGAGTATTTGCGTGAGGCTGGCGCCGTCTTTCTTCAGGGTGACGACGAACTTCTCGCCCTCCCGATTCTTCCACTCATTGGCCGTGCCATCCGCTTGCGCGTCCAGGGGCACTTCCTTTCCCATGGTCACGCTGAAGGTATCCGACGCGAAGATATCCAGCTTCTCGTAGCTGGGGCAGGCCTTCTCCAGCTTCTTCTTCCAGAAGATCTTCATGGCGAAGTTTTGATCCTTCACATGCGCCTCGATGGCCTCGGGCAGCTTGTCGCTTTGGGAGGGCTTCAGCTTCCATTCCCCATCCCAGTCGATCGCCGGAGCCTTTTCCTCAGCCTTGGGGGCGGTTTTCTCGGGGGCCTTGGCCTTTTGAGCGTGCCCGCGAAGCGGGTACGACACTAGGGGAAGGACGAGCAGTGCGGCAAGCAGGGCCAAGCGCATGGGGGCTCCGGGGGGTCGGGAACATCCTAGCGCTCATCCGTTCCATCTGCGCGGATCCTCTTCCGCCAGCCCCAGCTGATCCATCACCCGCAGGGCGAAGGTGTCGAAGAGGGCCTCAAAGTCGGCGGGGCGGCTGTACCAGGCGGGCATGAGGGGCATGACGATGGCCCCGGCGTCATGCACGCGCAGCATGTTTTCCAGGTGGATGCGGTTGAGGGGTGTCTCCCGGAGGCAGAGCACGAGGGGCCTACGTTCCTTCAAGGCCACGTCGGCGGCTCGGCTCACGAGGCTCTCGCTGATGCCCGCGGCGATGCGACCCAGGGCCCCCGCGCTGCAGGGCACGATGGCCATGCCGTCGTGGCGGAAGGAGCCGGAGGCGATATCGGCGCCGAGGTTCAGTTCGCTGCGGTGGGCGATCTTGGGGGAGAGGGCGAGGAGGTCTTCCAGCTTCAATCCCGTCTCATCCAGCAGGCAGCGCCGGCCCGTGGGTGAGATGAGGAGGGCGACCTGCTCCACCTCGGGGTGCCGGATCATGCGCTTCAGCGTGGCCACGCCGAAGGCGGAGCCCGATGCTCCGGTGATGGCGAGGACGAGGCGGCGGCCCATGGATCCATCTAAACCCGGCTGGAGGTCTCACGCCACCCCTGGGTTGAACCTGCAGGGCGTCCGCTTATCCTTGGTGGAATGCTTTGCCCCCCCGCCCAGGCGCAACCCCCGAAGCCCACGCCACCGCCGGGATCCGCGGGATTGGTGCTGCTCGCGAAGGTGCCCATCCACGTGGAGGGCGGGATTCCCGTGGCGATCGTCACGATTCGAGTGGATCGCGCGGCGCTGAAGCGGTTTTTGAGGGGCCAGGCCCGCGAAGGGCTGGGGGCGAGAGCCATGGAGCTCATCGGTCATGGGCGCATCCGCGTGTGGGTCAGCACGGAATACCTCGAAGGCGTGGGCATGCAGCTGAGGCGACGGCATATCGAGGACTGGCTTCGGAAGGCCTGGCCCACGCCCGGGGAGGATCTGATGGGCCGGCCCGCCTGCAGGGCCTACATCGAGGCGGCGGGCATCGAGATCAATCCTCCGGACGTCCATGGCCGTTTCGTGGAACCCGGCGCCGCCCTATGGTTTCAGGCTCCGGGGAGGGCGTGGCGCCGGTTCCCCGATCCCAGCCTCGCGCAGGCCTATGCCACCAGCGAACTCTCGAGCCCGGATCAGGATTTCGAATACCACGCGACCCTCGTCAAGGCCCTGGGCGTCCTGCTTAAAGATTGATCACTCCTCCACCTGGGCTCGGTAGGGCGCGAAGAAGATGGCATTGAGGAAGGTCCTCCGCGAATACGGCTGGTTCGCGCGGAAGACGGGATCTCCGGCGAAGGCGACGACGGTGCCCAAGCCCAGGCCTTCGCGCAGCGCGTAGGCCGTGTGCTGAAGCTTTTCCTCCAGGGGCTGGGGCAGCAGGCCGGCGACCTTGAGGGAGACTTTGGGGAAGTGCAGGGGGTTCTCGCCGGAAGGGGAGAGTTCGAGGATGGGGTCCGAGAGGCTCAGCACGGCGCCGTCGGAGCCGCGAAGGCCCCAGGCCAGAGGGTGGGATCCGTCCACCTTCACGCGGAGCAGGGCTCCGGGGACGCTCTCCTTGAGGGCCCGATCCTCCCGGCTGCTCCAGGCCTGGGTGAGTTCCTCCGGTTTAGGTTTGTCCGGTTCGGCCTTGGGATCCTTCTCCTTCAGCCGGGCCTCCTCGGCGCCCTTTTTGAGAAAACGGAAGCCGGCCTTCATGAGCCCCGCGCGGCTGGCGTAGACCGCGCCGCCCTGGAGCCCGATGAGGCATCCACCATCCTGGATCCAGGACTTGAGGCGGGCGCCATCTCCGAGGGTGGACTTCCAGGCCTTTCCGTCGCCCTCGTCGTTCACGAGGATCAGGTGGGTGAACTTCGAGAGCCGGGCCTTATCCAGGCCGGTGGCGCGGAGTTGCGTGAATGCGAGCCCAGTTTCCCGAAGCGTGTGCAAGACGCCGCCCAGGGCCGCGGGATCGGCGGGGCGGTCCGTGATCACGGCGATGCGGGGGCGGACCAGGGGTTGCACGCGGCCGCTCCCGAGGTCGGGGCCCTGCTGCACCTGGGCCCCATCCAGGGGAAGGACGGGGTGGCCTTCGCGGATGGACAGCTCCCGAAGGGTGGCAGCGAGTTCCTGGGTGGTCTGGCCCTTCGCCGGGCGCACCACCACCGTGCCGGGGTGGTGCTTCACGCCCTTGAGCTGGATCTCCTCGGAGATGCTCCAGGCCCGGTAGCCCCGCTGCAGCAGGGCCGCCAGGGTGGCATCCCGCCCCTCGAAGCCCGCGGGCAGGAGGTAGCCCCACTTCGCCTCGGGAAGGGGCGAAGCTTCGAGGCCCTTCAAGGCTTCCGTGCCCACCGTGGGCCGGGTCTTGGCGAACCAGGCGGGCACGCCGAAGTTCAGGGGCAGGCTCCACGCGGTGACGTCGTAGCTGGGCTTGGGTCCGAACACGGCCTCCTTTTCCAGCAGCGCCTGAGCCAGAAGGCCTCGGGGCTGATCCAAGGGCACGAGATAGCTGCCGGCGGGGGCCCTGGCCTCGATGCGATCCACGGAGATGGACTCCAGCCCGGAACTCACGGCGGCCGTGGTGCGCGACACCTCGATGCCGTTGCGCTTCAGCAGCGCCACAAGCTCGCGGGCGCGGCCGGGATCCTCGCCCTCGCCGATGAGGAAGGCGCCCGCGGCGGCGCCCTTCGCCACCTGATCACGGCGGGCTTTCGCGTAATCGGAGAGGAGGGCCTGGCGGTGGCTGGCGGCGGTGGCCACGGTGGCGAGGCTCGCCGTGAAGTGGCGCCTTACGCGATCCATGAGGGTGAGGATGTCCCCGTCCTTGCGCTGGTAGGCGAGGCCCACCTGGCCGGCCATCTCGAAGGTCATGCCCACGGCGCCCTGGAGGCTGGGCCAGCTATCGCCGTAGCTCGGGTAGAAGAGGTCGAACACGTCCCGGCTGAAGTAGGCCCATCCGTGGGAATCGAAGGCCCGGGCCACCCCGGCGCCGAAGGCCTGCTGCCAGCGGTGCTTGAAGGCCTCGGGGATGGCCGCGTGCAGGGGCGCCATGGTGGGGGGGAAGTAATAGCTGCTTTCGGAGCTCATTTCGTGGTGGTCGGCGAGCACCTGGGGATTCCAGCGCCGGAAGGCCTCGGCCT
Organism: uncultured Solibacteraceae bacterium; assembly: GCA_964457075.1. Lineage (GTDB taxonomy): Bacteria > Acidobacteriota > Holophagae > Holophagales > Holophagaceae > JAFDVN01. The sequence continues at coordinate 4,111 of CAYWDR010000248.1, forward strand.
TGGCGCGGGTCTCGCCTTGGGTCTGCCAGGCCCAGTCACGGTTCAGATCGAAGAGGCGGTGGTTATAGCGGCCGGAGGGCCACCGGCCATTGTTTTGCGCGTCCTCGGGATCCGCCGGGTTGACGCCCTGCGTGGCCTCTTCCACGTCGCGGATGAGCCGGGCGCGGCCGTCGGGATTTTGGGTGAGGTCGAGGATGATCACGGTGTTGCGGAGCTGCTCCAGCACCGCCGGATCGGAGCTGGCGGCGAAGTGGTAGGCCACGCCCAGGCTGGCCTCGCTGCCGCTGGGTTCGGCGCCGTGGATGCTGTACCCGAGCCACACGAAG
>CAYWDR010000249.1:0-4409 GCA_964457075.1 uncultured Solibacteraceae bacterium
CGGTTTCTGCGTCCTTCTGCGCCCTTCTGCGTTCCTGCTTTTCTCAGCTTTTCTCCGCGTGCCTCCGCGATCTCCGCGTCCAGCTTTTTCCAGAGCATGGGTCGAAGGTCCCCACCCTTCGCATAACCCAAGGCGAGGCACTCTCCTCACGATAAAGGCGCCCTATTCCAAGAATGCGTACCCGCTGCCGTGGCGCGCGCGGATCGGGAGCATTTCCCCCTCGGACTGATCGCGCACCTTCTTCCTCAACCGCGTGAGAAGCGTCTCCAACCGATGGGCCCCCTCGGGATCCGGGGCGTAGCCCAAGGCCGCCATGAGGTCATCCCGATTGACGACGGCCCCGCGATCGCGGAGCAGCCGGTTCAAGAAGAGGTGCTCGTTGTGGGTGAGCGCCACCTCCGCCCCGCTGGGCGTCGTGAGCACGGAGCGATCCCCGTGGAGGAACCAGGCCCCCTCCGGAGGCGCCGGGGCGAGCCGGCGGGCCAGGCTTTGAATGGCGGCACCTAAAACCCGGAGATCCACGGGCTTCACGAAATAGAGATCCGCCCCTTCCTGGAACCCTTGCAGGCGATCCTCGGCCTGGCCCCGGCTCGTGATCATGACGATGCCCAAGCGGGGGTGGCGGCGGCGAAGGCGGCGGGCGATGGAGAGCCCATCCTCGCCGGGCAGCCCGAGGTCGAGGAGGAGGATTTCGGGACGCAGGGTGGCCAGGGCCGCATCCAAGCCCCGGCCATCGGGGATCACGGTGACGGGCAGGCCCTGGGCCTCCAGCCCCGCCTTGAGGATGATCTGAAAGACGGGATCGTCCTCACAGGCGAGGACCCGTGGAGGCATGTCTTCGGCCCACGCGAGTCGGGGCGCCATCTGTGTTGCGGGCGTCATGGGGTGGAAATTCCCTGTGGTTGGGGTTATGCCAGTTCCACCATCATAACGCGATTGTTGTTAATTATCGACCCCCGGAACCCGGCCGTCCCTCGTGACACGTCACTCCTATGCGCACCTTGACCGCCCTCGGTTTCTGCCTCCTCGCCGCCCCCCTGGTGTCGTACCCGCTCCGCGCGCAGGCGCAGGAACGGCCCGAGCCGGGCCTGATCCCCACCTTCAGGGCGCAGATGGAGAGTGTATTGCGCCAAGACCCCTTGGATTCCTGGCGCAGCTACCTCAAGGACGGGATTCCCTCCGCCGTGGTGGAAGTGGTGTCCACCTTCACGGAGGCCGAGTTGCATGACATGGCCTTCCAGGAAAGCGTGGCCATGCTCCGCCAGGGCCTGCGGGAGCTGTGGGTCCAATACGGGAGCGCCGCCTCCCGGGGGCACCGGGTGGCGTTGGCGGGCGATTCTCCGGCTCGGGTTTATCCGCTGGGGCGGGCGATCAGGCCTTAAGACAGTTCGCAAGGGAATCCAGCCACGCCTTCACGACGAAGGCCGTGGCGCCCCAGAGGGGGGCCTCCGGAAGTTCCAGGCGCGGCACGTCCAACGTGGTTTCCTGGCGGGTGAGGCGTTCGATGGTCCAGGGGGCGTCCAGCAAGGGCCAGAGGGGCACCATCAGGGCTCGTTCCAGCTCCGCATCCACCCTGAAGGCGGGTTCCGGGGCCTCCCACCGGAAGAGCACGGGCGTGAAACGCGTGCGGGCCTTGGCCACGCCATCGGGATAGCAGCCCAGCTCCCACAGCCCCTCGGAGATGCCCAGCTCCTCGCGCAGCTCCCGGCGGGCGGTGTGGGGGAGGTCCCGGTCTCCGGGTTCCACCATGCCGCCGGGCAGGGCCAGTTCGCCGGGGTGGTGGGGCGCCGTGCGGCCCCGCTGAACGAGAACGATCCTCCTGGCCCCGGCCGCGTCGCCGTGGAGGACGAGGGCCACGGCGGCACGCCGCCGATCCTCAGGGACGCGCTGGCTGATCTTGAAGGGATTGGGGCTGCGGTAGGCCGCCCGCAGCGTGGCCTCGATGGCGCCCCAGGCGACCGGGGGGGCCTCCGCCGGCGGGATCCAGAACTCGCGATTCACTTGATCTTCCCGAACACGGACCCCCGCACCCGCTCCACGGAATAGACGCCCTTCACGCGGCGCAGGGAGTGGGTAAGCTCCAGCAGATGCTCCCGGCTCCGCACCCGGAGGGCGATGTGGAAGAGGCCCCCGCCCTCCTCCGAGGCGGCGGCGTGGAAGCGCTGCATGTTGATGCCGAGCTTTTGCACGGCCTCGCTGATGGCGGCCACCATGCCGGGGCGGTCCTCCGTGGCGAGGGCCAGCTCCGTGTCGAAGTTGCCCTTCGGCATGGCGCCCCAGCTCACGTTGATGCGCCGCTCCGGGTGCAGGGTCTCCGATTGCATCTGCGGGCAGTTCTCCCGGTGGATGGCCACGCCCCGGGTGCGGGTGATGTAGCCGATCACATCGTCGCCCCACACGGGCTTGCAGCAGAGGCCCAGGTAGTAGAGGACGCCTTCGGTGTCGTCCACGACGATGGCGTCGGCCACGGATTTCTTGGCCTCCCCCTTGAAGCGGTTCCGCTCGGGCTCGGGGAGGAAGGGATCGATGAATTTGGGAATGGAGACGCGGCCGAACCCCACGCCCGCGAAGAAGGAATCCCAGCTCGCCTGTTTGATATCCTTCAGCCGCTGTTCGAAGCGCGGTTTCAACTCGGGGTCGTCGAAGCGCAGCCCCGCCGTACGGAGCTCCCGCTCGAAGCGTTCGCGGCCCATTTGGATGGCGTGCTTGCGCTCCTCCTCGCGGATGAAGGCCTGGATCTTGGACTTGGCCCCCGCGCTCCTCGCGATGCTCAGCCAATCGCGGCTGGGCTTGTGATCGGGCCGCGTGAGGATCTCCACGCGGTCGCCATTCTGCAGCGCCTGGCGCAGCGGCATCATGCGGCCGTTCACCTTCGCGCCGTAGCAGCGGTGGCCCACTTCCGTATGGATGGCGTAGGCGAAGTCGATGGGCGTGGACCCGTCGGGCAGGCTCTTCAGGTCTCCCTTGGGCGTGAACACCTGGATGCGGCCGAAGGAGAGCTCACCCTTGAGATTGGCCACGAGGTCGCGGCTATCCTTCGAATCCTGATGCAGCTCCACCATGCGGCGAAGGAAGGCCACTTGGTTGATCTCGCTGCGGTTGGCGATGCGCCCGTCCTTGTAGGTCCAATGGGAGGCGATGCCGTTTTCCGCCGATTCGTGCATGGCGCGGGTGCGGATCTGCACCTCGAAGGCGTCGCCGGAATCCAGCAGCACCGAGGTGTGGATGCTCTGGTAGCCGTTGTCCTTGGGCAGGCTGATGTAGTCCTTGAAGCGACCGGGAATGGGCTTGAAGAGGCTGTGGACGAGGCCCAGGGCCGTGTAGCAGCTGGGACGGTCGGGGCAGATGATGCGGTAGGCGAGCCAGTCGTGGATGTCCTCCACCGCCTTGCCCTGGAGATCCATCTTCGTCCACAGCCCAAAGAGGTGCTTCACCCGGCCCGCCACCTGGGCCTTGATGCCGCACTGCTCCAGCACCGCCTCGATGAGCTGCCGGGTTTCCTCCACGGTGTCCGCGAGCTTTTCCTGCTTGGCCACGATGATCGCGTCCAGCTTGGCGTAGGAGACGGGCTCCAGCTGGCGGAAGGCCAGGTCTTCCAACTGCATCCGCACGGAGCCCATGCCGAGGCGGTTGGCGAGGGGCGCGTAAAGCTCCATCGTCTCCCGGGCGATGCGGCGGCGTTTCTCCTCGCGCATGACGCCCAGCGTCTTCATGTTGTGGAGGCGATCCGCCAGCTTCACGAGCAGCACGCGCACGTCCTTGCCCATGGCCACGAGGAGCTTGCGCACATTCTCCGCGTTGAGCAGGTGCTTATCCGTGAAGGCCAGCTTGCTCATCTTCGTGAGGCCGTCCACGATCTCCGCGATCTCCTCGCCGAATTCGGCCCGCACCTGGGCCTGGGTCATCAGGGTGTCTTCCACCGTGTCGTGGAGCATCCCGCAGGCCACGCTCACGGCGTCCAGCCGCCATTCCGCCAGGCTCTCCGCCACGGCGAGGGGGTGGAAGAAGTAGGGTTCGCCGCTCTTCCGCCGCTGGGTGGCATGCATATCCCGCCCGATGCGGAAGGCCCGCTCCAGCAACTCCAAATCGCCCTGGGGATGGTGGCCGAGGAAGGTCTGCCGCACCCGGTCGAAGGCCCCTTGCAGGGTCAGGCACTCCCCGGGATCGCAGGCCACGCCCTCCCGATCCAGGTCCTGCGGGTCCAACGAGTCCGGCGGGTCCGAGGGCGCAGCGACACCTTCCCCCCTCGGGGAGGCCGGCTCGTCTGGCTGGACCCCGTCACCCATCTGGCGATTGTGGGGCAGGAAAGCCATTCATGCCAGGGATTGCGGTGGGCGTTAATGGCGGAGAAAGGGGGATTCCCTCCAGGGCCACCCCTGCGGGGCGTCCCTTCCGGCCGGCTGGCCGCT
>CAYWDR010000250.1:0-4356 GCA_964457075.1 uncultured Solibacteraceae bacterium
CGGTCCTTGAAGCGGAGGAGTTCCTTGCCGTAGAAGGTCCAGCGGCCGCTCTCCTCCCAAAGCTCGGCGGGCTGCACCATGGGCATGAGCACTTCCTGGCAACCATCCTTCGCCAGCTCCTCCCGCACGATGGTCTCGAACTTGCGGATGCTGCGCAGGGCCAGCGGGAAGTAAGAATAGACGCCCGCCGCCTGTTTCTGGATCATGCCGGCCCGCATCATCAGCTGCTGGCTGATGACGTCGGCGTCCTTGGGGGTCTCGCGGAGGGTCTGGATGAGTTGTTTCGATTGCTTCATGACAATTCCAAAGAAGGATGAACCACCAAGACACCAAGAACACCAAGAAAAGCAAAGAACCAAAAGGGCTTTTCTTGGTGCCCTTGGTGTCTTGGTGGTTCGATTTTTCAGTTCAGGAGTGAACTAACTAAGGCGCTGGCCGCCTTGCCATCGAAGGCGGCGCCATGGGCGGCCTGGAGGGCCTTCATGACTTGGCCCATGTCCTTCTTCGCGGAGGCGCCCGTCGCCGCTATGGCTTCACGGACGGCGTTTTCGAGCTGGACTCCCTCCAGCATGGCGGGCAGGTAGGCCTTGAGGATGGCGATCTCGGCCTGCTCGGAGGCGGCGCGATCGGCGTAGCCGGCCTTGGTGTATTGCTCCACGCTATCTTCCCTGGACTTCACCAGCCGCTTCACCACGGTCAGGGCGTCGGCCTCGGGCAGGGAACCCTGGGGCCCTAGGCCCTTGGCCACCGCCTCGTTCTTGTAGGCGGCGAGGGCCATGCGGAGCACCCCCGTCCGGGCGGCATCCTTGGCCAGCATGGAGGTTTTGAGGTCGGCTTGAAGGCGATCGAGCATGGGTCACCAGGGGTCAAATCCAGCAGGAGTTGGCCTTTCATCCTGACTTAAGGAGCCGTTTCACTCAATCTTCCATGCAAAAAGTCATGCCGGGGCAGGCCTTGCCGATGGGGGGCTATCTCCCGGGACACCCATGAACGTCGCCTACATCAACCCCTTCATCGAAAGCACGCTGAGAAGCCTGGACATGATGGCGGGCATCACGGCGGAAAAGACGGGCCTCTCCGTGAAGGAGGATCTGATCACCACCTTCGACATCAGCTCCATCATCGGGATCACGGGCGAGGTGACGGGCTCGATCATCATCAGCGTGCCCACGGATCTGGCCTGCAAGATCGCCGCGAACATGCTGATGGAAGAGATCACCGTGCTGGATCAGCGGGTGGAGGACGCCATCGGCGAGATCGGCAACATCGTCGTGGGCGATGCCCGCCGCATCCTCATCCAGGAGGGCCACCAGCTGAACATCAGCGTGCCCACCGTCGTCATGGGCCAGGGCCACAAGATCAGCCGCAGCGGCCACATCCCCTGCATCGCCATCCCGTTCAAGACGCCCTACGGGGAGTTCGAAGTTAACGTTGGGCTGAAGGAATAGGCTTTTCAGTTCCACTCTCGCAAAAAGGGCGCCCGAGGGCGCCCTTTTTGCGAGTGGTGAAAAGCGAAGGAAGAAGCCGGATCTAGGCTTGTTCGTACTTGATGACTTCCACGGGGCAGCCTGCGGCGGCGGCGATGATGCTGTCGGCCAGGGAGGTCTGCACGTCGTCGTTGAGCTCGGCCATCTCATCCCGGTTCTCGGACTCCACGCCATCCTTGCGGACGCCATCGCGGATGGTGCAGGTGGTGTCCGTGACGTGGAAGACGTCGGGGCACTCCGCCTCGCAGGCGTTGCACACGATGCAGCCTTCCTCGATCCAAACCTTCGTGATGGCCATGGTTGTCTCCTTCAATCCTGGCGCCCATTAGGCAAGCCCTATGAACCTACCATCGGGCGGCGGCCGGACCAAGTGGAGATCCGTGGGAGTATGGTCGGATGGGGCTCAAGGAACTGGACATCCTGGCACGGATCCGGGCACGGATGCCCGGAGGTTCGGCCCTTTCCGACGACTGCGGGGCCCTGCCCGCCCCGGCCCCCGGGGAGACCCTGCTTGTGACGACCGACACCCTGGAGGAGGGCACCCACTTCCTCAGGGCCTGGCACCCCCCCCGCCTCCTGGGTCGCAAGTTGGTGAACGTGAACCTCTCGGACCTGGATGCGAGCGGGGCCCGGCCCCTGGGATGCACCCTCTCCCTCGCCCTGCCGCCGGACTTGGAGGAAGGCTGGTTGCAGGAACTCATCGAAGGCATCGCCGAGGCCTGCGAAGCCGCGAGGATTCCCGTCGTCGGCGGGGACACCGTAGGCCGGCCCCAGGGCATCGGGCTTTCGCTCACGGCCTTCGGCGCCGCGCGGCGGTGGCTCAGGCGGGATGGGCTGCAACCGGGCGACCGGATCTTCGTCGATCAGCCCCTCGGCTCCAGCCTTCGTGGGTTGGAGAAGTTGAAGCGGAGCGCCGCGCCGGATCTCTCGGATCCCGACGTCCTCGCCCACTTGGATCCGGCCCCCAACCTGGGGCTGGGCCTGAAGCTGGCTGAGCTTCCGGAGATCCACGCCTGCATGGACATCTCGGATGGCCTCTCCAGGGATCTCCGCAACTTCGCGGACGCTTCCTGGCTCACCATCCGGGTGACACGCGCTTGCTCGGCCGAAGAGCTGCGCGGCGGCGAGGACTTCGCCCGATGCTTTGGCTCCGCCCTGGATCAGGCATCACTGGAGGCGCGGCTCGGAGTTCCCCTCATAGAGCTGGGCGAAGCGGTAACCCGCGGGTCTGAGCCCGTCGTCCTCTATGATGGACGTTCCGACCAGCCCCTCCCCGACCTCGGCTTCGACCACTTCGCCCCCTGAGCCCCCTTGTCCGACGCCCCAAAATCCGCTCCCCGCCGTGGCTTCTGGGGATCCCTCAAGGGACACATCCTCCATCCCGAGCTCACCCCCAAGCAGGTGGCCTGGAGCTTCGGGATCGGTTTTTCCATCGCGTGGAATCCGTTCCTGGGCCTGCACACGGGCCTGATCCTGCTGCTGTGCGTCTTCGCCCGCCACCTGCACCGGCCCCTGATCCTCCTTGCTGCCTTCATCAACAATCCATGGACCCTCGTGCCCATGGCCACGGCCTCCACGATGGTGGGGAGCGCCTTGCTGGGCCGGGGCTGGAGCGTCGATCTATCTACCATCCATTGGGCTGAGATCGGATGGCGCAGCTTCGCCTCCCGTGAGGGATTCGCCCACCTCACCACCATGTTCAAGCCCATCCTCGCCCCCTACCTCCTGGGAGGAATGGTCCTGAGCATCCTCGCCCTTCCTCTGGGATACTGGGTGATGCACCAGATGGCCCTGAAGCTGCGGGCCCGCCATCTGTACGAGTCGGGAGAGTAACCATGGATATGCGGTTCTTGATGAAGCAGGCCCAGGCCATGCAGGCCAAGCTGGCCGAGGCCCAAGCGAACATGCGCGCCGAAGGCACCGCCGGAGGCGGCACCGTGAAGGTGGTCCTCAACGGCAGCCGGGAACTGCAATCCATCCAGATCGCCAAGGAGGCCATGGATCCCGAGGATCCCTCCATGCTGGAGGATCTCATCCAAGCCGCGTTCAAGGATGCCGCCGCCAAGGTGGATGAGGGCATGAAGCAGGCCCAGGGCGGCATGGGCCTCCCCGGCATGAACCTCCCCGGCCTGAAACTGTGAAGCTGCCCGCCCCCCTGGAGGCGGTGGTCGAAAGCCTCCAGCACCTTCCAGGCGTGGGCCAAAAGAGCGCCCAGCGCATGGCCCTGCACCTGCTGAAGGAGGGGCCGGAAGCCATGTCGAACCTGGCCCGCCTCCTGCAGGATGCCGCCGATAAGGTGGGCTTCTGTGGCCAGTGCGGGGCCTTCACCGATCAGCCCCTCTGCCCCATCTGCAAGGATCCCAACCGCGACCCCCAGGTGCTCGTCGTCGTGGCCGAGGCCAGCAACGTGCTCAGCTTCGAGCGGGCCGCCTCCTTCCGGGGCCGCTACCACGTGCTCGGCGGCCTGATCTCGCCCCTGCGGGGCGTGGGGCCCGATCAGCTCCGCGTGCGGGAGCTGCTGCGCCGCCTGGAGGACCGCACCATCACGGAAGTCATCCTCGCCACCAACCCCACCCTGGACGGCGAAGCCACGGCCAGCTGGCTGGCGCGGATCCTGGAGCCCCTGGGCATCAAGGCCACCCGCATCGGGTTGGGACTGCCGATCGGCAGCGATATCGAATACGCGGATCAACTCACGCTGGGAAGAGCGCTGGAGGGGCGGCGGCCGGTGTAGCGGGGCAAAAAGCTGAACGCGGAGAACGCGGAGGGGCGCGGAGAACGCGGAGAAAAGCCGAGAAAAGCCGAGAAAAAGAAATACGCAGAAGACGCCGAAGGCGCTGCGCGCCACGCAGAAACCGCAGAAGGGAAT
>CAYWDR010000251.1:0-4330 GCA_964457075.1 uncultured Solibacteraceae bacterium
CGCCCAGGATCAAGGGCCACGCCGTGGCCCTTGGCGCTCCGCGCCCGAAGGCCTCCCGCGGGGAGCCTGCTTTGTTCTGCGTCTTCTGCGTTCCGCTGTTTCAAAAGCATTTCCAAGCTTTTCTCAGCTTTTCTCCGCGTCCCTCCGCGCCCCTCCGCGAACTCCGCGTCCAGCTCTTTTCGCCCCCTCAGTCCCACTCCCGATACCCAATCACCACAAGCAGGCACGCCCCATTCGCGATCACCGAAATCCCCGCCGCCTCCGCCTCCCGCACTGCCGCGAGGCTCTCCGCCCCTGGCTGCATCCAGATGTGCTTCACCCCCGCCGCGATGGCCTCCTTCACCACCCGCTCGGTGATCTCCGGCGGGGTGATGACGCTGATCCCCGCCGCGGCCTTGGGAAGGTCCGCGAGCGAACGGTAGGCCCTCAGCCCCTCGATCTCATCCGCCCGCGGATTGATGGGAAACACCTCCATGCCGTGCTGCTGGTAGCAGCGCAGCACCTTGTTGCCGTACTTGTGGCGGTCACCGCTGGCGCCCACCACGGCCCATGGGCCCGCGGCGAGGTAGCTTTCGATCTTGGCGTGGATGGAGGTGGACATCGGCGGCTCCAGGGCTCCAGGATCCCATAAGCTGAAGCCATGCACGTCCGCACCCGCGAGACGTCCTCGCTGGACTCAACCGCTCACTCGACCCTTGGCGACGCGCCGAAGCCCACAAGGAGCACCATCGCCAGGTGCGTGAGGCCCTCGGGCTGGGCTGAAACCGGAGTCAGCGCACAGAAAAGCCACCCCATCCAAGGGTGGCTTTTCTGTTGAACGCGGCGGGCGCTTTCCCTGACTCAGAGTTCTCGCGCCTGAGCCACGGGTAACGCATCCAGTTCGGGCCCGGCCACGGGCTCAGGCCGGCTCCAGGCCCAGGCGCCCCACACGGACTTGGCGGTGAAGATGCCCATGCTGAGGGCCCCAAGGGTGAAAAGGATATCGCCGGGCATGCGCAGCCAGGTGGCGATGCGCATGAAGGGGCTCTGCACCACGGCGGCGCTGCGGGCGAACCACGTGCCCTGTTCGAGGCTGGCGCTGAACTGGTAGAGGCCGGAGGGGATGAGGCTCAGGACGAGCATCAGGCCCAGGCCCAGATTCAGGCCCCAGAAGCCCCATGAGAGCCACTTCTCGTCCCAGGCCTTATCGGGCGTCATGCCGCGCAGGGCGAAGAGCATGAGGGCCAGGGCGAGGAATCCGTAGACGCCAAAGAGCGCGGCGTGGCTGTGGATGGGCGTGGTGTTGAGGCCCTGGCCGAAGTAGAGAACGGAGGGCGGGTTGATGAGCAGGCCGAAGACGCCGGCCCCGAGGAAGTTCCAGAAGCAGACGGCGGCGAAGAACTTGAAGGGCCACTCGTAGCCGCTGCCCAGGGCCTTGCCGTGCTTGAGGCTCTGCACGATCTCGTAGCCCACGAGGGAGAGGGGCACGATCTCCAGGGCGCTGAACACGCTGCCCAGGGCGGAGACGATGGCGGGAGCGCCCGTGAAGTAGAGGTGGTGGAAGGTGCCGATGACGCCGCTGCCCAGGAACAGGATCATGCTCATGTTCACGGCGCGCAGGGCGCTGTTCTCGCGCAGCAGGCCCATGCGGGTGCTGAGCAGGGCGATGGCCACCGTGGCGAAGACCTCGAAGAAGCCCTCCACCCAGAGGTGGACCACCCACCAGCGCCAGTACTCGGCCAGCGCCAGGTGGGTCTCGCGGTTGTACATGAAGCCCGCGCTGTAGAAGAGGGGGATGGCGATGGCGGCCAGCAGGAAGAGCTTGAGCAGGCCCAGACGGCCCTTCTCGGCGGCCAGCGCAGGACGAAGGGCGCGGACGACGAGCACCAGCCAGCCTACGAGGCCCACGGTGAGCAGGATCTGCCAGAGGCGCCCCAGCTCCACGTATTCGTAGCCCTGGTGGCCCAGCATGAAGGAGCCCGAGAGCTTGCCCAGGATGGCTTGGTGGCTGCCCGTGAGGGCGCCGACGACGACGATGACGAGGGCGGCGAGCAGCGCCGCGGCGCCGATCCCCTGCCCCTTCGGTTCCTGGCCCGAGAGGCGGGGGCCCAGGTAGAGGCCCGTGGCCAGCCAGCAGGTGGCGATCCAGAACACGGCGAGCTGCAGGTGCCAGGTGCGGGAGGCGGCGTAGGGCAGGATGCGGGAGAGGTCGAGACCGTAGATGGCGTTGCCTTCCACCGCGTCATGGGCTGTGAAGATGCCCATGCCGATCTGCACGAGGAAGAGGGCGATGGCCACGCCGAAGTAGAGGGCGGCCCAGCGCTGGCTGGAGGTGGCGGGGCGCGGGGCCAAGGCCTTGGGCTCCGGCAGCTCCTCCTCGGGGCGGGAGGCGTGGTACCACACGAGCAGGCCCACGCCCGCCAGCAGGATCACGATGGAGACGATGCTCCAGAAGTGGCTGCGGGGCGTGACTCCGTTGCCCACGAGGGATTCCTGGGGCCAGTTCTGCGTCCAGCTCTCGGGCTGGCCGGGGCGGCGGGCGGCGGCGGTCCAGGCGGTCCAGAGGTAGAAGTCGGCGACGCGGCGCCCCTCCTCCATCGTGGGAATCCACTTCGCGGGGATGGCGGCCTCCTTGTCACCCAGCGACACGGTGCGGGCCAGGGCCTCCTGCGCGGCCAGGTAGCCCTTGGCGCGGGCCGGATCGAGGGCGAGCTGCCCGCCCTCCATGCGGCTTTGCTGGAAGCGTTGCTTCACCTGTTCCCGGGCTTCGGCCTCCGAAAGGCCCTCCGCCTTCAGGGCGGCCAGGGTGCCCTCGGCCCACTGGTGCAAGGCGGTGGCGGTCCAATCGGGGGCGAGGTAGGCGCCGTGGCCCCAGATGGAACCCAGATGCTGGCCCCCGTGACCCAGGTAGAGCTTCTGGCCTTCCAGGACGGCGCCGTCGGGGGCCAGAACGGCCCCCTCAGCTACCACCTGGCGGGGGATGGGCGGCGCCTCCCGCGCGATCCGGAGCCCTCCGTATCCCAACACTCCGAATCCACCCAGGACGATCAACAACAGTGCAAACCAGCGGGCTCTCACGGGCACCTCCTGCCCTGAGGCTGAGGAATGCGCGTCGGAACGTCCTTGACGCATATCAACGCCGGCCACCTTGAGATGCGTCAAGGTCCACCCTCCCCGCCCCGCTCAACCTTGAAACACAAGGAGGCTTCCATGAGCCAGGAATGGGTTGAAAAGAGCGTGGGTGAGCTGGTCTTGGAAAAGCCCAGCCGTTCGAAGGTGTTCGAGAAGGTGGGATTGGATTACTGCTGCAAAGGGCACCAGCCCCTGGGCGTGGCCTGCGCGGAAAAGGGCATCGAACTATCCGCCATCCTCAAGGCCCTGGAAGCCCAGGACGCCACCGCCGTCCAGGAGGAGGATCAGAGCTGGCGCGAGAGCGTGGAGGCCGCCGTGGAGCACATCGTCTCCAAGCATCACGCCTTCATGCGGGAGGCAATGCCCCGCCTGGACTTCCTCACCCAGAAGGTGGCCAACGTCCACGGCACCGAGGACCCCCGGCTCCTGGAGCTGCGCCGCATCTATCTCCAGTTCCAAGCGGAGACCTACGCCCATCTGGAGAAGGAGGAGCGCGTGCTCTTCCCCATGTGCCTGGCCCTGGCGGAAGGCCGCACCGGCGCGGCCATGGGCGGCTGCCACATGTCCGTGCAGATGCCCGTGAACGCCATGATGCACGAGCACGAGAACCACGGCGCCAATCTGGAGAGCTTCAGCCGGCTCACGGACGGCTACGTGCCCCCCGAGCAGGCCTGCAACAGCTGGCGCGCCATGCTCGACGGCCTTCAGGAGATGGAACGGGATCTCCACCGCCACATCCACAAGGAGAACAGCTGGCTCTTCCCCACGGCCATCGAGTTGGAACGAAGGTAGTCTCGGCTTATTCCAAGGGGCCCCGGATCGCATCGCGTTCCGGGGCCCCTTCTCCGTGTGCCTGACACAAATCACTGGTGGAAGGGGGCACGCGCCTTGTACCTTGGGCTTTCCACCAGCTCTTTTCAGGGAACACCATGGCCACACCGCTGTTGCCCGTCACGCTTACTTGCAATACGGATCTCCGGTTCATCGATCTGATCCAGGTCGTGGGCGCGGAATTCCTGAAGCATCTGAGCTTTACCCAGGAAGACGGCGAGCAGTTGTGGCTGGCGATCCAGGAGGGCATCGCCAACGCCATGCGCCACGGCAACAAGCTGGATCAGCAGAAGCCCGTGCGCGTGACCTTCATCCCCAAGAGCGACCGCTTCGAGATCCAGATCAGCGATCAAGGCAAGGGCATCGATCTGGCGACGATCCCCAACCC
>CAYWDR010000252.1:0-4329 GCA_964457075.1 uncultured Solibacteraceae bacterium
AGAATGAACCACTGAGATCCATTTCATTCCACTTTTGTCCACTGAGGGCCACTTCTGAGTCTAAGAAGGCCACCGAACCCCACAAGTCAGAAGAAAAGCGAAAGCGCGGGGAAGGAGGCGGAAATTTACGAAACCGTCACCCCGTCGCTCCCGTGGGGGCGCGTATTCTGGCCCCTGGTGCCCTGCGCCTCGAACTGGAGCCTTGATGGAGGAACCCGCATCCACCTCTCTGCTGGCCCGCCTGCTGGGCCGGGAGGAGGAAGAGCTGCGCTACCGACTGGCCAAGTCGGAGCGGGCCCTGGAGCGGCTGCAAGCATCCGGCTCGCGAAAGGAAGCCCTTCATGAAGCGCTCTTGGAGGGGCTTGCGGAGGGCGTGATCCTGCTGGACGCGGGCCACATCGTGCGACGTCACAATGGCGCCGCCGCGCGCCTCCTCGGCTCGGGCAGCCGGGTGGCCGAGGGAAGCACGCTGCTCTACCTCTTCCGGGAACCCGACACGCTGGCCGTCATCGAACGGATCTATGGGGGTGAGGAATCCGAGTGGCTCCTGAACCGGCCGCCGCGCACCCTCCGCCTGCGAGGCCTTCCCTTCGCCCTCCCGGGGCAAGCGCCTGGTGCGCTGATCACGGTCCACGACGTCACCCGCCAGGAGACCCTGGAGACCACACGCCAGAAGTTCATCTCCAACGTGAGCCACGAGCTGAAAACCCCCGTGGCGGGCATCCGGCTCGCGGCGGAAAATCTTCAGGCGGGCCACATGGTCACCGCCGAGGGTGAATCAAGCCTGGCGTCCATCCTCCGCGCCTCGGAGCGCATGAGCCTGATCCTGCAGGACGTGGCGGAGCTGAGCCGCATCGAGACGGGCGCGCTGAAGTTGGAGACCCTCGACCTCGAGGCCGAGGGCTTCACACGACAGGTGGCCGCGGACTTCGCCCTGCCGGCCCGCTCCCGCCAGATCAAGCTGGAAGTGGACTTGGGTGCGAGCGTGGCCGGCCTGAAGATCAAGGCCGACCCCCTGCGGCTCCATCAGCTGCTGGACAACCTGATCTCCAACGCCCTTAAATTCAGCCCGGAGGGGAGCACCATCCGCCTGTCCCTCGCCCGCGAGGGCGCCTGGCTGGCCTGGACCGTCCGGGATCAAGGCCCCGGCATCGCCCTCAACGAGCAGGGGCGCATCTTCGAACGGTTTTGGCGCAGCGAGCGCATGCGCGGCATCCCGGGAACCGGCCTGGGCCTCAGCATCGCGAAACACCTGGCCCGCCTCATGGAAGGCGAGGTGGCCGTGGTGAGCGAATTCGGGAAGGGAGCGGCGTTCACGGTGAGGTTGCCGCTGCCCTGACCGATCCCGCTACTGGCAGAGCTTCCCGCCCAACGGCTTCCCCCCGAGCATGTGGAAGTGCAGATGGAACACCGTCTGCCCTGCATCCGGGCCGGTGTTCGCGATGAGGCGCCATCCCCCTTGGGTGAGGCCGTGGTCTTCCGCCAATTTGGCGGCGAGGAAGGGGATGCGGGAGGCGGCGGCCTCGACCTCGGAGGTCACCTGGGAGAGGCTTTCGCAGTGCCCCTTCGGAATGATGAGCAGATGCACGGGGGCCTGCGGGAAGATGTCCTTGAAGGCGAGGAGCTGCTCGTCTTCGTACACGATGGAGGCCGAGACTTCCTTCCGTGCGATCTTGCAGAAGATGCATTCCGACATGGGATCCCCTTGAGCTTTCACATCATCTTGCACGAACCCGAGATCCCGCAGAACACCGGAAGCATCGGCCGTCTCTGCGTGAGCAACGACACCAAGCTCCATCTCATCCACCCCTTGGGTTTCGAGGTGAGCGACTACTACCTGCGCCGGGCGGGGCTGGACTACTGGGAGCGGCTCGCCCCCACCCACTACGAGAACTGGGCCGACTTCCGCGCGCGCAACCCCGGCATGCCCCTTCGCCTCTTCAGCACCAAGGCCACGCGCATCCACACCCAGGTGGCCTGGGCGGACGGGGATGGCCTCGTCTTCGGGCGGGAGACCAAGGGCCTGCCCGAGCCCTTGCTGGACGCCCATCCCGAAGATCTCGTGCGCATCCCCATGGTGGGGGAGTTCCACCGGAGCCTCAACGTGGCTCAGGCCGCCGCCATCGGGCTCTATGAAGCTCTGCGGCAGACGCGGGGCTGGTAGAGCTGGCAAACTAGAAGGTTGTCGGAGTTCACATGTCTCAAGCCCCCATCCGCGTGGTCATCGCCAAGCCCGGTCTCGACGGCCATGACCGGGGCGCGAAGGTCATCGCCCGGGCCCTGCGGGACGCGGGCATGGAGGTGATCTACACCGGCCTGCGCCAGACCCCCGCCCAGATCGTGGCGGCAGTGGTGCAGGAGGACGCCGACGTGCTGGGCCTCTCCATCCTCAGCGGGGCCCACAACCAGATCTTCCCGGAGATCCTGCGACTCCTGAAGGAGCAGGGCGCTGGCGACGTGCCCGTATTCGCGGGCGGCATCATCCCCGACACGGACATCCCCGGCCTCAAGGCCGCGGGCATCCACGAGATCTTCCAGCCCGGCACCAGCACCGACGACGTGGTGGATTTCATCCGGCAGGCTGCGGCTCGGGGCTAGGCCAGGCGGAAGTCTCCAGCCTTAGATCAGTTCTCCGCCCATCGGGTTCCGGCCGGTGCGGTGAACTTGAAGCTGGCCGGATCTTCCTTGGCCGGATGCGGCCCCCTCAGCCGCAGCACCTGGCGGGCGCCGGTGGCGTCGGTCCACTGGAAGCGCTCGGGCCAGCCTCCCTTGCCCTCTCCTTCGAGCATGGGAAGACCGGAGTCCTTGGGAACGAGCTTCACGCGTTCCCCTTGGAACTCGACGCGGAAGTGGCGCCCCACTTCTTTGGGATCCACGAGCACCGCGAGCAGGGGCGCTTCCGCGAGGGCCCGTTTGAGATCCAGGCGCTGGGCGCTGCGGGTGTCGGGGTCGTACTGGATGAGCTTCTTCCCATCGCACACGATGAGCAGACCCTGGGCGTATGACACCCGAAGCCGGCCTCCGGGCGCGATGCGCAAGGTGCCCTCCCGGGTGACTTTGCCGAAGACGGCGCTATCCCCCTCCTGCACGAAGGTGGCTTCCAGGCTGGGCCGGACCTGCAGTCGAGTCCACCAGCCCGGCGCCTGCGCGGATAGGGGGCTCAGCGCGGACGCACCGGCGAAGAAAAAGGCCGCGGCTCGATGCATCAGCCGCGCTTGAGTTCCACGGAGAGCTTCGAGGTGATGCCCTTGCGAGGGGCGGGCCGAGCCTGCCGCTGCTCGGCGATGATCTGCCCCCCCTTGAGGACCTGCACCACGACCTCCACCTCGCCCTCCACGTCGGGCACGTCCAGACGGAGCACCGATGGCACGCCCATGCGGCCCACCTGCGTGAGTTCGCCGAGGAGGCTATCGATGGCGCCCTTGTCCATGATGGGGATTTTGGGCTTCGACGTGGCCTTCGGGATGATCATGGTCGGCACGGGAATCTGGACCGGCTCGGCCACGGGCGCGGGGGGCGCGGGATCCAGAGCTGGCGCCTCGTCGAAGACGGGGGCCTCGATGGCAGGTTCCACGATGAGGGAGTCCCCGTCCTCGGTATCAGGCAGGGGTTCGGAGGCCAGGGAGGAGGGGTGCTCGGGCAGGTCGGGGGCCTCGATGTTCAGGCCGGTGTCGGTCAGCTCGTCCGGAGCGGAGTCCATCGCGGCTTCCACGAGGCTCGTGTTCAGCTCCAGGAGGTCCGAGACGGCGGGAAGGTCCGAGAGATCCAGGGCCTCGGCGCCAGAGGGAGGCGGAATGGCCGGGGCCAGAATGGCGGGAGCCGGCTTGGGGGCAGGCGCGGCGCCTTCGCCGAGCACGTGGGTCTTGATGTGGCCGAGCACCAGCCGGGTGATGCCGCGCAGCGTCTCGAAAACCCCGGCGCCTTCCGAGGCCACGGCCTGAAAGCTGGGCAGGTTCATGGCATTGAAGTGGGCCTCCAACTCCTCCACCTGAACGACATTCTTGAGATCGCGCTTGTTCCACTGGAAGACGACGGGGATGTCCTTCAACTCGAGGCCCAGCTCCTTCAAGTTCTCTTGAAGGTTGAGGAAGCTGTCCTTGCAGGCGTCGGACATGGCCGTCTGGCTATCCACGACGAAGACGATGCCGTCCACGCCTTTGAGCACGAGCTTGCGGGTGCTGTTGTAGAACACCTGGCCGGGCACGGTGTAGAGCTGAAGCTTGGTCTTGAAGCCGCCCACGGTGCCCACGTCCATGGGCAGGAGGTCGAAGAAGAGGGTGCGGTCCGTCTCGGTGTTGAGGCTCACCATCTCACCGCGGGCCTGCTTGG
>CAYWDR010000253.1:0-4326 GCA_964457075.1 uncultured Solibacteraceae bacterium
TCTTCGTGGGCTTCGCCATCAAGGTGCCCATGTTCCCCTTCCACACCTGGCTGCCGGACGCCCACGTGCAGGCCCCCACGGCCGGTTCCGTGGTGCTGGCGGGCATCCTGCTGAAGATGGGCACCTACGGCTTCATGCGATTCCTCCTGCCCATCCTGCCGGACGCCACCAAGCAGCTGGCCCCCTGGTTCATCGCCCTCTCCCTCATTGGCATCGTGTACGGCGCCCTCGTGGCCATGATCCAGAAGGATATGAAGAAGCTCGTGGCCTACTCCTCCGTGAGCCACCTGGGCCTCGCCATGCTGGGCCTCTTCGCCCTGAACCCCTGGGGCCTCAAGGGCAGCCTCTTCCAGCAGATCAACCACGGCATCTCCACCAGCGGGCTCTTCCTCCTGGTGGGCGTCATCTATGAGCGCCGGCACACGAAGCTCATCGCCGAGTACGGCGGCCTGGCCGAGAGCATGCCCCAGTACGCCACGGTCTTCATGATCATGACCATGAGCTCCATCGGCCTTCCCATGCTGAACGGCTTCATCGGCGAGGGCGTGATCCTCATGGGCTCCTTCCAGGCCTTCCCATGGGCGGCCGTGGTCGCCACCAGCGGCATCATCCTGGGCGCCGCCTACATGCTTTGGCTCTACCAGCGCGTCTTCTTCGGACCCCTCTCCAACCCCGCCAACAAGGGCCTGGAGGATCTGAACCTGCGCGAGAAGCTCTACTTCGCCCCCCTCATCGCCTCCGCCTTCTGGATCGGCCTCTACCCCAAGCCCCTCATGGAGATCATGGACGCCCCCGTGAAGAAGCTCGTGGAGCAGGTGCAGCCCGGCTTCTACGCCGCGGAGATCCTCGCCGAAAAGCAGGCCGCCGCCGCCAAACTGGGCATGAAGGGCAACGAGGCGCCCGCGGAACACCACGCGGCTCCCACTGGCCACGAGGCCGCCCCTGAACATGGCGCCCCCGCCCACGAAGCCGCTCCCGCTGAACATGGCGCGGCTCATGGAGGAGGTCACTGATGCACGGATTCGCCTCCGGGCTGATGGCGGCGCTCCTCCGGGATAGCGCCTACATCCTCCCCCAACTCTTCCTCGCGGGCCTGGGCACCCTCATGCTCTGGCCGGGGGACCTCCTCTTCCACAAGGGGGAGAAGCACAAGTGGGCCCCCGTCACGGGCGCCATCCTCCTCGTCGTCCTCGCCCTCGTGATCCGCACGCCGGAGGGCCTCGGCTTCTCCGGCATGTACCGGGTGGACGGCCTCACCAAGGGCTTCCAGATCCTCAGCGTCCTGGGCGCCCTCGGCACCGTGGCCCTCTCCCAGCGCCTCCTCAACGCGCTGAAGGAGCAGACCGTCGAGTACTACGCCCTGATTCTCTTCAGCCTCAGCGGCATGCTCTTCCTCTGCGGCGCCGTGGACTTCATCAGCTTCTACTTCAGCCTCGAGCTGATGGCCATCTGCATCTACATCCTCGTCGCCTACCTGCGCAAGCAGGAACGGGGCGTGGAGGCGGGCCTGAAGTACTTCCTCCTGGGAGCCTTCAGCAGCGGCATCCTGCTCTACGGCATCAGCCTCCTCTTCGGCGCCACGGGCGGCAAGACGACGAACTTCGCCGAGATGGGCCAGCTCCTGCCCGTCGTCGCCCAGTCCAACACGTTCCTTGTGGGCGCGGGCGTCCTGATGGTGCTCGTGGGCCTCGGCTTCAAGGTGGCCGCGGTGCCCTTCCACATGTGGAGCCCCGACGCCTACGAGGGCGCCCCCACGCCCATCACGGCCTTCATGGCGACGGCCCCCAAGGCCGCCAGCCTCGCCGCCTTCATCCGCATCTTCCAGTCGGCCCTCCCGGGCCTCGCCGACCAGTGGATGCTGCCCTTAGGCTACGTGGCCGCGGCCAGCATGATCCTGGGCAACGTGGCGGCCATCAAGCAGCAGAGCATGAAGCGCCTCCTGGCCTACAGCTCCATCGCGCACGTGGGCTACATGCTCCTGGGCGTGATGTGCGGCCCCGAGGGCGCGCAGGCCACCTGGCTCTACATGGCCACCTACCTGGTGATGAACTTCGGCGCCTTCGCCATCGTCATCCACCTCCAGGGCACGGGCGAGGGCGAGCGCATCGAGGATTTCCGCGGCCTCAAGGACCGCCACCCCTTCCTGGCCTTCGCCATGCTCGTGTTCCTCCTGAGCCTCGCGGGCATCCCGCCCCTCGTGGGCTTCTTCGCCAAGTTCTACCTCTTCCAGCTGGCTGTGATGCAAGGGCATATCCTCCTCGTCACCATCGCCTTCCTCACCTCCGTCGTGAGCGCCTTCTACTACCTGGGCGTCATCAACCAGATGTACTTCAAGGATGCCCCCGCCCTGGCCGAAGGGGCGGAGCCCGACACCGCGGGCATGGCCACCACCGTCATCGTCACCGTGGCCTTCGTCCTCGTCCTCATCGGTACCGGCTTCGCCCGCCCCCTGTTGGACTGGGCCGGCGGCATCGGCCCCGAGAAGAAGGCGGCGCAGGTCGCCCTGAATTAGGCATTGGGATTACACTGCAAAACGCGGGGCCAAGGCCCCGCGTTTTGCAGTGGGGTCGAAATGACCAAGAAGGAAACGGGCCCGAAGGGCCCCCAATTCGCGAGTGCCACGCACCTGGCCTACTTCATGCCCATGGCCATCGTGGTGGGGATGTTCGGGGGGCGGTGGATCGGGGGCAAGTTCGGGCATGCGGAAGGGGGCCTGATCATCGGCTTCTTCTGGGGGCTGGCGACGGCGTTCTATGAGGCCTTCAAGGTGCAGAAGCAGATGCGGGGGGGCAATGGACCCAAGGGTTGATCCGGCCCCGGAGCTGCGGAACGCGCTGACGGTCCTCCTGCCGGGGGGGCTGTTGGCTTGGGGGCTGGGCCGGAGCTGGACGGCGGCCCTCGTCTTCCTGGCGATGGGGCTCGTGGCCGTGGGCACGGTGGCGTTCACTATCTGGCGGGTGAAACGTGGGCCCCGGGCGGCTTCCGCCTTGGTGGGGCTCGGGAATCTCGCCTTGTTGGGGTTCCTGGGCCATGCGATCATGGAACGTTTTCCCGAGGAGAACTTCCCGCTCCTCTCGGGCATGCTTTTGCACGTTCCGGCGCTCTTTTGGGCGGCCTTCCGGGTGTGGTGGAAGCAGGCCCGGAACCCCTCCTGAGGCATCCCCATGGAACACCACGCTTCCTTCTTCGCCCAGTGGCTGACGAGCCTCCTGCACTTGCACCAGCAGGTGTGGCCCGGCTTCGGCGCCCACCCCATGAGCGTGCTGGAGCGCTATGACCACCTCCTGAACACGGTGCTGGCCGCCCTGTTCGTCGTGGGCCTCACTTCCGCCACCCGCGCCAAGCTCAGCCTCATCCCCGGCGGATTGCAGCAGGTGATGGAAGCCTACTTCGGCTTCATCCGCAATCTGGCCGGCTCCTCCATCCCGCGCCACTCCGAGAAGTACATCCCCTTCATCGGCACGCTGGGCCTGCTCATCTTCACGAACAACTTCCTGGGCATGATCCCCTTCTTCGGAACGGGGAACAGCAACTGGAACGTCACCCTGGGCTGCGCCGTCCTCGTCTTCCTCGTGTACAACATCGAGGGCACGCGCGTGAATGGCCTCCACTACTGGAAGCACCTCGCGGGCCCCTGCGACAGCCCCTTCATGGTGATCCTGGGCATCGGCCTCATCTTTCCCTTGGAGTTCCTCGGCCTGTTCATCCGAATCTTCAGCCACTCGATGCGTCTCTTCCTCAACATGGCCCTGGAGCACACCATCGCCGCCGCCATCTTTGGCGTCGTGGCCCTGATGGTGCCCACGGTGCTCATGTTCCTGGGCTTCATCACGGTGGCCGTCCAGGCCCTCGTGTTCATCACCTTGACGGCCGTCTACATCGGCGGGGCCGTTCAGGAGATGCACCACGACGACCACGGCCATGACCACGACCACGGTCATGGCAAGGCCGCGCACGCCCACTAACCGAGTTCACCCGACCCCGGGGATTCCGAACCCCCTGGGCCCATCTAGGAGGCGCACATGCGCAAGTTCTTCACCTTCGCTTTCCTCTTCACCGTGGCTGCCATGGCCTTTGCCCAGGACGCGACCGTCGCCCACTCCGGCGCCTTCAACGCCCTGTTCGACACCAAGCGCCTCGTCTACATCGCCGTCGCCGGCGCCGCGGCCGCGTGTGGCACCGCCCAGGCCAAGGTGCTCTCCACCGCCTATGAATCCATGGCCCGCAACCCCCAGGCCGCCGATAAGATCTCCGGCTCCCTGGTGCTCGGCCTGGCCTTCATCGAGGCCCTGGTGCTCTTCACCTTCGCCCTCGCCTTCATCGTCA